>CAIJPI010000071.1 GCA_903822525.1 uncultured Bacteroidales bacterium | reverse complement strand
TACTACCGGCAAGTACCAGAATCAGATTATGGCAATGTTGCAGGAACTACAGCCTTTTATGACTTTCCTGAACCGGGCAATAAGTAATGGATAGTATAGACACCCTCTAAATTCGATCAAGTCCTTATTATTTGTGATGTTTTTGAAACAATTTAAGAGACTGTCTGAATTCTAAATTTTGTGCTTTAATAAGTCAATTTCTCTATTTACTGTCAGGCTGAGAAGCCTGCCCTGAGCCTGCCGAAGGGGAATCGAAGCCCACCAAATCATCTCATTTTTTAGATTTTATCGCTGGACAAGGGCATTTCGACTTCGCTCAATTTGACAGTAAACAGGTTATTCCTATCTGAAGGTAAGACAGTCTCAAAAAGTCCCGGAATAAGTTTGTCTTTGGAATAAAAGTGTCAAGTCCTTAAGTGATCCCGTTCTCCCTCATTTCAAAATAAATAGGGCGTGATAAAAGTGCATATGTTAATTGTCAACAGAATGCTATGTATATGGCATGCCCTAAAAGCAAAAGCCAGCGCAATCATGCACTGGCTTTTAAATTTATATCCCGGGTAGTATCAATCCCGAAGATTCTAGGTATCGATATTTGCGTATTTCGCATTTTTCTCAATAAACTCTCGACGTGGAGGTACTTCGTCACCCATCAGCATGCTAAAAACGCGGTCGGCTTCTGATCCGTTTTCAATGGTAACCTGGCGTAAGGTGCGGAACTGGGGATTCATAGTGGTCGACCACAACTGTTCGGCATTCATTTCTCCCAAACCTTTGTAACGTTGTATATGTATTCCTTTTTCTGATCCGTCTTTCGATAATTCGGATAATAATTTAACCCGCTCCTCATCGTTCCAGCAATAGCGTTCGGTATTCCCTTTCTTTATAAGGTACAAAGGCGGAGTTGCAATGTAAATATACCCGTTTTCAATAAGTTCTTTCATGTAGCGGAAGAAGAATGTAAGGATAAGCGTGGCAATGTGGCTTCCGTCCACGTCAGCATCAGTCATAATGATGATCTTGTGATACCGTAGTTTAACAACATTGAGTGCTTTAGAGTCTTCTTCAGTGCCTATTGAAACACCCATGGCGGTAAACATATTCCGGATTTCCTCGCTGTCGAAGATCCGGTGTTGCATAGCTTTTTCAACATTAAGAATTTTACCACGCAATGGCAGAATAGCCTGGAATTTCCGGTCGCGGCCTTGCTTGGCCGTTCCACCTGCAGAGTCACCTTCGACTAAGTATAGTTCACAAAGAGCAGGATCGCTTTCCGAACAGTCGGAAAGTTTACCGGGTAATCCGGAACCAGTAAGAATATTCTTACGCTGAACAAGTTTACGTGCCTGGTTGGCTGCATGACGCGCCGTAGCTGCAAGTATTACTTTGCTCACAATCATGCGGGCCTGGCTTGGATGTTCTTCGAGGTAGTAGTTCAGCATTTCGGAAACCAGTTGATCAACAGCACCCATAACCTCGTTGTTTCCAAGTTTGGTTTTGGTCTGTCCTTCAAACTGAGGTTCCATTACTTTACACGAAATAACAGCTGTAAGGCCTTCACGGAAGTCGTCGCCTGCAATATCAAATTTGATTTTGTCGAGCATTCCCGACTTATCAGCATACGATTTTAATGTGCGGGTAAGTGCGCGCCTGAAACCTGCCAGGTGAGTTCCGCCTTCGTGTGTATTAATGTTGTTGACGTAGGAATGAATATTCTCGGAGAACGATGTGTTATACATCATGGCAAGCTCAACCGGAACATCGTTTTTCTCGCCTTCCATGTAAATGGGCTCAGGAATGAGCTTTTCGCGTGTTGCGTCGAGGTATTCGATAAAATCGACTAATCCTTTGGTTGAAAAGAATACTTCTTTGATGAAATTGCCGTCATCATCTTTTTCGCGCTCGTCGATCAAGGTAAGCTCAATGCCTTTATTCAGAAAAGCAAGCTCACGTAATCGTGCTGAAAGAATACTGATATCGTATGTTTCGGTTATAAAAATAGTATTATCGGGCTTGAAATGCACTGTAGTTCCGGTATAATCGCTTTCGCCGGCAACACGCACTGCATAAAGAGGCTTGCCTTGCGAGTATTCCTGCTCGAAAACTTTGCCATCGCGGTGAACAGTTACTTTTAACATGATAGAAAGTGCATTCACACAGGAAACACCTACTCCATGTAAACCTCCGGATACCTTGTAAGAGCCTTTATCGAATTTACCACCGGCATGCAACACCGTCATTACTACTTCGAGAGCTGACTTCTTTTCCTTCTCATGATAATCAGTCGGGATACCACGGCCATTATCGGTAACCCTCACGGAGTTGTCAGGAAGCACAGTAACAATGATCTGGTTACAGTACCCTGCCATTGCCTCATCTATAGAGTTGTCGACTACTTCATATACCAGGTGGTGTAGTCCTTTAACACTGATATCGCCAATATACATGGCAGGGCGTTTGCGCACTGCTTCGAGTCCTTCGAGTACCTGGATATTGTCAGCTGTGTAAGTGCCATTACCATTTCCGAGACCAGTTCCACTGGCATTCATATTATTTTCTAATTCGCTCATATTCAGTTTGATGCAATTTAATCGTTATTGAATAGCAAAGATAGACATTTTTATTGGGATAAACAGGGAAAGGGTGTACGGTGAGATAAGAATTTATCAACAATTTTAGTAATCCGGACAAATACTAACATGCAGATAATGAATATAATATAAATTTGGTATGTTTATATTTCCACAGTAAGCCAACTTGTTTTTTACATCCTAAATCACTCATGTTTAAGGCTTAAAACATGTCGGATAATCAGCCATTTTTAATAGCTGATGGTTTCATGAAATTGAAATTCAGGAGAATGCTGCCCTCAGTCAGCACACAAAGGAACTAAGGCGGGAACTTAAAAAATCAGTGCATACGAAACTTTGATAAGGAAATCATTCCTGGGTTGCGATTTCAGCAATTCATCGGTATAGGAATTTAAAAAGAATCTCCCTTCAGGTCCGTCGAGGGTGCGTCCCTGCGACCATACCAGGAAAAAGGTTGACCCTGGATTATACTCCCATCTGAATACCAGGTTTGACCGGTATTGTAGAAAATGGAAATCGGGATTATCGAAGCTAAAATCAGTTCCGTTGCCATCCCTGTCAACCTGGTAAGTAGCTGATTCGCTGTCGTATTGCAATTCGCTTGCTGAATATTCGTGGAACCTGTCGTAATAATCAGTAGCATCGGGGTCGGTCATAACTTTAAAATTCGAATAATCGCCTGAGAAGAAGAAAGGCTGCCCGTAGTATTGTATTGACATATCAGGTGTAATTCCGACATTAATACGTGCTGCAAGCGAAAATTGCTTGCTGATGAGGCGGCTCATAATATAATTATCCTGCCCGTTTGCATCAATGGTGGTTACATATTGCAGATTATCCTGTGCAGTGAAAAATTCCGGCGATAGCGAAACCGATACAGCATTAACCGGCTTATACGTCAAGGAATACTGAATAAGCGAAATATTCGAATTGTCATACTTACTCCAGCGGTTCATCAGGGAAATGCTCATCTGTAATTTTTTCCTCTGGTCGCTGTTCACCCCGACATTGTAATTGATACTACCGGGAATCCGGAGCATAGGGCCACCTCTTAGGTCATAGGCTGATAAAGATGAGCCCTGGGCATTTACACCCATAAAGACCGAATAATAGTTTTTAAACTGTAGGTTTCCGTTAAAGTCTATCCCTTTGTATGCATTTAATCCTGCAAAGTTCCACAAAGTATACAGATCGCCTCCGAATTCATAAGAATTGTAGAAATGCTTTGGATTCCATTCATTGTAACCAATCCAGACAACCTGTTGAATGTTGTCAGCCTGCTGCATAAATCCCAGGTCGTTGAAATCAAGTCCGGGCGACGACCAGGTAATCCATGACAATGCTCTGAGATGCCCGCCACCGAACTTGCCAAATTCGAGGGTTCCACCATGTCCGATCATACGGGTGCGCGAGCTGTCCACCTGAAGGTGGGAGGCATCAGGTCGCTGGAAGTTATGAACTGAACTTGTCTGTAAATCGGTAATTGCTTCTGTTGACCCAATAATATTGCTAAAGATTCCTTTAACGGTAACAAAATAATTTTTATTATCCCAGTAGTGGGTCATGTTTATGCCACCTGTGTATGCCGAAGCCGGTAAACTGACGAAATTTTCATTATTGATATCACGGTTGGTGGCAGTAAATATTCCTCCCACTTCGGTATTGCCTTTGTCGATATCCTGTTCCACCCGGGCAACAATATAATTGGTAAAGGGCTCCACGGGATATTTACGCTGTACGCCATTTCTACTGATATCCGCATTTTCTTTCTGGGTAAATGATTCGAGTATTCCAATAGATGTTCCTTTGTGGGTTTTTCCTGAAAGCTTGAAAGCACCCAGGATATTAGTGTTGTCCGGTATACGGGCGTACTCATTTTCATTTAAATCCGGTTCAAAATGGGGTGTCCTCCCGATTCTGCGGGAGTAAAACATCCCTGTACTCGAACCGTCGCCGTCGCCCGATGTCATCCTGAAATTAAAGATATTCCTTCCTTCAATAAAAAAAGGTCTTTTTTCAGGAAAGAAGGATTCAAAAGCTGAGAGGTTTACCTGCGAAGGGTCTGCTTCCACCTGACCGAAATCAGGATTAACGGTCATATTCAGCGTAAAGTCGTTTGTGATGCTTATTTTTCCATCCAGCCCAGCTGAATAGGATTTATCTTTCCCGGTGGCAAACGGATTGCCGTCTTCTTTTTCAGAGTAAGTGAGTTTGCCCAGGGCAAAGGGGAATAGCTCAATATCCTTTTTAGGCGAAATATTAGAGATGCCTTCCAGTATTCCGAAGTCACTAACTACTTTGGATGAACTTTTATGTAAAGGTTTCCAGAAGGATAATTCGCTCTTACGATGAACAAAACGAATTATATCAAGGCCCCATTCGTAACTGTTTTTTTTAGTAAAGCGCAGTTGTGAGAGAGGGATCCTGATTTCAGCATTCCAGCCTTCAGCATCCGAAGTTGTTTTTACGTACCAGATGGGATCCCAACTGGGATCCTGCGAATTGTCGTTAGTGAAAATAGCATCTATTTTTGCTCCTGCTGCAGTAACACAGAAACTAAACCCTGTAAGCTTATCTTCATAGCTGTCGAGCACTATCCCAACCCAGTCGCCTTCATCTTCATCACGTCGCGACAATCGCTTATTGATTTTATCGGGTTCGGTATCGGAAGCTTTTATGGCCACATACAGGTTGTTGTCGTCGTAAAGTATGGCGAATGATGTTTGCTGGCTTGGAAGAGAATCTTCGTATGGCTGAAACTGAACGAAATTGCCTGCCCAATCCACTTGTTTCCAGCAGGAATCGTCGAATTTGCCATCAATTACAGGAGGTGTTGAAATTAATTTTTGGGTGGTATAGGTTTTGTTCTGGGGAAGGGCAAAATAGGGTAGAAGCAAAAACAATAAGAAGGCTGATTTTAGAGGCATAAAAAAAATTTACAATATGACGCTGAGACGATGGTAATGTTACAGGAAAAATTATTTTATTTTTATAAAAATGAAGGGGTGCTTTTACTGATCAAGTCCATTGTTTTGTTGAGCAGTTTCAGCATTGTACTGATTTAATTTGGTATTCAACAAAGCCGGGTATATCTTTGTGAAAACAATATTGATGCCCACCCGATGAATATGAGAAACAGAACGTATAACATACGGAAGATTGAATTCTTTGTGTTTATTGTGGTTTGGATTGGAATATTTGCAATCCCATATTATAGCCATCGTTACTTTGATATTATAAATTGGGATAAGGTTATAGGGGAATGGATCAGGATGTTCTCATTCTTATTGCTTTTTCTGCTTAATACTTTAGTTTTAGTTCCACGTTTATTATTTCAAAAGAAGTATCGCATATTCATTCTTTCCACTTTATTTGCAATAATTGCAGTGGTTAGTGTAACTATTTCCATACGGATGTTCCTGGCTCCCGCACAGCCTTTATCAATGCCACCCATGGATCTTGGCCCGGGTATGCCTCCAATGGAATTAGGCCCGGGAATGCCACCGCCTATGGGATATCAACCTGCCGTTCAACCTGAGCAGAAGCCGATTATCATGATGTTTTTTGATAATTTTATTATTGCATTACTGGTTATTGGTGTAAGCACATCTGTTAAAATGGTTTCGCAATGGCTCAATGAAGAAAGTAAACGCAAAGACCTCGAGAAAGTTCAACTGCAGACTGAACTGGCTTTACTCAGGCATCAGGTTAGTCCACATTTTTTCATGAATACCCTGAATAATATCCATGCGCTAATTGATATAAATGCTGAGGATGCAAAAAATACAATTATTCAATTGTCGATTATGATGCGTTATTTGCTTTATGATACAGCACACGGGCAAACAACATTGAAAAAAGAGATCGCATTTATC
>CAIJPI010000070.1 GCA_903822525.1 uncultured Bacteroidales bacterium | reverse complement strand
TGCTGTGTTTTTATTTCTTTTCGTTTTGATTGGAGTCAACGTATCAGGGCAAAATAAAGTGAACCGGAATATAGCCGGTATCGGGATTAACTATATCCCTTTCATGGCTAAAGGGATGTATTTTGATACTCCTTTCGATTTCTGGCCTGACAACGAGCCAAGTGCATTTCTGCGAATTTTTTATGCAAGGGATTTCAATGAGACTTTCCGTTTCGGAGGTTTTTTTGAAACGGGGAAAAACCGATTTTCGGATAAAACATCCGATAGCATACATTCGTTCAGAAGAAGTATTGTCGGTATCGACTGGCTTGCCCGGTATCCTAAAACCAGGCTCCATATTCAGTTAGGCGGTTATTTTGGTTATGGAATGATCAAGGCCAATTACTGGGATAATCTGAAAGGTGCTGATTTTGGAATGCTTGCCGGCCCCGCTTTCGAAACGGGGGCTTTCGGCGCGTGCATTCATTTCAGGTCGGGATTCTCTCCTTTCTCCTCTTCAGGCAGGCCCGAAGGGATATTGCTGTATACACCAGGAATAGTATTCAAACTCTATGGCAAGTTCTGAACTGCCTGGCAAAGCAGTGAGCATATCAGGCTGAAATATTATTCAATACTTCTTCTGCTAAGCTAATCATCATCCTCATCACTTTCACTTTCCTTGCCCTGCTGTTCAGTGCCTTCATTTTTCGGATCGATCTTCTGGTTCAGCAGGGTATAGGGTATAACTGCCAATGCCAGAATAATACCTATTGCTGCAAGTATCTTCTGAAATGATGTCAGTTTTACGCTTTCTCCTTCAATATTTTTGTACCCGGTAAATATAGACTGAAGGGTACCGGTTTCTTTATGAAAGATAAAATCAACAAGATTTCCCAGCAAATGAACTATTACCAGTCCGATCACAATATAAACAGCTATTTCGTGGACTTCTTTCAACGAGTCCGGTGACATGCCAATGGAAAAGGAACTAAAAAATCCCTGCCCTTCCGATGCCAGTAATAATGTTCCTGAAACAACTATAAGTAAAGTGAAAAAGATAATGCCAAGCATAATTAACGATGCAGCCGGATTGTGGCCAGGTGATTGATTTTTGCTTCCTTTCATATCTGAAATAAAGGATTTCAGCGAGCTGATCCCAACCGGGAAATCGCGGAATCTTGAATATTTTGGACCAGCAAATCCCCAGATGATCCTGAAGACTATCAGAATTCCAACTGCATAGCCAACAGCTGAATGGACCGATAATAATTCTTCTTCTTCTCCTAATAAGTATGCAGCTACCATTCCGGCCACAAGCAGCCAATGGAACAATCGTGTGGGTAAACTCCAGATGTACGTTTTCATAGTTTCAAGTTTGTAAAGGTTAGTTTTTTTGTTTTTACTTAGTTGTACGACAGTTTAGTTTTCTTCAGGTTCATAATGTATCTGTACCTGGCATCGTTTTATGTTTTTGCAGATAACCTCTTCAACCTTATGCGAAATGGCATGTGCCTCATTAATATTGAGTGCCGCATCAACATGAATGGTGATATTCACAAAAGTATCAGCGCCGGCTACCCTTATTTTCAGGTCATGGAAATGGTTTACTTCAGGGATAGACTGTATTAATGAGGTAATTTCGTCACTGAGCGTCACCGGGCTGCCGTCGAGTAGTACATTTATAGCCCTTTTGCCGAGTTGGTACGAAACCCCCAGTACAATGACCGCTACTCCCAATGCAGCAATTGAATCAGCTGCATACAGGCCGAAGTTGGCACATAACAATCCGACCAGCACAACTGCCGAACTCCAGATATCGGTCGAGAAATGAAGCGCATCTGCTTCCAGTGCCTGGCTGTTAAATTTGCGGGCCACTTTGTACAAAGCACGCGATCGCGAAATATCCACAACTATGGAAGTAATTACTACAATATAGCTCCATACGTTAACCTCGATGTGTGTTTTGCCTGACGACAGCCTGTTAACGGCTTCGTAGATAATCCACACACAGGTTATTATAAGCAGGATTGTTTCGATAAGAGCGGAGAAGTTTTCAATTTTTCCATGTCCGAAATGATGTTTCTTATCTGCCGGCCTGTCGGATATACGCACTGAGAAATAAGTTATTACGGCCGCTACCAGATCGAGTCCCGAATGCAATGCTTCCGACAAAATCCCAAGACTCCCTGTGAGCAAGCCGATTATAAGCTTAAATCCGGTTAAAAAAATAGCCGCAAGTACAGATATTCCGGCAACTCTCTTTTTCTCTTTTTCCATAATGGTTTCCTGCTCCTGACTTTAATAAAGCTGAATAATTCTATAAATACTATTATGCAGTAAATGCCTGAATATCTAATCCAGGCTATGTAATAAGAAACACCAGTGTAATTATCAGCCTTTTTTGGGAGGCTGCCAGATGGAAGTGAGATAAAGATCTGCAACCGGCTTGTCGTTCAGGGAAATCTGAAAAAGGATAGAAGGGGAGACCGCAGCACCCGAGGCAGATGCTTTATGGAAAAAGTGATCTGTAAGCGAAAGCGGATGGAAATGCGATGCATGAGAACAATCGGACTGTAAAGGCATTTCGGTGGCATGAATATCGAAATACATCGAAAAACTATCATCAATGCTCATGAGCAGTGCGATAATAATTGATAGTATTGCAGCAATATATTTTAGTTTCTTCATACCTGCTACAAAAATATTAAAAATATCCTCTGGTCCGGCAAACTTATTATGCCTTGAATAAGCCACCCTTAAAATTACATCTTTTCAGCCACTATCTGATCTGTTTTCAAGATATTCGAAAAACAAAATTGCTTTAAAAATGGCCTTGCTTTATGAGTGTTTATAATATTACTTATGACTCTTACGTTTATAAACTATATGAATAAGTAGTAAATGCTTTATGCATTTGATACTTAAAACATTAAATACTTTTAAATGTATATCTCTGCATATTTGTCACCTGCCGCGTGTAAAAAATGACCTTGAAAACCAAAGTTTTTATCCTAGATTTTAAAGTAAGAAGAACAAATTTCAATATTCAGAATCGTTCTAAATAGCTGATTTCCCGGATTGAAAGTCTCATTTTTGCTACCTTTGTTAATCTCACTCACTCATATTCAGTTCATTTCTGAATCAAAAAGGTTCATTTCATGAATAAAACAGCTCACAGAATCTATATTTTCGGTTTGTCAATAATTGTCATAATTGTATTAGCTGCTATTTTAAACAAAGGCTATGCATATTATAAAATAAGTCTTGAGGAAAGGTTTTTTCATCAGGATCATACTACCCTTAAACCAAGCGGAATTTTAGGGCATGGAATGGGTATTCTGGGTTCAGCGCTGATGATCCTTGGGGTTTCATTTTACATGTTAAGGAAAAGGTATAGAATTTTTTCACGAATTGGAGTTTTAAAACACTGGCTCGAATTTCATATTTTCCTGTGTACGCTTGGGCCCATCCTGGTTCTGTTTCATACTTCTTTTAAATTCGGAGGTATAGTCGCCATCAGTTTCTGGAGCATGGTCGCTGTATTTCTGAGCGGTATCGTAGGAAGATTTATTTACATACAGATTCCCAGAAGTATTGAAGGGCGGGAACTAAGTTTGACCGAAATCAGGGATATGAAGGGTGATATAGGTGAAGCACTTACGGGTTCTGCACAACTGGATGAGACAAGTTATAAGGTAATTGTTGATGCGATTAAAGTTAAGCCGGAGTTTCGTCAGAGCAATTTTTTCACCCGCAGTTTTCGCAACTCTATGGAAAACCTGAGTACCATCAGGACGGTAAAGGCCACATTAAGAAAGAATAATCTTCCAAAAGCGCAGCGGTTGCAGGTGTTGAGCCTGGTAAAAAATGAAATGTCGCTTAACCGGAGAATCGAACGGCTGGTTGTTATGCAAAACCTATTTAAATACTGGCATGTGGCACATCTGCCATTTGCACTTGTTATGCTTATAATCATGATAATACATGTTGCCGTTACCATTGTTTTTGGTTACAAATGGATCTTTTAACTATGAACGAAATCCTCCTCGAAGAAGTCGTTATTTATTCAGTGGTAATTTTGTTTTGCCTCATTGTTATATTTATCTATTTACGTAAGCAGAAACGGGATTCGAAAAAGGTTGAAGCCAAAATTGTGAAGGCTAAACTGGAAGGTATGTACGAACCGGTATCCCTGCACCCGGTAATTGATGAAGACAGTTGTATCCGCACGGGTGCATGTATAGCCGCCTGTCCCGAACATGATATACTTGGTATAAAGGATGGCAAGGCAACCACCATTAATGCTTCGAAATGCATTGGTCACGGGGCTTGTTTTCATGCCTGCCCCACTCAGGCCATAACACTTTGTATAGGCACCGAAAAGCGGGGCGTTGAATTGCCGCACATTAACCTGAATTTCGAAACCAATGTGAACGGTATTTATATAGCCGGCGAACTGGGCGGCATGGGGCTGATAAAAAATGCTGTTGAGCAGGGGAGGCAGGCCGTTGAAAATATTGTAAAAACACTTCGTAAAACGCATGATGCTACATACGACCTTGTAATTATAGGTGCCGGTCCGGCCGGTATTTCAGCTTCTCTCAATGCTAAAAAACATAATCTTAATTTTCTTACGCTCGAGCAGGATACATTGGGCGGTACTGTTTTCTCGTTCCCTCGTCAAAAAATAGTCATGACTTCGGCCATGGAACTCCCGCTTTACGGTAAAGTGAAATTATTCGAAACCAGTAAATCCTCATTGTTGGATTTATGGAATTCAGCGCTGCAGAAAAACAATATTACTATCCGGGAAAATACAAAAGTTGAATCCATTACACCTGTAAATGGGTATTTCAGTATTGAAATACGAACCGGGGAGTTGATAACTGCCAAAACGGTATTGCTGACCATTGGCCGGCGGGGCACACCCCGCAAACTGGGTGTAGAGGGTGAAATACAGGAAAAGGTAGCATACAGGCTGCTGGAACCTGAGGATATTAATGGGATGAACATTATGATAGTTGGCGGCGGCGATTCGGCCATCGAATCAGCTTTACTGTTGGCTGATCAGAATAATGTTACTCTTTCGTATCGTAACGAAGCTTTTAACAGGATAAAAGTTAAAAACAGCGAGAAGATAAAAGATGCTATTATTTCAGGCAGGGTTAACGTGCTTTTTAATACAAACCCTTTGATTATCAACAAGGATTCTGTTGTGCTTTCAACGGACAAGCCTGGGGAAGAACTTTATATTGAAAATGACCTGATATACATTTTTGCCGGAGGTGAACTTCCCACAGACTTCCTTAAGAAAGCGGGTATTAATATCACTAAGAAGTTTGGCGAAGCTGTTTTGAAACACGAAAATTAATATTGAGAGGTTAATAGAGTATGAAAATTAATGTTGGACGTCTTCTGTATGGTGTTGTACTTGCTTTCTTGTTCAGCCTGAGTTCACATGCTCAGATTTCGCCCGGTGAATTGGCCAAAGTGCATTCGCACCTCGAAGGGATGTCGAATTGCACTCAATGTCATATTCTGGGTGAAAAAGTATCGAATACGAAGTGCCTTGCGTGCCATACCGAATTAAAAGTCCGTATTGATCAGCAGAAAGGATATCATGCATCAGCTGAAGTGAAAGGGAAGCAGTGTGCCGGCTGCCACAACGACCATCATGGATTAACGTTTCAGATCGTAAGGTTTGATAAGGACAAATTTAATCACAACCTTTCGGGATACAAGTTGACTGGAGCACACAGCAAGAAAAAATGTGCCGACTGTCATAAACCAACGTTTATTAAGGATGCTAAGATTAGAGCTAAAAAATTCACTTATCTCGGGTTAAAAACGGAATGTTTAAACTGCCACGCTGATTATCATCAAAAAACACTTTCATCAAACTGTGCCGATTGTCATAACGATGAGAAATTTAAACCGGCCTCAAAATTCAATCATGACAATTCAAAATTCAAACTTACAGGCAAGCACGAACTGATATTGTGTGCCGATTGTCATAAGACCTCACTAAAAAACGGAGTAAAGTTTCAGGAATTCAAAGGTATAAAGGCCAGCAATTGCACCAATTGTCACAAAGATCCTCATGCTAATAAATTCGGACAGAATTGTGCCGAATGTCATAATAATGAATCGTTTACGGTAGTTGGCGGTGTTAAAAACTTCGATCACAGCCGTGCCGATTTCCAACTCACAGGTAAGCACCAGAAAGTTGCCTGTAAGTTATGTCATAAGGGAAAACTGACAACACCTTTAAACTTTAAGCGCTGCACCGACTGTCACACGGATTATCACAACAGTCAGTTTGCAAAAAACGGAGTTTCTCCCGATTGTTCGGCCTGTCATACTATGAATGGCTTTACAGAATTTTCGTTTACCCTCGAGCAGCACGATGCAGGAGTTTTCCCTTTAAAGGGTGCGCATATTGCCACCCCGTGCATTGCCTGCCATAAGAAACAGGAGAAATGGTCGTTCAGGGAAATTGGACAACAATGCAAGGATTGTCACAGCAATATACATCAACCGTATATCAGCGAGAAGTATTATCCTGATGCTTCCTGTGAAGCCTGCCACAACCAGGACAGCTGGAACAGGGTCGATTTTGATCACAAAAAGACCCAATTTGAACTGGAAGGGGCGCATACCAGGCAAACCTGCCGCGATTGTCATTTCAACAAGGAGAAGACAGGCCACGCTAACCAGAAATTTGCCGGAATACCTATCAACTGCACCAGCTGCCATAAGGATGTGCATGTTAAACAATTTGAAACCAATGGAATTACGGATTGTAAGAAATGTCATAATTCCGATTCGTTTAAACCTGCCTCAAGATTCGATCACAGTACTGCAAAGTTTGTGCTGGATGGAAAACACGTGAATGTGGCCTGTAATAAGTGCCATAAAGATGTAACTGATCAAGGAGTGACTTTTGTACTTTACAAAACAAACAAAACCAAATGCGAAGACTGTCATCTTTAATTCTGTTGCTGGCGCTTACTGTAAGTCTGTCAGCCCAAAAATCGCCACATGGTGAAAGTTTCAAAGCCAACTGCGATGATTGCCATAAAACTGAAGGGTGGAAGGTGGATCTGAAAACCCTTGCGTACGATCATGACGGTACAAAGTTCCCATTGGTTGGGCAGCATCAGCAAGTGAGCTGTAAAGATTGTCATACGTCGCTCGAATTTGCCAAAACACAATCCGAATGCAACAGCTGCCATACGGATATCCATGAACAGACAGTGGGAAATGAATGTGCAAGGTGCCATACTCCCAATTCATGGGTTGTTACAAATATTACCAGCCTTCATCAGCAAAGCCGCTTCCCACTTATAGGGCCTCATACTACTGCAGATTGCAAAGCGTGCCACAAAAATCTTTTGTCAGCAAATGCAACAGCGTCTGCTACTGCATCACTTCTGCGATTCGATCCAATGGGAATTGAGTGTTATGATTGTCACAAGCATAATTACCTGGCAGCAACCAGTCCCAACCACCAACAAGCCAATTATTCGACAAACTGTTCCGAATGTCATAATATAAATTCATTTACCTGGAAAGGTGCCGGTGTTAACCATAATTTCTTTCCGCTTACAGGAGGTCATGCCATAAATGATTGCAGAACCTGCCACACTTCTGGGAGTTATTCAAAAATACCATCAGAATGTGCCTCCTGCCACCAGCCTGATTATAATTCTACAACCATTCCTAATCACACATCCCTGAATTTTTCAACTAACTGCAAAGAATGTCACTCATTAAATCCTGGATGGAAACCGGCTGAATATACTGATCATGATTCACGTTCATTCCCGATTTATTCAGGAAAACACAAAGGGGAATGGAATTCCTGTTCCGATTGCCATACTAATCCAGGGAATTATACACAATTTTCATGTACTAACTGCCATGAACACAATAAAGGTGATACAGATGATGAACATAATGGGGTTAGCGGATATAGTTACAATAGTGATGCATGTTTTTCATGTCATCCCACCGGGGATGGCGAAGGGAGTTTCGATCACAGCAAATCCAGCTTCCCTTTAACAGGAGCCCATACTACCACCCCATGTTCTGATTGTCATACCAGTGGATTTACTGGTACATCAAATGTATGTGCAAGTTGCCATATTAATAATTATAACCAGTCCACCAACCCGAATCACAAATCACCTGGCAGCAAATTTACTGAAGATTGTGCGGCCTGTCATACAACGGATGCCGGCTGGAAACCTGCAACATACCCGACACACTCTAACCTTGAAGGTGCTCACATTCCCATTGCAAATAGCTGTGCTGATTGTCACAAAGGAAATTATTCCACCATACCGGTAACGTGTAATGATTGTCATACTGCTGATTATACACAGTCCAACAATCCATCGCATGCTGCAGCCCAGTTTCCGGTAACCTGTGCTGATTGTCACTCGCAGGCCGCATGGAAACCCTCCACTTTCGATCACGATGGTCAATATTTCCGGATTTATTCGGGTAAGCATAACGGAGAATGGAATAGTTGTGCTGATTGCCATACAAATCCTTCTGATTATAAAGTATATACCTGTACCGGATCGTGTCATCCTCAGCCTTCGATGGATAATGAGCACCAGGGAATAGGAGGGTACCAATACAACAGTCCTGCCTGCCTGGGATGCCACCCTGACGGTTCGGCACAAGGATTTGACCATAATGCAGCCGGTTTCCCTTTAACAGGTGGACATGCAACAGCGCAATGCGTTAATTGTCATACCAGCGGATATGTAGGAACATCTCCTGTTTGTGCCGGTTGCCATACGCCAGCATATAATCAGTCGGCTAATCCTAATCATGCAGCCCTTGGTATTTCGAATGATTGTGCTGTGTGTCATACCACCAATCCCGGATGGAGCCCAGCCACTTTCGCTACCCATAACAATTACTATGTTATTTCAGGTGCACATGTACCTATTGCCAATGAATGTGCAACATGTCATAACGGGAATTATGTGAATTCGCCAAACACCTGCTATGGTTGCCACTCAGTCAATTACACCCAGACCACAAATCCAAATCATGTTACAGCACAGTTTGCTACAAGTTGTGAAACCTGTCACTCCCAAACTGCATGGGCGCCAGCCACGTTTAACCATAACACAGTGTATCCGCTTATCGGTGCACATGCTGTAGTGGCGAATAATTGTTCACTGTGTCATTCGAACGGGTATGCAAATACACCGAATACATGTGTTGGTTGCCATCAGAGCAATTATAATCAGGCTACAAACCCTAATCATGCTACAGCTCAATTTCCGACCACTTGTGCAGATTGTCATACACAAACTGCCTGGAGCCCTTCAACTTTTAATCACGACGGGCAATATTTCCCGATTTATTCAGGGAAACACAAAGGAGAATGGAATTCCTGTTCCGATTGCCATCAAAATCCTTCCAACTTTGCTGTTTACACCTGTACAACCTCCTGCCATCCGCAGAGTTCAACCAACAGTGATCACAATGGGGTAAGCGGGTATCAATATCTGAGTTCAGCCTGCCTGAATTGTCACCCCAATGGATCGGGTGGTAAAAGGATGGAAAACAGCATTTTTAAGAGTAACTAAAAGAACAGTATGAAACGACTACTTCCTGTATTTCTTTTGTTCATTATCGGGTTAAGCCTCAAAGGGCAGACATCGGGTGATACTGAAGAAGGAACAATTTCATTTGTGACTTCACAGAATGTATATGTAAAGTTTCAATCTACTGCCAATATCTCGTTAGGCGATACTCTATATATGATGCAAGCTGCGAAGATAAATCCTGTACTGGTTGTTAAGGCTCTTTCATCCATTTCGTGTGTTTGTATTCCGTTATCCAGACAGCCGCTGGCAGTGGCTGATAAGATACTTAGCAGGAAAAAAGTTGTAAAACAAGAGCAGGCCGTAATAGTTGAGAGTCAAACTATCATTCCAGCTGCAGCAGTTCAAACAGATACAGTTCAGGTAAAAAAGGAGATCCCTGCAACGTTGAAACAACATGTCAGTGGGCGTATTTCACTTTCTTCGTATTCGAATTTTTCGGGTTCTTCTGATTTTTCCCAACGTATGCGCTATAATCTCTCGCTCGATGCGCAAAATCTGGGCAACTCAAAGTTATCAGGCGAAACCTACATTTCATTCGTGCATAAAATAAACGAGTGGAGTGAAGTTAAGAATGATATATTTAACGGACTTAAGATTTACAGCCTGTCGCTGAATTATGCCTTTAACCGGAATAATACAGTTTCTGTAGGGCGGAAGATCAATCCCCGCCTTTCGAATGTTGGTGCGATCGACGGGCTACAATACGAAACAAAACTTAAACCATTTTCAGCCGGAGTTTTTGCAGGTACAAGGCCTGATTATATGAATTACAGTTTTAATGCTAATTTGCTCCAGTATGGCGGATATTTCGGACACGATTATGTGAATAAGCAAGGTGGAAATATGCAAACCTCGATAGCCTTTGTTGAACAACAGAATAACGGGAATACCGACCGGAGATTTGCTTATCTGCAACATTCCAATTCGCTGCTGAAGAAGCTTTATTTCTTTGGATCCATCGAATTTGATCTGTACAACAAAAAAAAGGTTATCACGGCCCAGGATACTTCCTTTGCACAAAATAATACGCCTAATCTCTCAAACCTTTATGTGTCACTACGTTACAAGCTAACCCGTCAGTTATCTCTCTCTTTATCCTACAGTGAAAGACAAAATATTATTTATTATGAAACCTATAAAAGCATAGTGGATCAGCTGTTGGAAGATGCGACTATGAAAGGATATATGTTCCAGGTAAATTATCACCCGTTAAAGCTAATGACAATTGGCGCAAATGCGGGTTACCGCTTCAGTAAACAGGATCCAAAGCCATCGAAAAATCTGTATACATATCTTACCTACAGTGTTGTTCCTTTGGTGCATGTTTCAGCAACGCTTTCGGCAACCCTTTTGGAAACGGTTTATTTATCGGGCAGGATTTACAGTCTTGGTTTTTCACGCGATATTATTCCCGGGAAATTAAACGGCGGAGCAAGCTACAGGTATGTAAAATATACTTTTCAGAGTGCCGAAACGCCCGTAGCTCAGAATATGGCTGAAATAGATCTCACCTGGCGGATCATGAAGAAACTTTCCTGTTCGTTGAACTATGAAGGTACCTTTGAAAAAGGTAACAACTACAGCCGTATTTATGTAAATGTTACGCAGCGGTTCTAGTTTGAACTGACATTGTGGCTTTTATCCAACATTTATTTATCTGATTAATGGGTTCTACTACGAATTTAATGGAATTGGTTTTAAATTGGCCCGAAGTCGGAAGACGGAAGTCCGAAGTAGGTACATACCCGAATTTACATACTATGAATTGAAAATAAGTTGCATACTGTTAATCGTCTTACAATGTGCTTCTTATTCTGAATAAAATAGTTTTCAGGAGATATT
>CAIJPI010000069.1 GCA_903822525.1 uncultured Bacteroidales bacterium | reverse complement strand
CTTGCGGGTAACCCAAACGCAGTAATTTGGCTTTTACCATAAACCGGAAACAGCATCTTATAGAAGCTACTTCTATATGCCGGGCTATCTCCTGTTACCTGAACATTTACGTTTCTGAATGATTGTTCATAACCAAGTTTAAACCCGGTAACCAATACCGTTTTACTGTTGATGCTCCTCTCTTTTTCGCGAACCGAAAGGCCAAGCTTATATCCTTGAAAATTACCTCCTTGTTGATAAGAATAAGACTCATAAACTAAAGTACTTAAAGTATAGCCGACTTCAACCTGCGAAAACCATTTTGCCTTATTTTTTGACTTTTGTGAAGTCCCAGTGTTTGCCGGATAAAGAGCCAGCTTTGAAATATCATTAATTCCCCTTCGCGAAACACTAATTTCGATCATCTGGATTGAATCAGCCATTTTAATAGTGGTTTGTTTGCCAAATGCCGGTAACGGAATTGTAGTATGCTGATTATCGTAAGTAACAACTATCGAATCTTCTTCCTGGGCCAATGTTACTGTCGAAATCCCAATCACCAATCCCAATATTATACTGATTGCTTTCATTTATTTACTCATTTAAGTTATAATACATAATTTGTTTCTTTCCGAAAAATCAAACTCTAAAAAATACGATATGTAAGTGCAAATCCTATATAACCGCCATCCAGTTTACTATGCAAAATATAATAGTTAGAATAGGGAACTTCAAAATCCGCAGAAAAAAGCAATCCTATTCTCCAAATCTCCATACCAAAATAGGGTTGCAATAAACTAGCGGATAACCTGCCACCGCTTGCAAATAAATAGTTGCCGTATGTTTGCTGATTATTAGTTTTAGTGCTGGTACTCAAAATGCTTAGGCTATTCCCTACATTAATTCGTACAGGTAATTTCCCAGCATTAAAATGATAGCTGTACCCAAATTGATACAGAAACTGGAAACTATTTATCCTGAATTTATAACTCTCATCGTAGGAATTAATCTGATTCCCAGAGGAATCACTTAAAACAATCAATGATTGTCCTTGTAAATACGTTTGAGCAAACCCAAATTTAAAACCTGATATAATTGAAGATTTCTCATTCAAGTAAAACTCTCCCTCAAGAACGGAAATCCGGATTTGATATCCTTTACTATCATTCAATGAATAGTTTTCTGTTAATGTAGTGGGGACATCGTTTACCCGATAAGATATGCTATGTATACCAGCCGATTGAGTAAATCCTTTAATATAGCCAGTTTCAACCTGTGAAAACCATTTTGATTTGTTTTTAGACTTTACGGAATTCACATCATTAGAATACAATTGTGAAAAAGGGGAAGTTTCGCCCGGTTTTCGCAACCAGACACCAATTTCCACAACCTTATTCGAATCGGCATAGCTTACTGATGTTTGGCTACCAAATGCCGGTAATGGAACTATTGTCTTCTGGTTTTGATAGATTACAATAACAGAATCTGCATTTTGTGCCATCGTTACAAACGATGTCATTCCAATAATCAATACTAAGAATTTGGTTAGATTTTTCATTTTATCAGTAGTTAATATTTATGCATACATAACTGTTCTCATCACCAATCAGGTATATTTTATCAGGCTCCCCATTTGGTTTCCGGCTAAGCATCATTTTCGTATTGGTAAATACTTTTTTGATTTTCCCTTTTGGGTTTTGTGCCAGATCGTTGTTATTTATATTGTTAGCTGCAATATCCGAATTCTCGATTGTGATGGTGTAACGCGGGTTTTTCGTGGGTGCTTTCGCCAGTTCATTGGTATTAACCGGAACTGAATCAATCACTTTTGGGATTTCGGCTAAGGTGTTTTTTGTTGGAAGAATCGTATTTGAATCAACAACAGCCGGTAAGGACTTATTTTTTATTCTTTGATTCCGGGCTTGCTCTCGGTTAGTATAATCAATAGTTGTGTTGATATTTTGAACTGGTGCAATTACGTTTTTTACAGGAGTTTGAGGTTTTGAAACATGCTGGGCAACATCTTGTTTTGGCTTGGAATTGAAATCAGTTGTCATTAAAAACAAACTTGCAATCAGCAAAAGTATTGATGCTGCTGCCGCCCAATAATAGAAAAACCGCTTTTTGCCAGCTGGCTTTGGTTCGGCAATCAGGATGATTTTCTCAGTCAGTTCGCGGCTTTCGATAGCATAGTTTTCAAGTGGATCAACGAACTTTGCTTTTTGCCACGATTCCCATTCAAATTTAAACAGTTCGTCTTTTTCAATCTGCTGTAGCAAATTTTTCCTGGTTAGTGCATCAAAATCATCCTCCACCAGCCGGAACATGATTTCTTCGTAATTATTTATATCTATGTTCATACCGTTTCCAGTTCTAAAATCTTTTCTTTTATAGCTTTCCGTGCTCTGAATAAGTACACTTTTACCTGTGCTTCAGTCAACCGCGTGATTTTCTCTATTTCTTTATATGAGTAGGATTCAAGATCTCGTAGCGTAAGCAGTTCCTTGTAAATTGTAGGGATTTGATTTATTGCAAGCTGAACAAGTTCGTGCGTATCGGTTTGATCCGGATTTGTAGTTTGCTCATGATTTGATGAATCAAAATTTTCCAGCCTGGAATCTGTGCGGAAGGAATCAATGATTTTTTTGTGCGCGACAGAGAACAGGTACGATTTTGCCGATTTCATTTCGACCTTTTCTATGTTTTTCCAAAGAATCTCAAAACATTCCTGTACGATATCATCCGTTTCGATTGCATTGCCTGCCACCCGCTTGCTAAACCTCAGAAGGTTTGGAGTGAAAAGCTTTGCGCACATAACGAAATCGTCTTTTGTCATACTACAGTTAATCGGGAATAAGCTGAATAAGTTACAATCCTGAAAATATTAATCGTTGAAATTTATAAGTATTGCTGGCAGGTACATTTCATCTGCCAGTATTTTAATTAATTATGGATTTCATATAATTCACTCACAGAAAATTATATTCACGGAAAAGATACAATAATTCGTTTTGAACATGAGCTAAAACAAGTTAATTGTCATCTGGCAGTGTATTCTCTGTGCATGTTTTCATAAAATGTACTTGCATGAACCTTTTGCATGGAAAAAATCTTTTCATTTGCACTTTTCAATAACATTCAACATTAATTTCCCGGGAGAATTTAAAATGCGGAAACTTTGCACTTTCATACTCATTTCAACCTTTATACTCATCACCGGCTCCGGATTTGCCCAAAAGGATGTAGTTAACAAAATCATCGAAATCGGCAAAACCGATAACCAAACCATGCAACACCTCGATGTGCTTTGCAACCGCTTTGGCGGCCGGCCGATAGGGTCGGATGCCTATGAAAATGCAGCTGAGTGGGCAGCATCGAAATTCAGGGAATGGGGAATGCAGGTGCAGATGGACGAAGCCGGAACCGTGCCGGTTGGTTTTAACCGCGGTCCCTGGTTCGGGAAACTGCTGGCCGAAAACGGCATGGACCTGCATTTCGCAACACCTTCGTACACATCGGGAACCAAAGGTCTGCAAACAGGGCATGTTTTGCCTGAGCCCAAAACCCAGGATGAATTCGACCATATGAAAGGCCGTCTGAAAGGTGCATGGGTGCTGATAACAGGAAAGAGCGATGGCTGGCCCATCGATTTTACGGCTAAATCCGATCACAGAAGAGATTCGCTGATTGCCTCTAATATTGATATCCGCAAAAAAAATCATGACATTGAAGCTGAGAATGAAAAAGCAGGAAATAATGGTATAAAAAAAGAACTTCTGCAACTGGCCGATGAACCTGCCCTCTTTTACAGGCAGATGAAAGCGGCCGGTATACTTGGCATCATACAATCGGCACCGGTACCTATACGCGTGCTTTACGACAGAAAAAATATCGACAGCATGTCGTTCGAAAATCTCCCTACCCTGCCCGATATTAAACTCGACGAACATCAGTACGCTACCATCGAGCAAATGACAAAGGAGCGAAGGAATTTCTTCCTCGAATTTGATATCCGCAACCATTTTAAACCGGGTCCGATAAAGTATTACAATGTGATTGGTATTATACCAGGCTCCAAATATCCTGATGAATTTGTAATTATGGGCGGCCACCTCGATGCCTATGATGTAGGAACCGGCGGTGTTGACGATGGTTCGGGAGCCACCCCTGCCATGGAAGCTGCCCGCCTTATTATGAAAGCCGGGGGTAAGCCGAAACGGACTATCATGGTTTGTCTCTGGGCAGGCGAAGAATTCGGATTGCTGGGATCGAAAAGTTGGGTTATGCGGAATCCTGAAAAACTTGCCAACATCTCGAATATGTTTAACCGAGATGGAGGACCAACGGTTGCAAACAGCCTGAGTGTTCCGGAAACGTGGATGGAAGATTTTGAGAAAATCTGTGAGCCGCTCTCCGGCATCAACCCTGATTTCCCTTTCACGCTCAAAAAACGTGACCCACGGCCCAAACCAAAAATTGCCGGAGGCACCGATGCCGGATCCTTTGCTGTTGAAGGCGTTCCAACCCTTACCTTCGGAACGGAAGATACCAAAGGCTACAATTTCAATTATGGTGAAATATGGCATACCGAAAGGGATTTATACAATAAAAGCATCCCTGAATACCAGGAGCATACCTCAATTGTAACCGCAATAGTAGTGCTGGGTGTTGCTAACCTGAATCATTTACTCTCAAAAAATGTATTCTATCTGCCCGAATAGTATGTAGCCGGGAAAATCACCATCGAATATCCTTCAGATAAAGATCCATTTTCTGTATCTTTTTTACTAACTTTGTGTTAATGTTATAACTTTATTACTCTCAGGATGCAAGGAAATTATAATGTAAGCAAGGTGTATTCACAGTTCATGCCTCATTTTCATATAAACTTATTTTAATTTTAGTATTGTAAAAATCAGTCAAAACGGTATTATGAATATTGAAATTCCGAACCCAGAATTAAAACTGGCTTTTGACTTTGTCGAACAGACCAATACCAATCTTTTCCTCACCGGTAAGGCGGGAACAGGCAAAACTACTTTTTTACGCAACCTGAAAGCCATTTCGCCCAAACGTATGATAGTTGTCGCACCCACAGGTGTGGCAGCCATTAATGCCGGAGGAGTAACCATTCATTCGTTTTTCCAGATGCATTTCGGGCCGCATATTCCTGAACAGGCGTCACAACAGCAAAAATTTTCCGGCGATTCGCAAAAGAGCGCCTTCGACCGCTCGCAACGTTTCAACCGTGAGAAGATCAACATCATGAAAAGTCTCGACTTGCTGGTGATTGATGAAATCAGCATGGTTAGAGCCGATTTGCTGGATGCCATTGATGAAGTATTGCGCAGGTTCAAGGACCGGCACAAACCATTCGGGGGCGTGCAATTGCTAATGATAGGTGATTTGCAGCAGCTTGCACCGGTGGCAAAGGATGATGAATGGGATTTGTTACGACCCTATTACGATACCATATTCTTTTTTGGAAGCCGGGCTTTGCAAAAAACAGCCTTTACTACCATCGAGCTGAAACATATTTACCGTCAGAGCGATGATATTTTTATCCGGCTTCTGAACAAGGTACGCGATAATGCCATTGACAAACAATCGCTTGAAGACCTGAATAAGAGATATATCCCCGGGTTTAATCCGGGAAATGATGAAGGCTATATTACGCTTACCACGCATAATTACCAGTCGCAGGCTATAAACGAAACCAAACTCAAGCAACTCAAAGGTCATCCCCAGCGTTTTACGGCCCGGGTTGAAGGCGAATTCCCCGAATACAGCTATCCAACTGATTTTGAGCTGCTGCTGAAAGATGGGGCGCAGGTGATGTTCGTGAAAAACGATATTTCGCGCGAAAAACTTTTTTATAACGGAAAAATCGGAAAGATCATCCGTATGGAAGACGATGTGATTTTTGTGCAATGCGATGGCGATTATGATGTAATTCCAGTGGTACCTGCTGAATGGACAAATAATAAGTACACCATTAACGAAGAAACCAAAGAAATTACCGAATCTCCGGTCGGACAGTTTATACAGTATCCGCTAAAGCTCGCCTGGGCTATCACAATCCATAAAAGCCAGGGATTAACCTTTGAGAAAGCCATTATCGATGCCAATGCAGCTTTCGCTCATGGACAGGTGTATGTTGCGCTAAGCCGTTGTAAGACTTTTGAAGGCATGGTTCTGAGTTCGCCTATTGCCCAGGTCAGCATTAAAAGTGATATGAGCGTGAAAGGTTTTACCAATGAAGCGGAACTCAGGCAGCCCGGAGAAAGAGAACTTTTAGCTTCCCGTATAGCCTATCAGCAGACCCTGCTTGTTGAATTACTCGATTTCTCTGTTATTCAACGCCGGTTTTACCATTGCCAGAAACTGATCAAGGAGAACTCCAGCGTTCTGGTTCCTGCCCTGGCTGAAGCATTTATGGCTATGCATAATATACTGAGCAATGAACTTATTGGAGTTTCGGATAAATTCAAACCGCAGATAGGACAGTTTCTTTCAACTCAGCCTATGATTGAGGGGCATGAAGTATTGCAGGAACGCATTAAAAAAGCAAGTGCCTATTTTGCTGAAAAGACAGAACAGCATATTTGCCGTGTTCTGCAAAATATGGATATAGAAACTGACAATAAAGCTATAAGGAAGGTATTGAAGGAGAGTGTTGAAAACTTTTACCAGGAAGCATTTATT
>CAIJPI010000068.1 GCA_903822525.1 uncultured Bacteroidales bacterium | reverse complement strand
TCCACTCGCTGCAAGTCCGATCGAGGGGGTGCTGTTGACCCATGTATAGGTAGTTCCCGATACAGGGCTGCCAAAGGTGATCACCGTTGTCGTTGCCCCGTTGCAGTATGCTACATTGGTAACCGGGTTGACAGTTGGGGTTGGGTTGACTGTAATTGTTATATTTTCTGTTTCACCAGTACATTGATATCCACCCAAACTATAAGGTGGTTGAAGCCCCAAAAAACCAGTACCAATTCGTCTATATGCATCAGCAGTTATACTTATGTGAGCTGTTTGAGGTATACTTGTTATGTTAGCCGCTGTAAAAGAAATTATATAAGTCACATTTCCTCCAAAACTCCAATTACCTGCTGCAGGAATAGGTTGAGGACCACCTGATATCAAACCGATACTTGGATTATCATTAATCCAGTTAAACCTGGTTAAATAGGCCAAGGTATTGTTGCTAGCTAAATTAAGATTTATAACTTGGTCAGGACAAACGGTAGTTGGGTTTGGTGCACCAGTAACAGTCATATTAATAGGAAAAGTATAGTCTACGGATACTTGTATCGAAAATTGTAGACCTACGCACCCCAAAGGAGAGGTTGGAGTAACAGTATAGACAACCGTTCCATTCCCTAAAAATGGAACAGATAATACCTGAGAAATTACTGTTCCGGAACCAGGACCAAATCCGGTCACATTTCCTGCTGTTCTTACTGCGGTCCAGGTAAATGTTGTACCAGGGACATTGCTTAATAACTGAATGTTTGTATTACTGTTATTACATAGATCAAAAGGTGATTGCGGATTTGAAGAGCCTACCGGTTCAGGATTAATTGTAATAGTGAGAACAAATGTATTGCCGGTACAACCATTCAGGCCACTCGGAGTTACAGTATAAGAAATTATGACAGGGCTTCCAGTCTGGTTTATATAGTTGTAGGTAATATTGGCAGCCGAAGGAATGGTGCGGTTTGGCTCGGCAGGCACACCATTAGGAACAGCTAGCGGATTTGAAGAAACAACTGTATATGTGAATTTTACCCCGGCAGCCCCGCTTGTTACCTGGCTAACAAGGTTGTAATTTAAAATAGCTCTGGAGCAAATAGTAATAGAAGCATTATTTGCAACTGGTTCAGGCTTTATCACCACAGTAACTGTAAACTGAGGTCCGATGCATCCGAGAGCACTGACTGGTGCAATAGTGTATACTACGCTAACATTTGCCCCCGTGATATTGGTCCAGGCATCATCGGCCAGGCCATTTGCCCCGACTGTCCCCGGTGCAGGGCTGCCAGCAGAGGCTGTAAGTCCCGGACTGCTGATGCTGATAATGTTATAGCTACTGGCTGCGACACCGTTGGTGCTTGCATTTAAATTAACTCCCAGAGGAGTATCGCTGCACATATCAGCAATCAACTGGCTGGTAACGGATGGTGCAGGATGCACAATTACATCAATATCAACTGTACCTGAAGGACAAGTATTTGCTGAACCGCTGACTGTATACCTGACAACTGCATCAGCTCCTGTGTTGTTGGTTAATGTTTGATTTATGGATGCCCCGGAACCGTTAGAAAAGCCTGTGGCTGTGCCACTGATCAGTGAAGCAGTCCAGGAATAAGTTGTTCCTGTAATATTACTGTTTAGCGTAATACCTGTTGATGTACCAGTGCAAATTGTGATAGGCTGTGACGGAGAATAAGTAACCAGGATATTGGGATTTACAATCACATCCACAGTTTTTTGAGGTCCCGGGCAGCCATTTGCAGTGGCAGTAATAATATACCTAACCGTAGCAGGAGTAGCTGAGTTATTCACTATAACTTCTGCAATCGGACTTCCTGAACCGGAGGGGTTAAACGTAGCAGTACCCGTTTGTTGTACGGCTGTCCAGGTATAGGTAACACTACTTGCCACATTGCTTGTTAATGCAATATTCGTTGTGCCCCCTGAACAAATAGATTGTGAAGGAGGAGTGGCTGTTACTGCAGTTGATGGATTTACTGTTATGGTAAAACTTTCAGGGCTTCCGTTACACCAGATACCTCCACCGGTGTAACGTGGGGTTACAGTGATTGTAGCAATAACAGGGACAGTACCGGAATTGAGGGCGGTAAAGGCAGGGATTTGAAATAAAGGTGATGTTGCAGTTCCGCTGGCAGCTAATCCTATCGAAACATTGGTATTGGTCCAAAGATATGAAGTTGCATTTGTACCTATGAAAGATATAGTGGTTGTAAGCGCACCATTGCAAACTTCCTGGTTACCAGGTACGTTCAATACAGGAATTGGATTTACTGCCAGAGTTACATTTTGAGCGAAAGCCTGTTGACAGTTTGGTACTGAACCCGTAATAGTGATCAGGGTTATCTGAAGTGTCTGCCCATTATTTGCGTAAGTCAGGACAGGAGTTGTAAAACTGGCATTGCCGGCGCTGTTGGCAAGCAGGCCCGTGATGGGTACCTGTGGCAAACTGTTGATTGAATATTCTATGCTAAAAATACTGTTTGGCAGTAAACCTGTGAGATTGATAGTTGCAGCGAAACCGTCGCAAACAGTTGCGGCCTGGATGGCTCCGGTTAGGGTTGGCGATGGAGTAACAGTTACAACGGTAGCTGCAGATGTAGCAGTACATCCATTTGCATCGGTTACAGTAACCGAATAGGAACCGGAAGTGGTAACAGTAATTGACTGTGTGTTTGCACCAGTGCTCCATAAATAACTGCTGCCAGACGAAGAAGTCAATACGACTGAACCACCCTGGCAGAATGTTGTTGGACCTTCGGCTGTGATTGCTGCTATTGGTAATGAATTTACAGTTACAACTACTGGTGCTGATGTTGCTGAACATCCATTTGCATCGGTTACAATAACCGTATATGAACCGGAAGTGGTGACGGTAATTGACTGCGTTGTTGCTCCAGTGTTCCACAAATAACTGCTGCCTGCCGAGGAAGTTAATACTACTGAACCGCCCTGGCAGAATGTGGTAGGACCTGATGCAGTGATTGCGGCTGTTGGAGAAGGATTAACGGTAATTGTAATGTTGTATGAATCACCTATACATCCTGCTGCTGTTGGCGTAATGGTAATGGTGGCGGTCACAGGTGATCCGGTTAAGTTTGTAGCAGTAAACGAGGGTATATTATTTGTTGATCCTGATGCAGCCAGTCCAATACTTGTATTGTTGTTTGACCAATTGTAAGTTGTTCCACTAACAGAGCTTGAAAAAACAATAGCTGTTGTAGGGCTGTTATTGCAAACTGTTTGTGCATCAACTGTTGTGGAAACAACTGGCAATGGTTTAACATTAACCGTAACACTTGCACAACTTGAAATTCCGCAATCACTTATCCATCGAGCGTAATACGTAGTAGTAACAGAAGGTGAAGATGTAACTAATGGAGTTCCGGTGTCTAATAAGAGTCCTCCACAACTTTCTGTAAACCACTGTACTTCATTTCCTTTTCCACCAGAGGCAGTCAAAGTAACTGTCCCATTATCATCAGCACAAAAATCAGATCTGTCAACAGTTGCTGATGTTGGCGCAACAGCAACAATATTAACTGTCAGCAATGCTTCAAGCGAAACAGCCGGAACGCCACAACCGTTGCTGACTGTGCAACGATATCTATACCCGTTCAAGGCCATGGCCGCAGTTACTGTGAGAGAATTAGAATTTGACCCTGTTGGTGTCCATAAGAACCCATTATATACCTCCCAGGCATAAGAGAGGGGTCCGGTTCCGGTTTGTGTTGCCGTTACTGAAAATGTGGCATTGCTACCTTCGCAGACTTCCTGGTTAGAGGGCTGGATTGTAATTGTTGGTCCACAAATAATTATTCCTTTCAATGTTATATCGTCAACATAAAACCCCTCATCTATACCAGAATAAAGGACAGGAGGTTGAGTAGGATCCAGACAATTAGATCCAGTTTTTCTTTGTGACCATATCCGTACTTGTATACCTGAAGGTGAACCAACTGGGGCGTAAATGACAGGATTCGTTGCAGTTAAGCCTGGACACCCTGAATTATAGAAATTTGTGGTTCCACCTAGTTGATTCCAATCCCAAGCAGCATCATTATAGCCACTTACACTGGCAATAGTAATCCAGGTTCCCGAATTATTCAGTTGTACATCAATAAAGGCGCCCTCACCAGCATCCATTCCTGGTCCGCTGCCTGAAACAACTTTATGATTAAGTTGTAATTTAACATCTGAATAACATGAGATATTAATATTATGTAATAAGAAGGTATTCGATTCTCCTGATCTACCTACTCTAATCGAATGTGTTCCACTATTTGATTCTTGAGTGTTTACAATTCCGCCTGAGAATCCCCAGGAATCCCCTATTTCTCCTCCTTGAATAGCAATGGTTGTTAATGTTGGAGTACAAGAGTAATCAGTAGTGGTGAAATTATTTGATGCAGGTGTTGGATTGAAAATAATGTTCGTTCCTGAACAATTATATTCATATACACGGAAATAATAAGTTGTAGTAAAAGTAAGACCTGTGATGTTAACACTATTGCCATTTCCATTATATACCACTTGTTGCCCGGAACCTCCATAAACAGGGTTAGCAATAGGGTCAATACCATTTGTTGGTGGGGCAAACACATTCTGCGTATTTATAATTACAATTCTACCACCCCCATTACCATTATTCCAAATCAGGGAAAGAAAGTTTTGACCTATGTTAGTTGAAGATACTCCAGAGGATGGAATAGTTGGAGCAGCACAAGCAATCAATCCGGTAACTATAATATTATCGATTCTACTTGAGCCAGCCGATGAAACACTAAGCCCTGCTGAGACAGGCGTATCACTCGACATCAGCCACCTTAAATAAACCATTGGTTGGTTATTACATGCAGCAGGTAATGCAAGATTAGTAATTGTACCGGAAACAAAATTATCATCAGCACAAACCACTTCACCTCCTGGAACGTCAAACCACAACCCGGCTCCAATTCTATATTGAACTTTGAAATTTTTAGGTCCTGTTGGTGAAGATTTTTGTTTTGATGATAAGACTATTCCCGTATATTCAGTAAAATCCAATTCAATCTGCCAGTATTTATTACCGTTACCCCCGTTCCAACCAGTGTTCCAAATAGAGTGTCCCGTATTAGGCGCCCCAAGCAAGTATTGAACAGTTCCTGACGAATTAGTAACAATTTGAGAAACACCAGCATAAACACCTGCATCTGCATATGGATCTGTGTCTTCAAAATTCCATGTTGCGATATTGGTGGTTTGCGTGTTTGCAGTAAAACTATTTAGTAGTAGTAAAATTACAACTAGGAATCTCAATTGCAATTTGCAGTTTGTATTACCTGAAAAAAAATATTTCCTAAAATGCCCACTCACTTCACCCCCCACCAAAGCCCATACGCCCGCCAAAGCAAGAATAAACAGGTAAGCTGTGCGGCGGGTAGAAATTCCCATTTGGGTATATACGTTATGCCGATCAATCTGAATTGAATAGCGTCAGGTAATAATACTAGGGTCGATTTCCAAGGTATATAAGCGGAGTATACCGGGTGCCAGTGCAGAATGTGCAGATATTTGGAGTAAAGAAAATAGTTCGCGACAACAATCTTATAAAAGAAATTTTCTTTTTAGAGCTGCGCTATATGAATATTTTATCTGATAAAAGTGCAATAGAAAATAAACGCTAAAATTCTCATAACCAAATCAATGCCATTATATCTAAAATGCATATATACAATCATATACTGTATATTTCAGGCTTAAATTTAATGAATTTTATTCCATACAGGGACAATTCCGTTAGATTTAGTTTCATTTTGGAAAAAAAACAGGGTTAATTGTCAGAAAGTGACGAGGTTACAAACCAAAAAAATGTAAATCAGGGACTTTCAATGGGATGTTTTTATCCGCCTGATAAATGGGTAAAACCAGGCAATTAATTTCAGGCACTTATAAGCCGTGCTATTAAATTAAGGAATTTTTTTTAAAAGGTTTTTTAACGCAAAGATCGCTTAGGAGGCGCAAAGGGCCGCAGAGCCATTCGAACGGAAAGTTTCACAGCGTGTAGCTTTGCGGAACCCGCGGTTATAATTTTAGGTTCTGTTTTTGAACATTGTAGCAGGAATGGATTCTGTTATATAGTGCATTGTGCATAGTGCTATGTGCTTAGCATCATTTATTTGTATTTATCAATCCTGTAGCTTGTCTGCATTATACTCTCTGAGCACTAAGCACAAATGATTTTCCACATTTTCCTTAAACAGAACCTAATTTTATTCTTTCAAAAACCTATATATTTTAATCCAGGCAAAAAGATGCAATCTGGCATTTTACATATTCTGAGGGAACAGCAAATTGTTAACTCAGTATAAGAGAAGGGAATGGCCATAAAATAATTTTCCACACCTCAGCGGTGAAGCTGTGCGATCGGGTAAAGAAAGTCAGGATTTACACCGTAAGTTCCCCCCGCATAGATACCTGCAGCAGTTTTTTCACCTTATCGTTTTTGTATCCCTGTCCGAGCAGGAACATCATTTTGGCAATGGCCGATTCGGTAGTGATGTCGAAGCCGCCAATGACACCTATACGGTTCAGGATGATGCTGGTTTCGTATTTTCCCATATCAACGGCACCGCCCTTACACTGGGTAACATTGTAAATAATAATTCCTTTCTGAATAGCCTCGCGGAGGGCATCGATAAACCAGTCGTCGGTAGGTGCGTTGCCGGCACCATAAGTTTCGAGGATCACGCCTTTAAGACCGGGGATATTGAGGGCATTTTTTACAACAATGGAGGCTATGCCCGGGAAGAGTTTCAGGATAAGCACGCTGTTATCCAGTTTTTTATGTACACTAAGCTTCCTGTTGTGTGTTTTCAGAATCAGCGCCGAATGGTAGCGTATGCGCACGCCTACTTCGGCCAGTGGCGGGTAGTTGCCCGAGAGGAAAGCGTTAAAATTTTCGGCATTGTACTTGCTGGTGCGGTTTCCGCGCATCAGCTTGTTTTCGAAATAGATGGCTACTTCGGGCACCATGGGCTTATCGCCGTTGCGTGCTGCCGCTATTTCGATGGCGTTGATAAAGTTATCGCGCCCGTCGGTGCGTATTACGCCCATAGGCAGCTGCGAGCCGGTAAAGATGACCGGCTTGCTGAGGTTTTCGAGCATAAAGCTAAGCATGGAAGCGGAATACGCCATGGTATCGGTTCCGTGCAGCACCACAAAGCCGTCGTATTTCTCATAGTTCTCTTCAATAACCGTAGCCAGCTTCACCCAGAATCCGGGGGTGACATTGGAGGAGTCGATCAAAGGGGCGAAAGAAACGGAATGCAGGGCATAGTCGAAATTGCGCAGTACAGGCATCAGTTTGTAGATGTCTTCGAAAGGATAGGGCTGCAGCGCGCCGGTATGGGGGTCTTTAACCATTCCGATGGTTCCGCCGGTGTAAATGATAAGGAGGGATGGGGTCATAGGGTAAGTTGGCGCATAAAATTACAAATTAAAAAGCTGCGCTGCATTCCGGCTTGTAATTTCAGCAACTTCTTCGAGGCTGATGGCACAGAGTTCGGCAATTTTGGCCGCTATTACAGGAATATAGGCCGGTTCGTTGCGTTTGCCACGATAGGGTGCAGGTGCAAGGAAAGGAGCATCGGTTTCGAGAATGATATGCCCAGGTCCGACGGCTGCTACCACCTGCTGCAATCCGGAGTTTTTAAAGGTTACCACCCCGCCAATGCCCAGCAGGAATCCGGCTTCTATTACCTGGCGGGCCTGCCTTTCGTCGCCGGGAAAACAATGAAACACACCTTTCAGCCCGGGGCCTGTTTCGTGTTTCAGGATGTTCCATACTTCATCGAATGATTTACGCACATGTATGGCTACCGGCAAATGGTGTTTCCTGGCCAGCTGAAGCTGAAAAAGGAAGGCTTCTTCCTGCAATGCCTGCTGGGTTTTATCCCAGTACAGGTCGATGCCGATTTCGCCGACCGCAATATAGTTTCCTGTTTCGAGGCGGAGTTTTACTTCGGCAAGTTCACTTTCGAAAGTTTCGGGAAGTACAGAGGTAGGATGAAGGCCGGCCATAGCAAAGCAGTTTGCAGGGAACTGCAGGCAGAGGTCGTGCATGGGCTGCCAGGAGGTATGGTCGATATTAGGCAGCAGCATTTTCTCTACGCCGGAAGCAATAGCCTGTAAAACAGCGTTTTCCCTGTCGGCGTCGAATTCGCCCAGGTATAAATGGGTATGGGTGTCGATAAATTGCATTTGGCAAAAGTACAATAAGGTTTTTAAATGGGAGGGGTTGGGAATTGGGGAGGGGGTGAGGGGGTG
>CAIJPI010000067.1 GCA_903822525.1 uncultured Bacteroidales bacterium | reverse complement strand
CAGTAACATTCCCTGAAGCGGCAGCAGCACCGAAATCGACGGTAATAGAGTTGGTAGTAGATCCGCTAACAATGGTAGCTCCGGTAGGAACCGACCATACATAAGTAACAGCGTTGGTTATAACACCTACACTGAATACTACGCTGCTTGTGGATTGACAAATGCTTGCCGGTCCGGTAATAGTGCCTGCAGCACCTGGAACCTGACAGCCTGTTGTAAAGGTTATATCATTTCCGTTTGTTGTTCCTGTTGCATTTACGGCAACAGCCCTGCAATGGTAGGTGGTATTTAGCGATAACCCGCTAATGGCGGCCGAAACAGAATTGACAGAACTGCCTGTCACACTCGAAGGCGTAGCGCTTACAATGGTTCCATAGGCTGTTGTCAGACCGTATTCAAATGTAACAGTTGCGGTTTGGTTATTGGCATTTACCGTACCATTCAGGGTAGCAGTATTGGTACCAACACCGGTAGCTGCAGTAGTAATAACTGCAGGCGCTGCAGCGGAGGTTGTAAAAGTAAGATCCGATCCATTGGTTGTTCCGGCCGAGTTAACACCTACAGCACGGTAATGGTAGGTAGTACTTGGAACAAGGCCTGTTAAGGTATAAGCAATGGAAGTTGCCGAAACACCTGTTACAAGGCTTGGAACAGCAGTAACCGAAGTTCCGTAAGCAACAGTAAGTCCGTATTCGAATGAAGTAGTTGTACTGGCATTGTTGGCATTTACTGTACCATTTACAATCGCACCTGTGCTGGTAACCGAAGTGGCAGCAACCGTTACTACGGCAGGCACTACAGCTGTGGTGGTAAAAGTAAGATCCAGTCCATTGGCAGTTCCGGCTATATTAACCCCAACTGCACGGTAATGGTAAGTAGTATTTGGAACAAGTCCGCTTAAGGTATAGGCAATTGAAGTAGCCGAAACACCCGTTACCGGGCTTGGAACAGCGGTTACGCTCGTACCGTAGGCTATTGTAAGTCCGTATTCAAAGGATGTGACTGTGCTGGCATTGTTAGCATTTACCGTACCGTTCATAACTGCACCGTTTGAGGTTACCGAAGTAGCCGCAACGGTTACCACGGTAGCAAGAGCAGCTGATGTGGTAAAAGTAAGATCCGATCCATTGGTTGTTCCGGCGGAGTTTACCCCTACAGCGCGGAAATGATACGTAGTATTAGGTACCAGACTGCTTAAGGTATAAGCAATGGAAGTAGCAGAAACACCGGTTACAGGACTAGGAACAGCGGTAACCGAAGTTCCGTAGGCTGTTGTAAGTCCGTATTCGAATGATGTGGCGGTGCTGGCATTGTTGGCATTCACAGTACCATTCATAATTGCACCTGTGCTTGTAACCGATGTGGCAGCCACTGTTACTACCACAGGAGCTATGGCTGTTGTGGTAAAAGTAAGATCCAGTCCATTGGCAGTTCCGGCTGTATTAACCCCAACAGCACGGTAATGGTAAGTAGTATTGGGAACAAGACCGCTTAGGGTGTAGACAATTGAAGTAGCCGAGACACCTGTAACCGGGCTTGGAACAGCGGTTACGCTCGTTCCATAGGCTGTGGTCAGTCCGTATTCGAAGGAAGTGGCTGTGCTGGCATTGTTGGCATTTACAGTACCATTCATAACTGCAGCTGTTGAAGTTACAGAAGTAGCAGCAACGGTGGTAACGGTTGGTAGTATGGCCGGAGTAGTAAAACTCAAAGGAGGTAGGCCGTTATAAACAAAAGTGCCTACTGTACCTTTAGCCTGGAAATAATAGGTGGTAATAGGTATCAGGCCTGTAAGTCCGTAGCTGATTCCAGTTGAGGTATTACCGGTAACAGGGGTTGGCGTGGCAGTAACTGTGGTCCCAAAGGCTAAGGTAGTCCCATATTCGAAGGCTGTAGCCACCGATTCGTTATTTGCTGTAACGGTTCCGTTAATCGTAGCTGTAGATCCTGTAACTAAGGTTGCAGCGGTAGTGGTAACCGTAGGTACTAAGGAGTAGTCATCCGCACCTATATCCGGTGGATTATTCCTGGTATCGCCATCTATATCAGTTGTTACTGCAGCAACAGCAAAACCTGCATTTTTTGCAGGAGAACTTAAGGCTGTGTTAAGGTGAAGGTCGGTTGCGCTGATAAATAAAGGATCACCCGAAATACTGTTTAGATCTTTTCCGGTGGCGGTTTGCCAGGCTGTTAGGTTAGATGTATTTGCAACAAGGAAGCCGATATTAGGTCCTGTAGTATAGTAATCGTTATAGTTGCTGTTGGCGAAAACACTGGCTGAAGCACCTGAATAGATGGCGTAGCGGTTAACTCCCGTGGTTTGGGTGCTAGCAAAAATATTATCCCTCATATCAATCGAGGCAAGAGCGGTAACTCCACTGGTAATGTTAATAGCAGCAGGCAATCCGTCAGCAGTCTGGTTGGTATTCATTGATATCGAGTTGTGGTAAATATTATATCCACCGCCCAGAGTAAGAATCATACCGTAACCGTTATCGCCAACTCCGGCTGAAACAGCATAACCATAAGCCGCTATATCATAAATGAAGTTGTTATAGATAGCCATATTCGCAGTGTTCGAACTTGACGATAACATCAGACCATTACAACCATAACCAGTGGTATTAGTGTTTTTAACATTACTGATTTTATTATTAAAAACATTTACACCTGTACTTAAACCCTGTATATTGATACCGCTAACGGTACCGGTAGTTGCGGTTAATAACCCTGAAACAGTATTGCCTGAACAACTTGAGTTTACTGCACCGCTTTGAACAATACCCCAGAAACCTGCTGCACCAATTTGAGTTAGACCTGTAACGGTATTATTGGTAATGCTGGTGTTAGGACTAAAGGATAAAATTCCGGCAAAAGCTAAAGCTGTTCCTGAGTTAGATAAGGTTGAAATAGTATTATTAGTAACACTGATATTGGTAACAGTAACTCCCGGATTGATATAAATACCAGTCAGCGCATATGCTCCAGTGTTGGTTAACGATAAGTTAGAGAAGGTATTCCCCGAAATCGTAGCACTATTGGTTCCTGTGGCAAGCCATATCCCTTTCGGGCTTTCGGCATTTGCATTTACTATATTCCCGATCTGGTTATTCGAAATAGTTGTTCCATCCACTCCTTGGACATAAACACCAACTAACCGGATTGAATTTGCACCCGAAGTACTCAGATCGTTGCCCGTAACAAGCAATCCATTGCCGTTACCTGCTGCCACAGTAGCAATAGCGTATATCCCGATATAGGCTTTTTGAACACTGTTATTTTGGATAGTGATATTGGTAAAATATCCTGCTGTTCCTGCAACATCCGAAACTATTACTGCAGTACTTGTATTCGAACCATTGATTAAAATGGTATTTTTTACAGTAACTCCGGTGAGAGGAACAGTACCAGTTGAGCATAGTAAAAGCACATTAGGTGCAGTAGCGCTAGTATTTGTAATGGTTAAATCCCTTGATGTGCCCGCTGAGTTAGATCCATCTATAATAGTATAATTATTCATTATTTTAAACACGGTTCCGGTTGCCGATGCCCCTGAAACAGAAGCTGTAACCCCGGTGGCGGGTTTAATTGTCACAGTGTTTGTTGCACTTGAACCGGTATTAGCATTGACTACCAATGGTAAAGTTTCGGTTGTATAGCTTGCATCTGTTAAACTCAGTGTTAACGGCCCGCACAATTCACTGTTATTCAGTGCTGTTATTGCTGCAGTCAGAGTAGTATAATCACCTCCTGTGCCAATAGTTTTAGTTCCGGAGATACACCCCAGAATAGTATATGTGCTTGGAGTTGCCGGCGGTGCCGATGCTAATGGAGGACTTGCTGTGACAATAGCGCCCGAAGGTGCTGATACAATATTAGAAGTTGTAGCCTGATCCTGAGCCACAAAGAAATATTTAACAACATCTCCTACGGTTACTCCTGCCCCGAAAGAAAAGGTGTACTGGTTTCCAACTATTGTCGTCGGACCAACTGGCCCTGTAAATGCACCGGCATTTATTGCCCAATACAGAACAGGTTGATTTGCACCTGTACCAACTAATGAAACATCGGTTATTGTTGCAATAATTGCCCTGGCAACTACAGAAGATGTGTTTGCTAAAGCTGTATAAGTTATTGATGGAGGAGTAAGATCAAGCAAAGTGAAGTTTCCCTCATCTGCTCCGAGATCAGGTGCTGCACCTATACCCGCATAACCGGTTTCTCCGAAACGGATATTCCCGTCGAAGTCATCTGCAACTGCAATCGGAGAAGTAATACGTTGTCCTCCGCTTTCACATTGTGTTGCAGTTGATGCAGATAAATGTAGGTTATAGGGTGCTGCCGCTACATTAATAAATGGTGGATTCTCAGTAATAGAGGAAGCATCTCGCGGAGCTACCAATGTTTTAAAGGCAACTAAAGTCTGATAAGCATTGGTTCCATCATAAAAGATGAGATTATTACCTCCCGGGTTACCGGCATAAAACTCGTTGTTATTCGAACCAACTGAATAAGATGTTAAAGTTGTGGATGAGCGGCGGTATGCACAAGTAAAACCTGTTGCTCCATTTGGAGTGGAAACATTTACCAGAATATTGTTACGCAGTTCAACTGTAGGGGTACTTGATGCATATACAGCTGCGGAACCAAATAAAGCGCCCGTGCTGGATGCATTCAAATATACCGAGTTGTTATAAATATTATCCGTTGTTCCGGCCGAAGCATAAATTCCGGCCAGAGGAATAGCGGCATTGGCCGCAGGGGTTCGCAAATCGCTGATGAAGTTATTAAATATATGAGTGGTTGTTCCGCCCCCAATATAAATCCCATAAACGGAACCACCGGCATTCGAAGCGGAAAGATTATAAATGCTGTTGCTTTTAATTGAATTTGCTGAACCAAGTACATTGTAAATACCGTAAACAGCTGCAGCTCCGGTTGAGCTTAATCCATTCACAATATTGTTGGCTGCTGTAAGCAAAACTGGGGCTGATGATGCACCCAGATAGAGTCCATAAATTGCTCCGCTTCCTGTGATATTCGAAACCGTATTCCCATTCACGGTTGTTCCTGTTGCACCGTAACCCTGATAAATCCCATACATAGTTGAACTGCTGCCAGTAATATTAGAGACAGTATTATTATTAAGATTCATGGTTTGAGTTACGGAAGTATAATGTCTGATTCCATAAAAAGCTGAGGCTCCGGTTAAAGAAATATTGGAGAAGTTATTATTGCTGATATTAACGGTACCACCTGTCGGAGAACCAAAATTATAATAGCCTTCAAATTGTCCGGCACCGGTTTTGGTTATGGTTCCACTTGTTTGATTCCCTGTTACAGTAATATTGTTAGTAGCATTACTGCAATATATCAGATATGAAGTGGATGTCGATGCAAAAGACCCATAACTGAAAGTATTATTATTAATGATTATTGAGTTGCATGCTGAAGATGTGTAAATACACTGAGCGCCGGAAGTAGTTCCCTGCCCCAGAGTAATAGAATTGTTATTTGCAACCAGATCACCTCCCAGACTGGAAGATGATAGCATTATTCCATACAAAGTACTTGTGGCATTAACTCCGCCTCCGCCAACATTGCTGATAGTGTTGTAGCTGACGTTTGGACTTGTCTGGTATATCATGTAAACCGCATACGCGGTTGCAGCTGCGTTTCCAGCGTAATTATTTATAACATTGCCGGCACCTGAAGCACCTACAGTTATATTCTGATCATATAAAACATATGGTGTTGCAGCACTGAACCCACGGATTAAAATACCGGAAAACACGTTACTGATAGTGTTTCCGGTGAATGTATTATTTTCGTTACGTCCACCAATTGTGGTAAGAGTTATACCTGTTGCTGAGCTCACTAAAGATGCAGCATCATTATTTGATGAATAAATACCAACTACATAAGCACTCGTGCCTTTTGTCATAGTGATTGTGGCATTTTTAACAGTTATATTTTTACAACCGTCAGTAACACCAGCTTTACGGAGGTAATAGCCGTACTCAACTCCTGAATTTGTTGCTGCAACATTTATAGCGTCGAAAGTAACATAATCGGAGCCCTGAATAATCATAACAGCATCACCCTGTCCTCCCAAAGTTGAGGTTGAAGATGAGCCGGCATCTGTTCTTGTAATAGTTGGGTTTGTTCCAGTCCCTGATTTTTGAAATACTACCGGATTAGAGAGAGTACCAGTAGCCGTGATTAGAATCGGAGTAGTGATACTTTCAGTGTATCCTGCGGCAATATTAAATGTAACTCCGCTTGCACCTACTCCTTGTGTGTTCAGATCGGTGACTGCCATTGCAATTGTTGCATAATCGCCGGGGATAGTTTTAATTCCTGTTAATTGCGCGAAAGCTGTTGTTCCTGTAAAGGTTAAAATAAGGAAACCGGCAATTGTACTGAGTAATTGTTTTCTCATAAGAAGGCAGTTTTTGTTAATGATTAAGTAGTCAGAGATAAATAATTTTTTAACAAGCAAAGAGTAAAATAAAAATACCCATTAGCATTGTAACGAAGCAAAAAAAGGAGTGTATTAAAAATAAAATCCTGATGAAATAAAAATGAATCCTGATTTTATTTTCTAAATGCCTGCATGTAATTCTTTCTAAAGCAAATATATGGCATATAAATACATAACATTATATGTAGTTGGGAAAATAACAGGCGCTTTTATGGTCAAAGTATGGACAATGAGGAAATAGCAGGGATGAAGGTTTATAAATGAGGGAGCGAAAGGGGGAGTGGGCGGGAAAGCAGGCGAGAGAAGAGAAGCGTGTTTATTAAAGAATATTTTTAACCAAACATGCACATGTTGGGGTTACAACTATAATCGAAAAATATAGTTTGTTAAAATGAGATAGTAGTAAAAACATGCCTGCCCGCAACCTATATAGTAAGCTGGTACGCATGTGTGCACATTTGGTTTTGCCTTTGCCGAAAGCTCCTGAAAACAGAAAAGCCGGATTTCTCCGGCTTTTCCTTAATAATCAAAAGAATGCTTAATTCATTACAATCACCTTCTTCACAATAGTGTTGGCACTGTTACGTAAGGTTACCATATAAATGCCTGCCGGCATTTGCTTCAGGTTTACATGCGAGGAATACGTTCCGTCGATGCTTACATTTTCCTGCTTCCAAACCAGTGAGCCCAGGTTATTGTATATTTCGATGCTGTACTCCTCCTTTTTCAGGTTCTCAACTTTAATATTGAATTCCCCGTTATTTGGATTCGGATAGATATCGAAAGTCTGGCTTGCCTTGTCGGCTGTAATGGAAACCGGCAGAACCAGTATACTGTTCGAAATAGCCGAACTGCATCCCGATAAAGTAACCACAACGGTATAGTTTCCGGTATAAACAGCTACATGCTGCTTGGCAGTGGCACCAGGGATAATTACTCCATCCAGATACCACTGATTTCCGCTGTTGGCACTGCTGGTAAGCGTATCTCCATGTCTTGTAATTACAGGAGTTGCTGGAACAGGGTTTACAACGAGGTTAAAGTTAGGTGAACTTACACCCAGACCGCAATCGTTGTTTCCGCTTACTTTTATAACGCCTGATGCAGCATTTGCAGCAAAATCAACCCGAATGGTCCTGGTGTTGGCTCCCGAAGATACAGTTGCACCTGCAGGTAAGGTCCAGGTATAGGTTAAAGCATTGGTGATAGGCGCAACGGTATACATCATCTGGGTTGACCCTGCACAAACAGGAGTGGTTCCCAAAACAACACCTGCTGCTGCCGGCTTAGGATCAACACCTACTGTTAATACCGTAGGAGTAATCGACTGACAGCCTAGACTGTTGGTATATGCAACGCTCACGCTTTGTGTACCAGCATTATTCCATTTTACTGTAACCGCATCGGTTCCGGCACCCGAAGTGATGGTTCCGCCTGCCGAAATGGTCCAGGTATAACCCGTAAAGTCAGGCTGTGTTGAGTATATAAGCCCGGTGACACCTTCGCACGACAGGATTTCGCCAAAAATAACAGGTACCGGTGCTGTATTCAGGGTAACGGTTTTGCTGGCAGGATTAACGGCGAAGCATCCCAAAGCGTTGGTGTAGTTAACAGTTATGGTACGCGTACCGGCTGTAGCCCAGTCAACAGTAATCTGGTTTGTATTCACACCCGAAGTAATAATACCTCCGTACGAAATATTCCAGCTGTAATCGGCATAGCCGGGTTCGGTTGTATAAATAACCCCCGTTGATCCGGCACATAATACGCTAGCTCCTGTAATGGTTGGAACAGGTGTTTGGTTTACAGTTACATTCAGCACCGAAGGTGCAAGCGCACTGCAACCTGCAACATTGGTGTAATTTACATTTACAGTTTTAGCACCTGTAGTATTCCAGGTTACAGTAATGGCACTGGTACCGGCACCGGCTGTAATAGCTCCACCGGCCGAAACTGTCCAGGTGTATGCAGTCATGCCGGTTTGAGTAGAATATACGTTCGTGGTAAATCCAAGACATGCGCTGGTAGGTCCGCTTATTACTGGTACCGGGGGAGGTACAACGTTAACGGCATAAACTGTTGGAGCAGCAGCTGCGCAACCAGCCGGACTTGAAGTATAGCTTACACTAACTGAGCGTGAGCCTACATTACTCCAGGTTACAGCAATTGCATTGGTACCCGCACCCGAGGTTATGGTACCCCCGCCCGAAATGGTCCAAACATAACCGGTCATTCCGGCAAGTGTTTGATAAGCAACTCCTGTAGTTCCTTCGCAAACCGATGCAGGACCGGTGATAACCGGAACAGGTAAAGGATTTACTGTAACTGCAAGTGAAGAGGATGTGCCATCGCCGCAGGCATTCGAACCGCTAACGGTAATATTACCCGATACGGCCGAAGTACTGTAATTCACAGTAATGGAATTGGTACCGGAACCCGAGGCTACTGTTGCACCTGTTGGCAATACCCATATATAGGTAGTGGCATTTGTAACGGGAGGAACTGTATAAGCAACAGCGCTGGTTCCCTGGCAAAGGCTGGTCAAACCGGTAATGGTACCGGCTGTAACAGGAATATTACATCCTGTGGTGAAAGTAATATCATTACCATTGGATGTGCCACCCGAATTTACCGCTATAATACGGTAGTGATACGTTGTATTGAGTGAAAGTCCTGTTATAGCTGCGGTAACCGAAACAGGAGTACTTCCTGTTACTGTTGCAGGCGTACCGTTCACCGATGTGCCGTAAGCAGTTGTAAGCCCGTATTCGAAAGTTACTGCCGATGATGCGGAATTGGCATTTACAGTACCGCGTAGTGTGGCATCAGCATTACCTATGCCTGTAGCAGTAAGCGTAACTACAACAGGTGGTGATGCTGCCGTGGTAAAGGTGAGGTCGGTTCCGTAAAATACAAACAGGCCTATTGTTCCAACTGCCCTGAAGTGATAGGTAGTCAGAGGCAGTAAGCCGGTAAGGTTTTTCAGCACCGAAGTCACTGTGGTACCGGTAACGGTGGCAGGTGTTGCTGCAACAGTGGTTCCGTATGCTGTGGTAGTTCCGTATTCGAACGAAACGGCCACCGAATTGCTGTTAGCCATTACGGATCCGTTCAGGGTAGCTGATACATCCAGTATGGAGGATGCAGCAACGGTTGTGATTGTTGGAAGACTAAAATTAGGTGCTACCACAGCTTCAATACCGTATTTCAAATTAGTACCGGTTAGCTCATTAAGATTCCCTCCGGCATAATCGGCGGTATAAAATGTTGCAAGCCTTTGCGGAGTTTCACCGAAAGTACCCATAGGATACCACTGAACTGTGCCGGCACTCTGAGCCAGCCCAATATAATAAACTTCATCTGTAAATACAGCAGGTGTTGGAAACACAAAGTTTTTATTTGTGCCCAGGTCTCCCAAAGCAATCACATAAGGGGCTGATTGGGCAACAATGGCGCCTGCACTGTTAAGTGCAACAGCAGATATAGTATTTCCGACACTTGCTGCAAAATTGTAAATAACCAGATTAGCTCCTGTAACTCTTCCCTGCCCGTTCATACTGAATTTTGAGGCAAAAATACCCGTACCCGGATAAGTAAAACCAAATCCCGCCGACCCGGTTGTAGTGTAATTGTAGGAATAAGTGTCGCTATTCACACTACAAGGAACCGTTGATGTATTGTTAACCACCCAGTTTTCACCTGCTATCGCAGAAGTGGCAGCTGTAATATTCACGATTTCCTGTATAGTCGGGTTCCAGCCGGTAAAATTAAGTATGGAAGCAGAATTGGCTGCCATATTTGTTACAGTTTGGGTAGCGGTATAACGGGTAAAAGTATTGGTGGGGTCTTTTACTGTAACCGTAACATCAAATGTAGCGGGAGCAGCCGAAACATTGGTCACCCTGACGCCAATTGGTGTGGGTGCTCCGTAAGGAACAGGAACCCTGCTCATAGTATAAACATTTGTTATTGCAGCAATATCTGTATAAAAAGTATTGCCGAAAATAGTTGCAGGTCTGAAAGCAGATGATACTCCCAGGGCTGTTGGCAGAGCTACGTTGCTACGAGCACCTTGGAGGCCTCCTGCCAGGGCGGTATTGCAAAGTGCAACCAGGGCGGTTGTACCGACTGTACCGGTAGGGCTGTTAAATTCCCATGCAACATAAACACCTCCTCCGGTATATACAAAAGGTAATCCTCCCGAAAATGGAACTTCATAAGATCCTGCTGCAATAGGTACCGTCCAGTTCGCTGTGGAACTGGCCATTGTAAAGCCGGTAACATTCCAGGTTGTGCCAAGCGTATAGGTTGCATCAGCAGTGTTTTTTAAATACACTGTAAATGTACCTGCCAGTGTTCCCACTCCGGCGGTACCAACGAGGAAACCTATTGAATTTACTTCGTAGCCGGACGGAAATCCGCTGGCGGCAATTTCAGCTGCTGTAATCAGGTATTCGGTACGCTGGTATTTAAAAGTATTTCCGGGGCATCTTGTATTTCCGGAAGTTGAGTTAGTACTTGGCAATGTCCAGATTGACATAGCATCCGACTCAGGTAAGCTCCATTGTGTGGGCTGATTACTGACCTCGGTCCCTTCTTCGGAAACAGCATTACTCTGACGCACGTTTTGTGCCTGGAGAAATCCCCCGATAAGGAAGGACAACATTAAAAGGTGTAAGGTTTTTTTCATAATCACAGGTTGAATTTGTTTGGTTATTTTATGTGATAGTTAATGCCAAATATATTAAATATTACTTCTTAAAAAATTTTAACAGAAAAAAGTTAAAAAACAAGTGCAATAGCCGATAAATATAAAAAGCGATAGCCTGACATTCAGCTGAATGCCAGGCTATCGCGAATAAATAATAAGTTCTGAAATCCTGTATTATTTGTTAACCAGAGAGATATCAAACTGTACCAGGTCGACAAACAGTTTTAACCGTTCGTGAATATCTTCTTTTGTAAGGTTCAGCAAGCCTTCGGTACCAAATTTTTCGACGGTAAAGGAGGCCATGGCTGCACCATAGATAATGGCATTTTTCATATTCCCAAACGATATATCGCCTGTGCTGGCCAGGTGACCGATAAATCCTCCGGCAAAAGTATCGCCGGCACCCGTTGGATCGAACACTTCTTCGAGCGGAAGAGCAGGAGCATAGAATACACTGTCGTCGTGGAAAAGCAAAGCGCCGTGCTCACCTTTTTTAATTACCAGGTATTTAGGACCCATGGTCAGGATTTTCTGTGCGGCTTTCACCAGCGAATATTCACCGGTAAGTTGCCTGGCTTCCGAATCGTTAACCATCAGCACATCCACCTTTGCTATAACCTTCATCAGGTCGTCCCAGGCTGAGTCCATCCAGTAATTCATGGTGTCCATCACTATCAGTTTCGGGCGTTTTGTAAGCTGCTCGAGTACGCGCATCTGCACGCTTGGAGTAAGGTTGCCAAGCACCACAAATTCAGGTGTAAGGCAGCTTTCGGGCAGTACAGGGTCGAAATCGGCCAGCACGTTCAATTCGGTAACCAGGGTATCGCGGGTATTCATATCGGTATGGTAGCGGCCGGCCCAGTAGAATGATTTCCCTTCGGGTTTCACCTGCAGTCCATCGGTATGTATACCCCTATCGGTAAGCAGGCTGATATATTCTTTAGGGAAGTCGCCCCCAACCACGCTGATAATATGCACATCATCTGCAAATTGTGATGCGGTAAGGCTGATAAAAGTGGCTGCGCCACCCAGTATTTTATCTGTTTTCCCAAACGGAGTTTCAATTTTATCAAATGCAACAGTTCCAACAATTACAGTACTCATACGGGTTTTATATGTGAGGTTAAATGAATTTCAATTTTTTTTCGCAAAGATATTGTTATTTCCGATTGAATGTGTAATTTTGCCGTCCCTTTCGAGGGGAAAACACCATTAAATTCCTCCTTAGCTCAGTTGGTTAGAGCATCTGACTGTTAATCAGAGGGTCTCAGGTTCAAGTCCTGAAGGGGGAGCCTCAAAATCAAAGAGTTACAAATTATTTGTAGCTCTTTTTTCTTTAATGCGACCAAAAATGCGACCATAACTCCCGGGGGTAAAGGAAAACGGGTAACAATCAAAAGAAAATAAATAACAGACATTGAATAAGTTACACTTAATAGTGGTGTGATCTAAAAAAGAAAAAGCCTGCTCTCCGAAGATTGCAGGCTTTTTACATTTTAGCAGGTGACTTGCTTATTTCACATTCTTAGCAAGTTCACATCCAGCTTTAAATCTGATCACTTTCTTTTTAGGGATCGATCCATCAGCTTTGGGGTTCGAGGTAGTGTAATCAGTTGTGCTGAAGTAAGCAGCAACCATATCGCCAACCCATTCAACCGGTGCAATTACGCTGGCTGCACTTTCCGACCTCAAAGCAACAGCAGGGAAGTTGATTGCTTTGTTCTTGATACAGTTAACCAGGATAATCGAAACTGGTTCATCAAGCTCAGCCTGGTTGATTGTGTTGGGTTCCCAGATAAAGCTAACTACCTGGTCATCTTCACAAGTCAATTCAACATTGCGGACATTGCTGCCTTCATTGTCGCAGAACTGAACTTTGGTGTAATCAATTTCATTCGTGCCTTCAGCAAAGATGTTCTTAACGTTTAAGCTAACAATCTTGTTGAAAGGGGACATGTTTTTGAGCGTATTGGAATACGCATCATTAACAACGGGGAGTACCTGTCGGATCAGATCAACAGTCTGAGCAAATTTGCTCCGCTGCCTTACCTGGCCTTCGGTTCGTGGATTAGAAACCTGTATAGGGCGGCTTCTCATGGTGTTGTTCTCGTAGTGTTTCGAGAAAACGGCGGT
>CAIJPI010000066.1 GCA_903822525.1 uncultured Bacteroidales bacterium | reverse complement strand
TTAAAATTATAAACTAGCTAAGCTAAACGATGGATAGTATAAGTTGAGCTAAATTAAAACTACTCAGCTCACTTGTCATGCTGAGCGGAGTCGAAGCACTACAACTTCTTATTCTTCTAATCTTCCGGATTTTTAGTATTTCGATTCTTCGAATTCGATAAATTGACACATTTCGCCAGTTCTGCAATTTTATTCCAATCCCCTGCAATCAAAGCTTCCTTTTTAGCACGCGACCATCCTTTTACCTGTTTTTCAAAAGCTATAGTTTGCTTTGGGTCAGTGAAATATTCACAAAATACCAATTCGAGGGGCCTGCGCGAAAAAGTATAACTATCCGGGTTTTTCCCTTCTATATGTTCAGCTAATCTCCTCTCCGGATCGTTGGAAACGCCGGTATAATAGCTGTTATCAGCACATTTCAGGATATAAACATAGTAATACCTGCGAATATAAACCATGTGATGAAGGTTTATGTGGCGCTTCGACTCCGCTCAGCGTGACAGAAATGGTGCAAAAGGATTATTTCTTACTTAAAATTATAAACTAGCTAAGCTAAACGATGGATAGTATAAGTTGAGCTAAATTAAAACTACTCAGCTCACTTGTCATGCTGAGCGGAGTCGAAGCACCTCCTATTAACTTGTCCAGCATAACAAATCAATTTTAGTCATAAACTAAGTAGGTTACGCCTTCTGCTCACACTTCCTGACCGTATATTTCTCCAGTGCCTTCATATTTACTTCCACACCAATTCCGGGTCCTGTGGGAACAGTGATAGTACCATCCGAATTTAGCTCAAACAGAGTTTCTACAATATCTTCCGTATAGTATTTCCTGTTTGGTGAAAGATCGCTAGGCAAAGTGAAATTAGGCAGCGAAGCAAGTGCAACATTCCCTGCGCGTCCAATGCCCGACTCTAACATTCCGCCATGCCATACCGGAATATTCATGCTTGCACAATAATCGTGGATCTTGATGGATTCGGTATACCCGCCAACTCGCCCGGGTTTGATATTGATAATGCGGCAACTTTTCATCTCGATGGCGGCACGGGTATCACCAAGAGAGTGAATGCTTTCGTCGAGGCAGAGATCGGTTTTAATTTCACGCTGCAGTTTGGAATGGTCGAAAATATCATCATACCCAAGCGGTTGCTCAATAAGTGAAAGATTATACTTATCCATTTCCTTAAAAACGGGAAGATGATCGAGTGTATACGCCGAATTGGCATCCACCTGTAAAAGCATACCGGGGTATTCATGGCGAAGTGCTTCAATAAACTGAAGGTCGCGGCCCGGGGCAATTTTAATTTTGATGCGCTGATAGCCTTCCTTCATGTACTTTTCCATAACATGAAGCAAGTCAGGAACCGTGTCGCTGATACCCAGACTTACTCCCACATTTATTTTTTCCTGCGTTCCACCCAGCATTTTCGATAAAGAAATTCCTTTTGATTTTGCAAAAGCATCATACAAGGCCGCTTCCAATCCGGCTTTGGCCATCATATGCCCGCGAACTTTTGCATAGCTGGCAATGGCTTCTTCAACACTCGAAATATCTCTGCCGAGGATGGCTGGAATCAGGAAGTCATTCAGGATATGCCAGGCCGTTGGCACCGTTTCGTACGAATAAAAAGGCGTTTCTTCAGCAACGCACTCGCCCCAGCCGGTTACGCCTTCGGCATCAACACGCACCATAATGTGCTGCTCATCATATTCGGTACCCATTGAGGTTACAAACGGAGTAACCAGGATCATTTTGGTGTGGCGGAGTTCAATTCGATCTATTCTCATCGGGGGTTAGGTTTTGGGGATTAGGGATTGGGGGTCAAAGTTTCGGGATTCAAATGTTCTGTTTTTCAATTGTACGTTTACCTATTGGATCAAACTTCATCTATTCCGACATGCGTCATTATTTTTGGTTCTGTTTTAGAACATTGTAGCAGGAATTGATTATGTTATATAGTGCATTGTGCATAGTGCTATGTGCTTAGCATCATTTATTTGTATTTATCAATCCTGTAGCTTGTCTGCATTATACTCTCTGAGCACTGAACACTTTGCTCTAAGCACAAATGATTTTCCACATTTTCCTTAAACAGAACCTTATTTTTTTACCACTCTCAACACCGGAAATGTTTCTCCAATCCTGAGTAATTGAGCATATTCTTTATAGGTTACCAGCCCAAGTTCCGATTTGGGTTCGAGAGCCAGGATAATCAGGTTTCCTTTTAACTGATCTGTAGGAATATATAAATAATCAGACGGTAAAATATTGCCCGAAAATTCTGTTCCTTCAACAACAGGATTGATAATTATTTCTCTTTCAAAATCAATGGAATCAATGCGTCTAATAAAATACTGCTCTATTTTCAGGCCTTTCTGCATTTTGAAATCCTGGATGACAAGTGCATGTTTGCCAGCCCATTCAACTAAATTTTTAGCTTGTTTGGGAATTAAATACCCGGCCGGCTTTTGAACATCTGTTATGGTTTTTACTACCGGGCGGTAATCATTTACAACCACCGTCGAATCCTTCTTCGAAAAGTATGAATACAGTGGAATGCTAAGTTTCTGCCCTGTTCTGACATGCTCCGACTGAATCGAAATCTTTTCACCCGGTTTAGCTGTAATTAATTCCTTTCGGCCTTCGGCTACCAGTTTTTTAGCCTGGTCTTTATGAGAATAAATAAATTTAAGCATACCAAGCATACCTGTCATTTGGCCTTCGGATCGGTGACGGATATTCTCAATTGAGTCATCTTTCCCGTTCATTCCTTCCTGTATAAAGGAAAGGGTATTGAGTATTCCTAAACTCTGCCTGCCATCGTTTACATCGAAAGTGCTGTGACGAATGTAATCTATTTCGGGTGGACCGCCCGGGCAATATTCAAACGATGAGAATTTCCTGTCAGCCAGGTATTTGAGCACAAATGGCAGAATTTCGTTATTCGATAAATTCCTGATTGCTTCAGAAATATTCGGATTGGTGGTTGCTCCAAGTGTTACATCAGCATTTTTGCGGTAACCGTATTTTTCCCAGTCTTCTCCATAGGGTGAATACTCATGAACATCCATGCTGACTTCAAATAAGTACTTGTCGAAAAACCGGTGCAAAGCCATGGTCTCGGGTTCAGTCAGAATTAAATGATTGCGGTTAAGATCCATGCTGTTTCCGTTGCGGCGCTTATTTGCTTCCGAGCCATCGGGATTCATCTGTGGAATAATGGCAAAATCAATTTTATCAAATAAATACTTGTTTTCAGGGCTTGTCAGGGCTTGGGCGAGCAATAATGCACCTTCTTTGCCTGATTGCTCATTGCCGTGTTGTTGAGCAAAAAAAAGAACTTTTAGTTTAGATTTATCTTTACCGAATTCAGAGGTTGAAAATTTAAGGGCATACAGGTTTCTTCCTTTTACTGATTGTCCGATTGTTTCTGTCTTCAATAAGTCCGATTTTTCATCCAACTCCTTTATAAAAGCAGTAAGTTCTTCGTAAGAAGTTACTTTCAGATAATTGTTCTTTACAAGGGGAGCAGATATTTGTTGTGAAAAAACCCGGATTGCCCATGTTAGGATGATCAAAATAGTTAGTACTGATTTCATTCTGATGTTTTATTGGATAATTATCTGTGAACGGAAACTTAAATATCCCCGATTGTAAGTGAATGCTAAAATAGGAAGTTTATTGAGATGTTCGGAAAGCAGGATTAAAGAAATAAGCTTGCAGATTCGCTATGCCTGGACTCTGTCCCTTCAGTTCAACGTCAGTAAAATGTGTTTTCCGGGATTTACTATAAAAAGAGGTATCAATATTTGCATAACCCTGTTCAGTATAATTTTTATAATTTACTAAATGGTTGTAATATTGATATGGCCTAAAAGCCAGACGACTGAATTCTCAAAAATGCTAATTTTCATTGGATGTTTAAACCCAGTCTGCCAGCAGTAGTATTATTTCTATTTTCGGTTTCTCTCCAAAGTCAGAACACCTCCATCGTGTATGTTAGGAGTTTAAATACAGATTCTATTATTGAAAATATTCAGAGTATTCAGATGCAGGAATATTTAATAAAAAAAGATCGCCATTCGCCAACCAACAGACAATTTCAATTGCAAACAAGCCGTGAATTTGCTTTAGTGTGTATGTTCGATTCATCCTGCCTTTACTCATTTCCTGACAGTAACGAACAATCAGCTATCAATAAAATATTTGGGTACAGCTTTGGTTCCAATCACCACAATAATTCATTCCGCATTGGCTGGCGTTGCAAGGACAGTGTTATAGAGGTGCTTGCATACTGGTACATCAGGCATATGCGGTTCGACAACACTTTGTTCGTGATTGAGCCGGGGAAGAGGTTTTTTATTCAGGCTACTTTGGATAATGAAAAAGTTAAGATCAATTATCTGATTGAAGATATGAAACAAGAGTATAAAGTGGTTTTCTATAATCCTGAAAAGCACCCTTTAAAAAACTGGGGATATGTCAATTACCCCTATTTTGGAGGCCGAAAAAAATCACCTCATGAAATTGCAATTTATTTAAAAGCATGGATATTTGAATAATACCTGATTTATTATTCCCTGAATGAGTCGTACTATTGAAAAATAAATAATCAATTATATATTTTAAAAGGATATCGTTTCGGCGGAAAACTTCACAGGAAATGGATAAACTTTAGTGGAAACGATACATCCATTATTCAGGCTGCGCCGAAGACTTTGAAGCAAAGATGAATTTGAAATTGTCTTCAGACTGCTAATCACACAATTTTCTATCCTGCAAACGATGGCGTAAAAATGAATACATTTTATAGGCTTTCTTTCCCTATATCTTTGCGCAACCAAATCTACAACCCATGAAAAAATAATAGCATCTTCTTATTTGTATATTATTTTTCAGGACAGCTTTCCCACAGGTTTCAATTGAATATTGAACCTCCATGCTGGTGGGCCGGGATGAAAAACAATTCACTGCAGTTGATGATACATGGGAAAGATATTGGTAAAACCAAGGCTTCGCTCGAATATAACGGCGTAAACGTTAAAAACAGCACCGGACCTGATTACCTGTTTGTCGATATTACCGATGGCAACAGTGCAAAACCCGGAATGATCACCATTGATTTTAAAGAAAAAGACAGCGTTTTAGCAACATACAAATACGAGCTCAAAGCTCGCGTAGAAGGTTCTGCAAAACGTACAGGTTTCAATACTTCGGATATGATGTACCTCATCATGCCCGACCGCTTTGCCCATGGTGACCCAACTAACGATGATATGCCGGGTATGCTCGAAAAAGCCTAAGGGCGCAGATTTTAATCCATGTCGGCACTAACATTGCCGAGATCCTTGCATTTTTTATACATCACGCATAAGAACTATCATTATTCAATTTATACTTTTACATTAGTACTTACTGTGCGCCAGCGAGGAAACTGTATCACAGATATTTCTTATCGAAATATTTGTTACTTTTGTTTTAATCAAATAGCGTTCATTTGAAATTAAAATTGCGCCAAATGAATAGCCTATGTGAATTATAGATTTTATTGCTATTTCTAAATATATACTTTTAAACTTAAATTCCGATGAAAGCCATTTTTAGTAGTATCGTATTTGTTTTTATGAGTGTTTTTTCTTGTTCTGGTCAATGGACTCAGGTTTTTACTGACCTCAAAGGAGGGTTAAGTATGTGTTCGATGAATGATATGTTATTTTACAGTTCAACAGCAGCAATATATAAATCAACAGATGGAGGAATCAGCTGGAATAAAGCAATAAATGGGATGTATATTGGCTATGATAGTTTACTTGCTTATCAGGTTCATTGTTTGTATTCAAATAATAATCGACTTTTCGGATCAACTTATGCCGGAATGTATATTTCCGATGATTCAGCTAAGACCTGGACACTATCCGACTTTGAATTCACGTCGAGCATCTCGAGTATAACAGGAGATAATAATGCTGTATATGTTACAACCTGTGGAGATGGAGTGCTCAAGAGTATCGATAATGGGAATACATGGTTTCATATTTATAATGGCATTGATTTATTAGGCTACTGCAATTGCATAACTATTTCTGGCAATACAATATATGTTGGGACTTTTTCCTCTGGAGTACTCAAATCGACAGATGGTGGGGCATCCTGGCAGAATATTGCTGATGGGCTTAATTATTTGAATGTAAATTGCATATATGCTTTGAATGGTTATATTTATGCATCCACAAGGATTTATGACCCTGATATGGAATTTGGTATATTTCGCTTAAAGGAGGGGGATACCACATTTGTTAATATAACTGGAGATGTGTATAATGATGTAAGAAGTTTCAGCAGCCTGGGTAACAGGCTGTTTATCGGGACTTATGGAAGTGGCGTATATTACTCTGATGACTTAGGTGACAATTGGGTATACTGGGGTCAGGGATGTTCAGGAACTGGTACCGAAGATACTTATGTTTACAATAACGAATTGTACAGTGTCACCTGCTGCGGATGGGGTTTGTGGAAAAATTCAATAATGCTAAATACGGATGAACCGGTTCAGAATAGAACTTCCCTTTTTCCTAATCCTACAGGTGACTATTTGTATGTTTCTGATCCCTGCCTGGCACAGTATAAAGAAGGATTAATTGATATATATAATTCTGAAGGTAAAAAAATAAAATCATTTGTTCCTGATGGAGAGAATAAGATAAGTGTGTCAGGTTTAGAATCTGGTATTTACTTTGTAAAGATTATCCATGAAAGTTACACTTCCACATCAAAGTTTATAAAACTCTAACTTTTGTTTCTTATTATCCCTTGATGGCGCTCGTCTCAATTTCTGACGCGTGTTGGTAATATTTACCTCATGTTTTCGGCCCAACCAAAATTCTCTTCAGCTTAAATTTTCCCTTCGTGTAAATCACCAACCGGGAATATCATATCGTAATCGTTCCAATTCAAATTGCCATCAATAATTTCAAATTGAACAAACAAGGTCTCGTCCAAATATTTGCGGATGGAGGGATGAAGCGATGATTCCAAAAACGGCTTAAAATCGACCAGGCGATTAAATCCATCGTTAAAAAATACCCGTATCGCAAAGTCACCGATATAGTTTTTCGATCTGATCTCTATCAAATCAACCGGGAGGTTAGTATATTCTTCTATTATTCTCATTTATCAGTAAAATTACTCAATCTTTCCCTTGAATGCAAAACGCATCTTACAGTCACTATTCACGCATTTTGTATTTGATGCGTCGGAGTATTCTTCCGAAATTGAATCAGGTAGATTTTCCTTTTCAAATTCTGCGCGCCAATTTCTTTTTCCGATTCGAAATGCACAGAATTGTATAGATATGCTCAATTTCAACCTATGATCTTTTTCTGAACCAATGGCTGTTTCAATTATTTTTCACAATTTTCTCTCCCGCAAACGGTTGCGCCAAATCGCCTGCATTTTATATGGAATTATTTCCTATATCTTTGCGCAAACAAATCTACAACCCATGAAAAAACTATCGCTTCTTCTTATTTGTATATTATTTTTCAGGACCGCTTTCCCCCAGGTATCAATTGACCATGTTGAACCTCCATGCTGGTGGGCCGGAATGAAAAACAATTCGCTGCAGTTAATGATACATGGGAAAGATATTGGTAAAACCAAAGCATCTCTTGAATACAACGGGGTAAAAGTTAAAAACTCGACCAGCACAGGTGCTGACTATTTATTTGTCGACCTAACCATTGGCAACTCCGCCAAACCCGGCATGATCACCATTGATTTTAAAGAAAAAGACAGCGTTTTAGCAACCTACAAATACGAGCTCAAAGCTCGCCTGGAAGGTTCTGCAAAACGTACAGGTTTCAATACTTCGGATATGATGTACCTTATCATGCCCGACCGCTTTGCCAATGGCGACCCTACCAACGATGATATGCCGGGTATGCTCGAAAAAGCAAATCGATCGAACCCGAACGGGCGTCACGGTGGCGATATCAAAGGAATCTCCGATCACCTCGACTATCTGCAAAAACTGGGCGTTACCGCTATCTGGTGTACGCCTCTGCTCGAAAACAATATGCCTGCTTATTCGTACCATGGATATGCCATCACCGACTTATATAAAATTGACCCTCGTTTCGGCACCAACGAAAGTTACCGCGAAATGGTGAATGCCGCTCATAAAAAAGGGATTAAAGTAGTTATGGATATGGTCTTTAATCATTTCGGAACCAATTCGTACTGGATGAAAGACCTGCCTCAGAAAGACTGGGTGAACCAGTGGGACGGCTTTACGCGCTCCAATTACAGGGCCAGTATTATTTCCGATCCATACCGCTCAAAATACGACGAATATAAAATGGCAAACGGATGGTTCGATGTCACCATGGCCGATTTTAACCAGAAAAATCAATATGTTGCCAAATACCTGATACAGAATAGCATTTGGTGGATTGAATTTGCAGGCCTCGACGGCATCCGTCAGGATACCTATCCCTATTCGGATAAAGATTTTATGGCCACATGGATGAAGATCCTGCGTGAGGAATATCCTGATTTCACCGTGGTAGGTGAAGCCTGGATCAATTACCCTCCACAGGTTGCATACTGGCTTGACAATACAAGCAATAAAGATGATTTCCGCTCACGCCTGACCAATGTTTTCGACTTCCCGCTTTTTATGGCCATTCAGAAAGCCTTTAATGAAGGCGACGGATGGGATACCGGCCTGACACGCCTGTACGAATTGCTATCGCAGGACTTCCTCTACAGTGATCCGTCAAAACTGGTCATCTTTGCCGATAACCATGATACTGAACGAGCCTTCGTTGTTCAGAAAAGCACCGAAAATTTGAAGATGGCCCTGACCTTCCTGGCCACAACCCGTGGAATACCTATGATATATTACGGAACCGAAGCTCTCAGCGACAGAGGAACGCTCGAAGGCGATCCCGGCAAACGAAAGGATTTTCCCGGAGGGTGGCAAGGCGACACGGACAATATGTTTACCCGTGACAATATTAGCAAAGACCAGAAAGATATCCTCGATTATACCTCCACCCTTTTCACCTGGCGTAAAGGCAATAAAACCGTGCAAAGCGGAAAGCTCACCCATTATATTCCCGAGGATGGGGTTTACGTTTATTTCCGGACACTCGGCAAGGAAACCGTGATGGTGGTCATGAACAACAATGCCAAATATTTGAAAACCATTGCTACCGATCGATTTGAAGAAAACCTGAAAGATTTTAAAAGCGGTAAAGACGTGCTTACCGGCAGCCAGCTGAAAGACCTTAAAAATATTGAAGTGCCTGCTAAAAGTGTTAAGATTATTGAATTAAGCAGGTAAGGATTGGGGGTTTCAGATTGCGGATTGCGGATTGCGGATTGCGGATTGCGGATTGCGGATTTATTTTACACAGGCTCTTTTTGTTACACTTATAACCTTTTAAAATACCATTAATGATATCATTCCGTATTTTGGGAATTGCGCTGATCCTTCTTATTAGCAAGGTTTCATTTTCCCAGCTTATCTGGCTGAAACCCGGAAACCCATCAGTTAACGACTCGGTTACCCTCTATTTTAATGCTGCCGAAGGAAATAAAGCCTTAAAAGATATTGCCGGTGATGTGTACCTGCATACAGGAGTGATCACAAACCGCAGCCTCGACGGACACGACTGGAAATACGTTGTCGGCAACTGGGGTAAAGACGACAGAAGCGTTCTGATGACAAAGGAAGGAAGTAACCTCTATTCGTTCCGTTTTGTGATAAAATCTTTTTACCACCTCCGCGCTGAAGATGTTGCCAACCAGCTGGCATATGTTTTCCGTAATATGGACGGTACTATTGTTGGGAAAACAAAAGAAAACGAAGATATTGTTGTTCCTGTAAACGGGTACAAACCCAAAACACAGCAAGTTCTGGCAGGAAACAGTGAGTTTCAGAAACTCCTCCGTGTTGAACAGCTTGCAGCTTCCTGGAATATTATTACGGATAAAGGAACGATTTCGGTGAAACCTTTTTCCGAAAGCATGGTTGAAGTTACCAATATTCCAACCGGCATGGTAAAACCCGATCCTTCTCATGCTGTTATCATGCAAGCTGCCAAAGTACCGGTCACTTCCGAACAGATTCCAACAGGATATGTGTTTCATAGCGGGCAAATGACCATAACCGTAAATTCCGATCCATGCTTCCTCACCTACATTTATAAAGGAGATACCTTGCTGGCTGAAGAAAGCGGGTTTTTCAACAAACCCGGAAATACAGGTGTGCGATTTGCGCTGAAACCTGGTGAGAAAGTGTACGGCACAGGGGAGAGAGCTATGCCTATGGACCGCAGGGGGAAGAAACTGCAGTTGTACAACAGACCCTTTTATGCATATGAATACGGGGCTTCCATGCTCAATTACTCCGTTCCGGTAACGGTTTCGTCGCGTAACTATGCCATTCTGTTCGACAATCCACAAAAAGGATATGTTGACATCGGAAATACTGAACCTTCGGTAACCGAATGGTGCGCCCAGGGTGGAACAGCCCGGTATTATGTAATTGCAGGCAGCACCTATGCTGATATTTTAAACGCATACACTCAGCTCACAGGCCGGCAGCCTTTGCCTCCGCGCTGGGCACTGGGGAACCTGCAAAGCCGCATGGCATACCGCAATCAGAAAGAAACCGACAGCATTGTAACGCTGATTCAGAAAAAGGATTTTCCTATGGATGCCATTATACTCGATTTTTACTGGTTCGGCGACAGCATACAGGGCCACCTGGGCAACCTCGACTGGTACAAAAAAGCCTGGCCCGACCCTGAGGGTATGATTGCAAAATTCAGGAAACAAGGTATCAAAACCATCCTGATAACAGAGCCTTATATTATTGATACCGTTGCTAATTATACTGATGCTGCTGCAAAAGGAGTTTTTGTTACTGACAGCCTGGGTCAGCCTTATATCGACAAGCAGTTTTATTTTGGCGCCGGCAGCCTGATCGATATTTTTAAGCCCGAAGCCCGCGACTGGTTCTGGCAGAAATACAAAAAGCAGATTGATATGGGCATTGCCGCCTGGTGGGGCGACCTGGGTGAGCCCGAAAGCCATCCGGCCGACATCAGGCATGTTGCAGGAAAAGCCGACGAAGTACATAATATTTATGGCCATTACTGGGATAAAATGCTGTTCGACAAATATGCCGAATTCTACCCCGGCACACGTCTGTTTCACCTGCAGCGATCAGGGTTTGCCGGTTCGCAGCGGTACGCAGCCTATCCCTGGACAGGTGATGTTTCGCGCAGCTGGGGCGGACTGCAGGCGCAGCTTCCGTTGCTGCTCACCATGGGAATGAACGGACTGGGCTATATACATTCCGATGCCGGAGGTTTTGCACAAGGCCTGCGCGATGATGAATTGTACACCCGCTGGCTTCAGTTTGCTGTCTTTACTCCTATTCTCCGCCCTCATGGCTCAGGAATTCCAAGCGAACCGGTTTACTGGAGCGAAAAAACGCAGGAAATTGTCCGCAATTATATGAAACTACGTTATGCCATGCTCCCTTACAATTACACACTTGCCTGGCAGAATGCAACCACCGGCTCGCCGCTTATGCGCCCGCTTTTTTACGAATATCAGGATGATACAACAGCCCGCAACATTGAAAACGAATACCTGTGGGGTGATAATCTTCTGGTTGCTCCAGTAATTCAAAAAGGACTGACAAGCCGCAGCATTTATTTCCCCGAAGGAAGCTGGTACGATTTTCAAACGGGAATGGAATATACAGGAAATACCCGGACTGACTTCCCTTTGAATATTGAAAACATTCCTGTTTTCGCAAAAGCCGGCAGCTTTATCCCGATGACAAAACCCGTTACCTCCATCGACTACTACAAGGCTGATAATTATACTGTGCGCTATTATCCTTTCGGGAAATCAACTTTTGTTCAGTATGAGGATAACGGCCTCGACAGCAAATCGCTGAGTGAAGGGAGATACGAATTGATAACCTACGAAGGATCAGCAGAAACGGATAAAACTAAAGTTTCAATTTCCAAAACCGGAACCTGGCCTGGTATGCCCGTCAGCAGGTCCATGCAGCTTGAAGTAAGAGCAAACACACTTCCGTTGCAGGTAACAGTGAATGGTAAACTTGTTAAAATCTCCCCCGAAAAAGGAACCCCCACAGGAAATAAAACCACATGTACTTTTGGCGATAAATGGCTTCACATTAACTTTATATGGGACGGCAAACCGGTTTTGATCGAAATAGCCAACCTTTAAAAATTCTACTTTGTGAAGGATAAGGAGATTTTTAACCACTGAGGCACTAAGAGCACAAAGAAACACTGAGAAACACTTGAACCCTTGAACCTTTGAACTTTTGAACTTTTTAAACCATTGAAAAACTCTTCAAACTTTGAAACCCTGAAACCCTTCAAACCCTTCAAACAAAAAAACATGAAAACCCTAACCAAATCTCTTATTATGCTTTGCTGCATCTCCTTTCTTTTTCCTGCATGCAAGACAAAAACTCTTACCTCCGAGGTTAAAGCGAATTATCCCGACTGGGCTAAAAATGCTGTGATTTACGAAGTAAATGTCAGGCAGTACACGCCCGAAGGCACATTCAAAGCCTTCGAAACCAACCTGCCACGCCTGAAAGAACTGGGTGTGGATATCCTCTGGTTTATGCCTGTTCATCCTATAGGCATAAAAAACCGGAAAATTCCGGCTGGATCGGAAACAAGCCTGGGCAGCTATTATTCGGTAAAAGACTATAAGGGTATAAATCCGGAATATGGCACTGAAGCCGATTTTAAAGCACTGGTTACCAAAGCTCACGAAATGGGTTTCAAAGTAATCATCGACTGGGTGCCTAACCACTCCGCCTGGGACAACCCCTGGATGACTGAACACCCTGACTGGTATGTTCAGGACAGTTTGGGTAAGTTCGTTTCCCCTTTCGACTGGACCGATGTAGTAAAACTCAACTACAAAAATAGTGAAATGCGTAAAGGCATGATTGATGCCATGAAATACTGGATTACCAACTGCGATATCGACGGTTTTCGCTGCGATGTAGCCGGCCAGGTGCCGGTCGATTTCTGGGAACAGGCCCGCATGGAACTTGACAGCCTGAAACCTATGTTTATGCTGGCTGAAGATGAAGGAAAACCTGAACTCTGTAAAAAAGCTTTCGACATGAATTACGGCTGGGGCATGCATAGTGTAATGCACAATGTAGCCCAGGGAAAAGATTCGGTAAGCCGGATTATCAGCCAGGTTATGCGTGTTGATTCTATTCTTCCAAAAAATGCCATGCAGATGAATTTTATCACCAACCACGACGAAAATTCATGGAACGGAACTGCAAAAGAAAAATTCGGCGCAGGCGAAAATGCTTTTGCTGTTCTGAGCTACACCCTTCCGGGCATGCCATTGATTTACAGCGGACAGGAAGCAGGCCTGGCTAAACGGCTTCGGTTTTTTGCCAAGGACACTATCGATTGGAAAGCGGCTGATTTTTCTCCATTCTATAAAACGCTTAATGCACTGAAACATGACAACGAAGCTCTATGGAATGCTCCTTACGGCGGCACGTTAGCTCAGGTTAAAAACACTGTACCTGCAAGAGTAGTAAGCTTTATTCGTGAAAAAGGTGATTATAAAATACTGGTGGTACTCAACCTCACAGCTGCACCGGTTTCGGTTGCAGTGAAAGGCGATATTGTAAACGGAACCTATACCGACGTTTTTACCGGCAACGAAACTAAAATCCTGAAGAAAGAACCTTTTGACCTGGAAGCCTGGGGATATAAAGTGCTGGAAATAAAATAGAATTTGGTTCTGTTTAAGGAAAATGTGGAAAATCATTTGTGCTCAGTGCTCAGAGAGTATATTGCAGACAAGCTACACGATTGATAAATACAAATAAATGATGCTAAGCACTGAGCACTATGCACAATGCACTATATAACAGAATCAATTCCTGCTACAATATTCTAAAACAGAACCAATAGTATTAATTCCAACGGACCCTTATATGGGTTCAATTTGCGGAGTAATCTAATCCTGATCAGACGTTTTACATGCAAATAATTGTAAGTGCTACAACTCTGTTTGCATTTCCGGAAACCACTTCCTGACCCTTGTGATGTCTATATTTTGGCAGCTGCACAAGTGTTCCCTTCAGGCAAAAATAACCTTATAAATGATGATAAAAATATGCGCGTTTTCGCGCAATGGCGCGATTATTTTAAATAAGATTGGCTATAAAATTTTATATTTTTTTGGTTTATTCTTTCTATAAAAAATAATACATTTTTTTTAGGTTTCATATTCAAATACTTAGCTATTAGTTTTTGCATGCGTTCAGTTTAAGTACACTTGTGGCATACCCTTTGGTTAGTCGGTATGCAAAGGTAAGCCGTCCCTTATGTATAGCACGGTATTCAATAAATTAATATAGGAGATTAAAACAATGGCAGTAGAAAAAACCATCGGATCATCGAGCCTCGTGGAGGTTATTGACCGTATCCTCGACAAAGGTGTTGTAGTTGATGCATGGGTAAGAGTTT
>CAIJPI010000065.1 GCA_903822525.1 uncultured Bacteroidales bacterium | reverse complement strand
GTGATATATTCCAATCATGGCTATTTCATGGATGTATTTTGGTTATTATTGGTCCCTGACTATATATATTTTTTCGTATTGCACTTCTTTTGCAAATAGATGTTGAGCTTTAATTTTATATTTTTTCAGTCAGATCTTTCAAAATATAGTAATAATTTATTTATGACAAATATTGTGTGTCTTGAAACTTGCCCATAATGCACAAATAGCTTGTATACTATCATTAATCAAGATTTTTCACCTTGCTTAAACCTATTAGCTGAATGGCATATCTGAATTGAGTAAGAAATACATACCTGTGTATTTGAATTCTCTTTTTAAAAAACAAAGAAAAGCGCTACTCCTGCAACAGCAATAACAGCACCGATAATTTCACGCATGGTTACTTTTTCCTTTTTAATAAGTATTGCAGGTGGGATAATAAGTACAGGTACCAGCGACATGATGGTTTGTGCAATTCCTGCACTCGTATTCTGTACTGCTATTAAAGAAAATGAAACCCCCAGAAAAGGCCCGAAAACAGATCCAACCAGCAGCCATTTCATTGCTTTTGCATCGCGGAAAGATGCGGGCAACTCCTTGTATTTACGAAGAACCAGAAACAAAATGGCAAAACCTAAAAACCCTGCCATAACCCTGATTTGAGACGCTGCAAAAGAATCATAACTCCGCATACCATATTTACTGAGCACAAGTCCAACACCCTGGCCGGCAGCAGCAACAATTCCAAGGATAATCCCCTTTATGGGATATGACATTGAAAATGAGTTCTTTGTTTGATTCTTGCCGGTAAGTTTTCCCGGCGAACGGGTAAAAATTACAAGAGCTATACCTGTGAGTGTAATTATCATGGCCAGCAAACTCTGAACACTCATAACTTCACCCAGTATGACCCAGGCTGCAAAAGCAGCAAAAACCGGTGCCAGTGTCATCATCAGCATAGCTATCCTCGCTCCTGTAATAATAAATGCTTTGAAGAGGCAGTAGTCGCCGATCACAAAACCAACCAATCCGGAAATGGCTAACCATGTCAATGTATGCTGATCAGCATCGAGAGGTAAAAAAACACCCCTGTGAAAATAAGAAAATACAGTCAGAAAAACAGTTGCCAGACCCAACCTTAGAAGGTTAACATGCATTGAACCAATCCGTTTGCTGGCGGTTTCAAATGACAATGCAGTGATTGTCCAAAAGACAGTTGTTAGCAACGCTGCAAATTCGCCCGGATGAGATGACATATACCTTTTATAATGAAGGCGTCAAAAGTAGTTAATAGATACATCCGAATCCGGGCTAAATGTTTTTTATCATAAAACATCTTAAAACAAATTCCGGTCTGCTTACCTTTGCCGACAAATAAGCACAATAAACAATAATAATACTTTGTCGAAGCATGCTTTTCAGTGATGAATATAAAACTATTGTTCAGCCGGCTCAAGGATCATTCCGCGATAAGGGCAGCAGGTTTTTATCATTCGCGTTCCCGGCTACAAGTGAACAGGAAGTAAAACAGCATCTCGAATCGTTAAGGATGCAATATTACGATGCAACACATCATTGCTATGCCTATATCTTAGGGTTCGATAAATCAGCATTCCGCATAAATGATGACGGCGAACCATCAGGCACTGCTGGACGGCCGATATACGGGCAAATACTTTCAGCAGATCTGACCAACGTTTTGATTACTGTAATACGGTATTATGGAGGAACAAAGCTTGGAGTTCCGGGTTTAATACATGCATACAAAACAGCAGCAGTTGAAGCCGTAAACAATTCGGTTATTGTCACAAAAATTGTAATGGAGATTTACCAGATAGAATACCCTTACGAAATAATGAATGATGTAATGAAAATCATTAAAGATGAATTAATAGAAGTTATCAACACTGACTTTGGCATGAAATGTGTTATCCGGCTGGCAATCCGGCATAGCCAGTCGGAGCGGATAACCTCCAAGTTAACCAAGCTGAACAATCTGACTATCAATTACATATCAATTTATTAGCATTTATTGTTGCAAAATGAATATTTTTTATCGAATTTTAGCATATACGACTATTATTTAAAAAATCAAATACCATTTAAATTTTTTTTTGAACTAAAATAGAAGGAATTTTGAACAGTTTTATAACTGATTAGGCAAACTCATCTTAGTATTTAAGCTATCTCACTATTACAGTGCACTTAAGCAATATAAATGCTTAAAAAAGGTGAAGAGCTCCCAACCAAATTTATAATACTGATTGAATTTTAGACCTTTTACTTGCTTCTGATTGATATTGGATGAATGGAAAGGCCTATCAATGCTGACAAACAAGCTTCTCATTAACGTAAGAAAATTATTAAAAACCTTTAAATTGCTCACCAAACAAAATTATCAGTTCAACGCAAAGCTACATGTATACCAGTCAAAACAATGAAAAGTATGGACAAAATATACCCAGCATAAATCTTTGTGCTTAAAAAAAAATAAAATCGATTAAATTCGCACTACACTGCAACAAGGCTTTTGTAATTACGCCAATATAACGACAGAAACAACTAGGTAAACATGCAACATATTGAATTAGAAGGAATAAAAGAACTTCATCAGGAAGTTTGGGAAAATTGCTTAAAAGTAATCCGCGACAACCTTAATTACCAAAGTTTTAAAACCTGGTTTTCTCCAATAAAGCCTATCAAACTCGAAAATAATATTCTCACCATTCAGGTTCCGAGCCAGTTCTTTTATGAATGGCTTGAAGAACACTACATCACACTGTTGAAGAAAACCATACGCAACGAACTGGGTCCTAACGGAAGACTGGAATATAGCATCGTTATGGAAGGAGCTTATACTTCTGATCCATACACTATTAAAATACCTACAAGTAACCGGAAAGCGACCACAAATCCATCTGTTCAGATGCCGATAGATCTTAATGCCGGCAAATCAAAAGAAATACCAAATCCTTTTGTTATTCCGGGTCTGAAAAAAATCCAGGTACAATCACAGTTAAACGAATCCTATTCTTTTGATAATTTTATCGAAGGTGATTGCAACAGGTTGGCACGTTCGGCTGGCTATGCAGTGGCTTGCAATCCGGGAAAAACAGCTTTCAACCCTTTGTTCTTATATAGTCCGGTAGGGTTAGGCAAAACTCATCTTGCCCAGGCAATCGGGTTACAGGTAAAAAATAATTTTCCTGAGAAAACAGTATTGTATGTTGCAACCGAGCAATTCACACAACAGTTTATTGATTCGGTCCGCAGCAATAACCAGAATGATTTCGTTCATTTCTACCAGATGATTGATGTACTCATCATTGATGATATTCATTTCTTATCGGGAAAAGAAAAAACGCAGGATGTATTCTTCCATATATTCAACCACCTGCATCAGAAAGGTAAACAACTCATTCTTACCAGCGACAAACCGCCTGTTGAACTTAAAGGATTAGAACCAAGACTTTTGTCGCGTTTTAAATGGGGCCTGGCAGCCGATCTGCAGATACCTGATCTGGAAACACGCATTGCCATCCTGAAGAAGAGATTGTACAAGGACGGCATCGAAATGCCATACGAAGTGCTCGAATACCTGGCTTATAGCATCACCACCAATGTACGAGAACTGGAAGGAGCACTTATCTCACTCATGGCTCAGTCATCGCTGAACAAAAAAGCCATTACGATTGAGTTGGCGCGGCAAATGATTGATAAGTTTGTTAAAAATACCGCCCGCGAAATATCCATCGATTTCATTCAGAAGATTGTCTGCGATTACTTTGATATCCCGGTCGATGCAATTAACTCAAAAACCCGTAAGCGCGATATAGTTCAGGCACGACAGTTGGCTATGTACTATTCGAAAAAACACACCAAGGCTTCACTCGCTACCATAGGACTTCATTGCGGCAATAAAGACCATGCCACTGTGCTTCATGCCTGCCGTACGGTGAATAACCTGATTGAGACTGACAAACAATTCCGCACATATGTTGAAGAAATTGAAAAACGCATCAAGTTTTAATCAATTTTAATCAAAACTTTAACCGTAAAAAGGAAGTTGTACTGGTACAACTTCCTTTTTGCTTATACCCAAACTCTGCAAGAAGGCTCACCAATGAATTATGACAACACAAGTTTATACAGAATAATTCCAGAAACAGACGTTGCTTTTGTTTTAAATAAAAAGATAACCCTATTTTTGCAGCAAGCCGGCAACAAAAAAAGCTAAATAATCCAGCAAAAAGTTCATCCGATGAAAATACTTATGGTATGCCTAGGTAACATTTGCCGATCGCCAATGGCAGAAGGTATTATGCAGGCAAAAATTGAAAAATACAAGCTTTCTGCTGAAGTTGATTCAGCAGGATTTGAGCCTTTCCATACCGGTGATGCACCTGACCAGAGGGCTGTTAAAGTAATGAAAATGCATGGAATTGATATTTCAGCTCAACGCTCGAGGCTTTTCAGGAAATCAGATTTTGATCGGTTCGATCGTATATATGTAATGGATAGCGGAAACTTTAACGATGTAAAATCAATGGCCGCCAGTCCTGACCAGATGAAAAAAGTCGATTACATTTTAAATATACTACACCCTAACAGCAATATACCAGTTCCGGATCCGTACTATGGGGGTGAGGAAGGGTTTGAAAAAGCCCATCAACTGCTCGATGCAGCAATAGAACTTGTCGCTGTTGAACTAACGAAAGGAGTGCTATAAATGGATATTTCACGGGAACCCTGCAAGGAAGATATACTAACAGCCGCAAAACGTATTTTCACTTATGTAAACCGCACGCCAGTATTCACTTGCAGCACAATCGACAACCTGGCAGGCGCAAATATATTTTTTAAATGCGAAAATTTCCAAAAAGCAGGAGCCTTTAAATCGCGTGGTGCTGTGAATGCCGTTTTAAGCATCGATCCGAACGATATCAAACACGGTGTTGCAACCCATTCGTCGGGCAACCATGCAGCTGCACTTGCACGCGCGGCGCTGCTGAGAAATATTCCTGCCTATATTGTAATGCCCGAAGACTCTTCGAAAGTGAAAATTGCAGCTGTAAAGTCATATGGAGGCCGTATTACTTTCTGCACACCCACCCTCGCAGCCCGCGAAGAAAAACTGAACGAAGTATTGACTGAAACCCATGCTTTTGAAATTCACCCCTACAATAATTACGCAATCATTGCCGGGCAAGCTACAGCAGCTCTCGAACTGATAGAAGACCAGCCTAGTCTCGACACAATAATTGCACCTGTCGGCGGTGGCGGGTTATTGAGCGGTACAGCGCTTGCTGCCCATTACTTCTTACCATCAGCAAAAGTTATTGCAGCCGAACCTGAGGGTGCTGACGATGCTTATAAGTCTTTTTATCAATCGAAACTAATTCCGTCCATAAATCCCGATACCATTGCCGATGGCCTCAGAACTTCGCTCGGGAGCCTCACCTACCCTATTATCAAGCGATTGGTAAGCGATATAATCACTGTGGATGATAAGGCCACCATCGATACTATGAAACTGGTATGGGAACGAATGAAAATTATTATTGAACCCTCCTCGGCTGTGGCATTAGCAATAGTTTTACAGAATCAGCAACGCTTTAAAGGGCAGAAAATAGGCATCATCATTTCAGGAGGGAATGTCGATCTGATGCAGTTACCCTGGAAGTAAAGCAATATATCAGAATTAAGTCGGAAGTCAGGAGACAGAAGCACCTGCAATCAAAACTGGTATTATGTTTTCCATCCCGGAAAATTTAAATATAAAAAGAACAATATAATTATGATAATGAATAAGGGGAACCTTTACCTAATTCCGACGCCACTGGGTGAAACAGGCTTTGAAGCCGGTTTACCAGAAACCAACCATCACATTCTGCAGAGGATAAATACATTTATTGTTGAAGAACTGCGTACAGCCCGGAGGTTTCTGCGCAAAGCAGGCTATTTAAAAGATTTCGAAGATGTTACGTTTCACCTGCTCAACGAGCATACACCTGATCATGAAGCTTTAACTATGCTCGAAAATGCAGTATCGGGGCAACATATCGGTTTACTCAGCGAAGCCGGTCTCCCCTGTATTGCCGATCCGGGCAATATTGTTGTGAGGCTTGCACACCAGAAAGGCATCAGGGTAGTTCCACTTATCGGCCCCTCATCCATAATGCTGGCATTGATGGCATCAGGCCTGAACGGGCAGAATTTTACATTTCACGGATACCTTCCAGTAAAACCCGACGATCGTACAAAAGCACTCCGCGAACTGGAATATGCTGTTTCAAGAGGTCGGCAGACACAGATTTTCATAGAAACGCCCTATCGCAACCTGGCCATGCTCGAAAGTATTTTAAAAACCTGTCACCCTGCGCTTATGCTTTGCATTGCGGCTGACCTCACACTCGAAACGGAATGGATACGATGCTTACCCTTGAACGAATGGAAAAAGCAAAGCCCTGCTTTGCATAAGCGACCGGCGGTATTTTTACTTGGAAGCGGTTAAATTATACTTACACCAGGTTTATTGAAAATCAGAATAAGTCTTATTCCTCAAATAAAACCATCGTTTAGGGCAGGAAAATAAAAATCCCGGTTTATAATGCTGAAGCATCGAACTGCCTGCATATAAACCGGGAAAATTATATCAGAATATCAGAACCAAGGTTGTTTCATTTCGAAAATTCCCGGGTATACTTTCTTTTAATGATGATGTCCACCTGCTCCGTGAGCATGGCCATGGCTAACCTCTTCGTCGGTAGCCGTGCGAACTTCAATTACCTTACCGGTAAAATGCAGCACATTACCGGCCATCGGATGGTTAAAATCCATACGAACCGAATCTTTGCTAACACTTACCACAGTACCTTGCAGCATGTGTCCCTGTTCGTCGCGCATCGGGATTACATTTCCGATAGCAAGCATATCATCATCAGTTTTTCCTTCGACCATAAAAATACTCTTGTCGAGATCGATGACAGCATCCTGGTCGAGTTCTCCGTAAGCATCGTCGCTGGAGAGTGTAAATTCAAAAGCATCACCTGATTTAAGCGTGCTAAGATGTTCTTCAAATTTTGGGAGCATTTGGCCATTTCCATAGAGGAAAACCAAGGGGTCGCCTGCCCTGGTTTCTTCAATAATTTCACCTTTCGCGTCGTCGCGTTTCAGCACATAACTGAGAGAAACTATCGTGTTTTTCGTGATTTGCATTCGTATGAAGTTAAATGATTAAGAAATTAATTTATCAGATATAAAGGTCTTTAGTTTCAGCGTTTGTCGAAATGGCTTTAAACGTTCAGTAACTTTTACAGCCCGTAGAGTAGTTTTCTATTGCTTGCATTGAACCCTTAACTTATTCAATAGCAACTGAATCAGCTTCAGCTGCAACGTTAATTGAATCGATTTTAGGTATTATAGTCTGGCAAGTGTATGGTTTATTTATTTTCATTACAGGCTTTGGGAATTTCTGCCGGTATACTTTCAAACTCTTATCCTTAAGGACTTTAGCCATAAATCTGCCATATACAGGTTGGGCGGTACGCAGTCCTTCGCCTATATGTGATGTCTTAAAGTGAATAGCCCTGTCGTCGTTACCAACCCAGCAACCGGCTACCAGCCCGGGAGTTACACCAATGAACCAACCATCTGTATAATCGGACGATGTACCGGTTTTACCTCCGAATTCAGTCCCATACCGGAACAGATCATACTCAAACAATCCCTGAGTCGTGCCACCAGGTTCGGTGAGCCCAGCCCTGAGCATAATGCTCATCAGGAAAGCTGTTTCAGGGTCAAGGACCTGTTTTTTAGAGGGAGCAGCATCGTAAATTACTTTACCATCCCTATCCTCGATGCGTGTAACCAGAATTGGTTTCACCAATGCACCTTCATTCACAAAAGTGCAATAGGCATTTATCATTTCTTCCAAAGTAACATCGCTTGAACCAAGACAAATAGAAGGAACATCAGCCAAATCAGATTTTACACCTAATTTATGGGCATATTCAATTACTTTCCGCCATCCAATTTTTTGAGTAAGCTGAACTGCAACTGAATTAACTGAACGTGCGAATGCATGTTTCAGCGTCATGCTGCCGGCATGGCTGCGGTCAACATTCTGAGGGCTCCACTCCTTTTCCTTGCCGTTTTCGATATATTTTATTGAAACAGGCTGATCCGAAAGCTGATCACAAGGACCAGATCCCTCATCGAAAGCAGCTGCATATACAAATGCTTTGAAAAGCGAACCGGGTTGCCGTTTCGACTGATTTACATGGTCGTATTTAAAATACCGGTAATTGATACCTCCCACCCACGCTTTAACATATCCTGTGTTTGGCTCCATTGCCATAAAACCTGTCTGGAAGAATTTTTGATAATATTTCAACGAATCGAGAGTCGACATGGTTGTATCACGTTCGCCATTGAATGTGAAAACCCTCATTTTATGCTTTTTACCCAGTAAAATCCGGATGCTGTCGTTTCCTTCACCATAACGTGCCGAAAGAATCTTGTAAACAGGCAGCTCAGCCGCTTTCTTCAGAAAGTAATCAGGAATGTCTTTGCCTTTTTCATCAATCCAGGGCACCACCGCCTGACTTCCAGCCTGGTTAAAAATACGCTGCAGGTTCTTCATATGCTCAGCAACCGCCTCCTCGGCGTATTTCTGCATACGCGAATCTATTGCAGTATATATCTTCAGACCGTCGGTCCAAACATCAGTACCTGTTTCTTTACTCCACGCCTGCAAATCACGAACTATAGCATCGCGCAGGTAAGTCATATTCCCTTTCGAGAAACTCTTACGCTGGTAATGAAGCTGCAATGGCAGAGCGGTGAGTGAATCCTTTTCAGGAATAGTGATAAATCCATACTTCTCAAGCTGCCCAAGCACCTGATTGCGGCGAGCAAGTGAACGTTCGGGATTTGCCACGGGACTATAGGAAGAGGGCGCTTTTAATAAACCTACCAGCACAGCCGACTCGTTGTAGGTAAGTTCATTGGTTTTTTTACTGAAGAATGTTGAAGCCGCTGAATTGATGCCATAGGCATGACTACCAAAATCAACAGTATTAAAATACATGGTAATAATATCTTCCTTCGGATAGTACAATTCAATTTTCACCGAATTGATCCATTCTTTTGCTTTACTGATCAGTGTGGATATTCCGGGGATATAACCGAGTAAGCCGGTAGAATAATCCTTACGCGTTTTGAACAGATTTTTTACAAGCTGCTGAGTAATAGTACTTCCTCCTCGCCTGTCGCCCTGCATCACCGACCACATGGCAGCCACTGTGGCTTTGATATCGACGCCATGGTGTTTATAAAACCTGACATCCTCTGTAGCAATAAGGGTCTTGACCAGGTTTTGAGGTAAATCAGCATACACTGCAGGCGTACGGTTTTCAGTATAAAAAGTCCCTATCAGTTTGCTATCAGCCGAATATATTTCAGAAGTGAGGCTGATATCAGGATTTTTAAGTTCGCTAATATTTGGGGAACGACCGAAGAGCCAGAAAAGATTTATATCAATGGCCAGGGTAAGCATCAGAAAAAATGCCAGACCGTAAATACATGCGAGTACCACTTTAGTTGCCAAAGCAGCTTCTCGTGGTATCCTGATCCAGTCTTTAATCAAATATTTGATCCTGTAATACAATCTCAGTGCTTTCTCACCGAGGCAGCCTACCTTACTTTTGAGGTTACTGTCCTTCATTTTATGCGTTTCTATACTTTAAATTAGGCCACAAAAATACTTCATTTTCACTTCATTTCCTTGTAAGTACTTCTTTGGAGAGCACTTTACATATTTTCGGACTTAGTTAACTCGGCAAGCCGCTGTAAAAGAGTAGGATGTGAATAATGAATAAAAACATACCAGGGATGGGGTGTAAGGTTGCTGAGATTTTTAACTGAAAGCTTTTTTAATGCTTCCTGCAAAGCTCCGGGCTGCGACAAGCTCAGTGCGAACCGATCGGCTTCGAATTCATGTTTACGCGACACGAAATTAAGCAATATGCCAAGGACCATAGAAACAGGACTATACAGAATGCCGAATGCAATCAGGGAAATATGAAATGATGGAACTGCTGCGCCCAGAGCCAAAGCAGAAACCGGACTCTTTAACAGCAACGAGAGAACAAAAAGCAGGAAGCCTGTTTGCATTATACCCGTTAACAGGCCTTTCAGCACATGTTTCTTTTTGTAATGGCCAATTTCGTGGGCAAGCACGGCTGCAAGTTCTTCGACACTGTGCTCATTGACCAGAGTATCGAACAATACTATGCTTTTCTTCTTGCCAAATCCACTGAAGTAGGCATTTCCACGTGTGCTGCGTTTTGATCCGTCCATGATACTGATATTCTTAAGACTAAAACCGGAACGGGAAGCAACCTGCTCAATAGCATCGCGAAGGAGTCCGGATGATAGCGGGGTAAGTTTATTAAAAACCGGAACCAGCAGGGTAGTATAAAAATAACTTATAAAGAGTGTGAAAGCCGATAGACTGAACCAGGTCAGAACCCAGAACCAGGATCCTGACTTTTCATAAATAACTACTACGAGTGCCAGTATTCCACCACCGATAACAGATGCCAGAAGCCAGCCCTTAAGCTTATCGAGAACAAAAGTACCAGGCGTTGTTTTATTGAATCCGAATCTCTCTTCAATTACGAAAGTATGGTATATATCCATCGGAATACTTAACAGATCCGATGCAATGGCAATTGCGGCAAAGAAAAATATGGCCTGCAAAATGGCTGAACTGGTGTATAATTTTACATATTCATCGAGCCATGCAAATCCTCCAAAAACCAACATGATCATAATAGCCAGAAAAGAAAGCAGGGCAGAAATCAGTCCGAAACTGTAATTTACACGCTCATAATCCTGTTGTTTACTGTAGGTTTGTTCGTCATAAAAACCATTTAAGGCTTCGGGCAACTTACTGCTGCGGGTTGTAGTATTCAGATAGTTTACCCACTGATCGAATACAAATCCAAAAACCGTAATGACAAGGATAACAATGTAAAGTGTATGGGGAGACATGGGAGCTAGAATTAATGGCTAATGGTTTCGCAATATCTATTCTGTTTTCAGACTATAATACTTTCAAAATTCTTTATGAAACTAAGCCCCGGACAACAGGCCAAAAAAATATGGGGAATAGTTATCTGTCAATTCCTTTCCCGCTTACGATCCAGGTCAATAACTCCCGTTTCGCTTGCGAATAAACCACTCAGCAGAAATCAGGCCGAGGATGAGCAGTAAAACCGGTAAAAAGCTGACCAGGTCGGTATACCTTTTCTGAGTGTATACTATGGTTTTCATATCATCGCGGGCAGCAAGCAGTTTTTCAATCTGGTCCAACTGCTGAGGATATACCATTTGACCTTTATGCCGGGCAGCCATATTGTTAAGAAGCACATGGTTGGCCACAGTATTCATTGATTCGATATTTAATAATTTAACGGTAAACATCCCCGATTTCTGAAAGGCTTTTCCTGCAAACGTGGTTGATGCTTTATAGGAATATTCGCCGGGAGGAAGGCTACCTGCATTCAGGTAATACGCATTCGATGTCCGCGTGAATGCATAAGGGAAATTCTTCTTATTCTCATCCGTAAGAACTATATTCACTTCAGGTGTATTAATAAGCTGATAGCTGTCGTTATAGAGTTCAGCATCAATCGCAACGGCTTCATTCTCGGAAAAATTATTTTTGAGCATTACCCTGAACTGGCTCTTATCCTCCTTCACTGCCAGGTACTGAATAATACGGGTAAACAGTTCATCAAAAGCCTGCTGATTTCCGGTTTTTGCGTAATTGGAAAGACGCCATCGCCATATTCCTTCGCCAGTAATGGTTGCCGATTTTCGGTCAACGCCCTGGTTAAAAAGTATCATAGGAATTCGGGTGCTCACTGTCCCTATTTTCTGGTATAATAATACCTGTGCAGCCGTGCCCGGCTTATATTGACTGAAAGGGACAGTAAGCGGAGGATACGAGGGGATCATCTGCTCAATTTCCGGACCCAGTGAGAATAGGCTGAAATCCGGATTAAAGACACCGGTAGCCTCATTGAACGAATTCAGCGACTGTGGTATCATTAAACCGGTCATAAGGTTGTTATATGCCGGAACATTAGATTGTGAGCCAATAATATACAAAACAGGAACTGTAGAGTTTTTAAGCTGGTTGGTCACCTGGAACCCAATATCGTTAAGCGAAGGCACCTGGTGTAAAATAACCAGGCTGTATGAAGCTATAGAACTATTAAAATCGCTGAGCATGAAATTATCAACAGTATAGTTCCTGTTCTTTTCGATTGACTGCTTCATGGCAGCTATATCAGGATGAGGTGATGATTGTAACAAAAGAATCTTTTGGCGGGAATCGAGTACCTCTACAAAAATTTCCTGAAAATTGTTTGCTGTACTAATCTCGCCGGGAACAGAAGAAACTGAAATACGGTAGCGTTGCATACCGGGTTTGGATGCTGTAAGTTTAGTCCTGTAAGTATGGGTATACACGGGCTGGCCAATAAGCACAGTTTCGCTGACGAACTGCTGGTTGCCTGAAGATACGGTTACTTTACTCTGGGCACCATCGCATTTATAGGCTGACACAGTAATTTCGACCGGGAAATCGTTTCCCAGAAATGCAATGTGGTTGTAGTTAACCCTCGAGATAACAATATCTTTCTGCTGTGTAGTATCGCCCAAAGCCACGGTATAAATACTGTAGGGAGCCTCGTCAGAAACATAGAGCGGATCGGAACCCTGATTATAGATTCCATCACCGGCAAGTATTAATGCTGCCAGGTTGCGGTTTGAGTATCGGTCCCTGATTTCGGTAAAAAGTTCAGCCATATTGGTTTGCTTATCCCGAAATGCAGGATTGATGCCTGGAGTTATTTTATCGCCGAACGAATAGGTTTGAACTTCATATTTTTTTGACAGATTATCAGCAAGCTGCCTGTAATTCTTAGCAAATTCATTCTTATAAAATGATGAATCCTTGGTTAATGATATGGATCCCGAATTATCCAGAGCAAGCAATACAATTGGTTTCTCGCTGTACCTTGAGGTTGTTTTAAGTAAAGGCGAAAGCAACAAAAAAGCGATGAGGGTGACCGTAATACCACGGAGAACTGCCAGTATCCGCAGAGTCAGTTTACTGAAATCAGTTGTTTTTTCACGATAATACAATATGGTTGCATAGGCAATTCCAGCCAGTATGCACAATAAAACAAACCATAAAGGGAATGATGTAACAAGCGAAAATCCCACAACCGTAAAGGTTTTATAAATAAAAGGGCAAAGGTCGGAAAAAAATCCGTTGATTTGGAATATTTCAACTGACGCTTGTGTTACATCGTAAAGCTGACTTCTTCATGTGGAGTTGATTTCCATGAGGATCAGGAAATGAAAAACAGATTACAAAACAGGAATCAGTTGCTTTTACTAATAAGACCAGAATTTAATATCCTTCAAAAAAATTTAATTATGGAAATGGAAATTCAAGAAAATAAATGTATTCAATACTGATTTCTTAGCATTTGTACTTTCTCAATTGATTCTTAAAAAATAATATAACAACAAATATTCTAATAAAATAATAATTACATATATTTGTATATCTGTTACTTAATCAAACGCAAATAACTATTGTAGTAGTAATGTTGAGGTATATAAAAGGAGTCAATTTTTGCTGAAGTAATAGTGATGAATTATATCGCCTTGGATATATGAATATTAGCTGCTTTATTTGTATAGCGTAAAAGGCTGACAAGCATTAAAGTATGTTTTATTTACGTTCACTAAAAAGAAATCTTTTAAACATACTTCATACAGGTTTGTTTCTAATTCAATAATAAAAAGTAATGTTAAAAGCGTATCAATCATATTAATTTTAAAACATATAAATATGATAAAAATTGTACCACAAAGCCCATTAAAACTGAATTTCAGGATCGCTTTGATTTCGATGTTCATCCTGTTCAGCTCCATTTCAGTTTCTTTAGCGCAGGTACGACCTGTTTCGGGTCGGATTTCAGCTGCCGATTCAAAAGAAACGCTTCCGGGAGCAACCATTGTCATTAAAGGGTCTACCAAAGGCACATCAACCTCTGTTGATGGGAAATTTACTCTTGAGATAAACCCTAAGGATGAAATATTAGTTATTTCGTTTATTGGGTATGAAACCCAGGAAGTTGTTATTGGTAACAAGAGCATTTTCGAAATTGCACTTGAACCTGCCAAAGTAATGCTTTCGGAACTGGTAGTAATAGGATACGGTACAGTTCGCAAAAGCGACCTGACAGGATCTGTTGGTTCTGTTAAAGCAAAAGAGCTAGCCAAAGTAACTTCGCTCAATGCCGAGCAAAGTCTGCAAGGCAAAGTAACCGGAGTGCAGGTTACCAGTACTTCGGGTGCGCCGGGAGCAAGTCCCTCGGTGAGAATCAGGGGTGTTGGCACCTTCAACACTTCTTCACCTATTTATGTAGTCGACGGGGTCATTCTCGATAACATTTCATTCCTCAATACTGCCGATATTGCATCCATGGAAATCCTTAAAGATGCATCTGCTACAGCCATGTATGGTTCGCGCGGAGCTAACGGCGTTATACTTATCACCACTAAAAGCGGAACTATTGGCGAAGAAAAAACCAGCTTCAGTTATACCGGTGAGTATAGTATTCAGGCCCTTGCTAAAAAAATTGACCTGCTCGACGGAAAGGAGTTTGGGACCATTGCCAATGAAATTCCGGGCGACCCAACCTATAATAATTTAGATGCAGTGCCGAATACCGACTGGCAGAACCTTATTTTTCAGGCTGCTCCTATTAATAATCATCAGCTTTCAGCCTGGGGTGCTTCGAAACGCAGCACGTATTATATAGGTATCGGATATTTCAACCAGAAAGGTATCATCGACAAATCAGGGTATGAGCGCGTAACGCTTAAACTAAACAATACATATAACCTTACCGAACACCTTAAATTCGGGAACAACATCACCATATCACCTTACAAACAGCAAAACGCCCCTGGTGTTGTTTTTCAGGCATACAGGGCCTGGCCTTCACTTTTACCATACCGGCAGGACGGTACATTTGCAGGTGTTCAGGGTGTTGGAAATCCTCTTGCCGACATACAATACTCCAATAGTTTCAATAAAGGAATCCGTGGTGTCGGAAGCATGTATGCAGAAGCAACTTTTCTAAACTATTTTGTTGCGAAAACAAGCCTCGGCATCGATGCTGCATTTAATAAGAGTGAGAATTTTTCTCCCGCCTATACTGTACTTTATTATGACGGAACTGAATCGATGCAGAAACACACCAAAAGCAGCTTGTACAAATCAACATCCGACAATATTACCTGGCTTTGGGAAAACACTCTGAATTACAACCGCACCCTTGCGAAGCATGCAATAAATGCCGTTGCCGGATACACCATGCAGAACTCCAATTCTGAGTACCTGAGCGCATCGGGCGAAAACATCATCCGCGATGGAAGCGATTTCTGGTACCTCCAGTATAATAACATATCGGGTGTCGGAATCAACGGGAACCTCAGCAACGGTGTCGACGGCATGTATTATTCCATGATATCGTATTTAGCGAGAGCTAATTACACTTATAACAACAAATACATCCTCACCGCAACCTACCGGCGCGACGGTTCTTCTAAATTCGCAAAAGAAAACCGGTTCAGCAGTTTCCCTTCATTTGCTGCGGGCTGGAATATTTCGAAGGAATCGTTTATGAAAAAATACAGCGATATCTCAAAACTGAAGCTCAGAGCAAGCTGGGGTAAAATCGGAAATGAAAAAATTCCATACGAAAACCGTTTCTCTCTCACACAACCAGGGCTGGTAACTGTATTTGGAAGGGGCGACATTTTATACCCCGGTGTTACCTATGCTAAAAGCGGTAATCCCGACCTGAGATGGGAAGTCACTACCCAAACTGATATAGGGATGGAAATAGGCTTCTTTAATGACAAATTGACCAGTGAATTCGATTATTACCACCGTATTACCGACGATATACTTGTCGACCTGTCGACCCCCGGTTTCCTGGGTAACGGACAAGGGCAGAAAATTACTTACAATGCAGGTAAAGTTCTGAACAGCGGATTTGAGGCAAATATCAACTGGCGAGATAAAATAGGCGAAATTGGGTATAGCCTGGGTATACTTGCATCGACTGTGCATAACGAAGTTCTTACTGTTGGCGGCAGCAGCGGAATTGATTCACTTTTGTTTGGCGCCGATATAAAAGGATTTTTAACCCAGAGCCGCAAAGGATTACCTATTGGTGCATTTTACGGGTACAAGACTGACGGAATATTCCAGAACCAGTCGGAGCTGGATGCATATCCGCATGCAGGCGATGCAACCGTTGGCGACCTTCGCCGGGTTGATGTTAACGGCGACAATGTAATCAATGATCAGGATCGCACCTATATAGGTTCTCCTATCCCGACATTTATATTCGGTCTGAATGCGGAAGTTACCTATAAAAGTTTCGATCTGGCTATAAGCATACAGGGGCAAACCGGGAATAAGATTTTTAATGCTAAAGAATTTATACGACCTGACGCGTATAACTTCGAGCAACATGTAATGGACCGTTGGACAGGTGAAGGAACCAGCAATACAGAACCCCGCGCCACTTTTGGCGGATACAATTATATGCCTTCTGATAAATTTATACAAGATGGATCGTTTGTAAGGCTTCGGAGCCTGGTACTTGGGTATACGCTGCCTGAAAACCTGAGCACAAAGTTGCATATGCAACAATTCAGGGTGTACCTGAAAGGCAACAATTTATATACTCTTACCCGATTTACTGGATATACACCAGAGATCGGCAGTGAAAGTGTATTGTCAAACAGCATCGACACAGGGATTTACCCCATAAGCGCACTTTATTCATTCGGCATAAATCTAACATTCTAAAGACGATGAAAACAAGTATAAAACTAAGAATAACAGCACTCACCATGTTGCTGGCACTTTTTTTCTCAGGATGTGAATCTTTCCTCGATAAAAATCCTCAGGGCAATCTTACCCAGGCTACTTTTCCAACATCGGAATCCGATGCAATACTTGCCGTAAATGCAGTGTATAGCACGATGCTCGATTTAAGCTACAACTCTGGAATTTTTCCACTCACCGATATAATGTCGGATGATGCACGCAAAGGAAGCAATCCTACTGATCAATCATCCGAAATCGGTCCTTATGATAATTATACAGCTACCAAAACTGGTAATGAGCTCAGATCGTGGTGGGCAACCTTATACCAGGGAATAAAGAGAGCGAATGTAGTTATCGAAAAGGTACCGGGCATCGAAATGGATGCAACATTGCGCAGCCGCTATATTGCTGAAGCCAAATTTCTCAGGGGACTCTATTATTTTGATCTTGTGCGTGCCTGGGGCGATGTTCCATTGGTTACTGCACTGAATCCGCCAATAAAATTAACCCGCACCCCTAAAGAGGATGTTTATAAACAAATTGAAAATGACCTGTTGGCAGCAATCGGCGATCTTGACGAAAAGTCAGATCAGCCTGCTGAACAGATCGGGCGGGCTACAAAAGGATCTGCAATGGCTTTGCTGGCTAAAGTATACCTTTTCGAAGGTGATTTTCCGAATGCCGAAAAGTATGCAATGGAAGTTATTACATCAAACATATATGGTCTGGAGCCTGTATTTACTAATGCCAGTGGTGTATCAGGCGAACAAGACATAGAATCGGTTTTTGAGATTGGAGCAATAGGAATTGAAGGATCAGGGGGGAACCAGTTTGCTAACGTTCAGGGTGTAAGAGGAACGCCCAACAGGGGCTGGGGATTCAACAGGCCGACTCCTGATCTGCGGGCATCGTTCGAAACCGGAGATCCCCGTATAAAAGGGACAATCATTGACCTGGGAGATATTATTGACGGAATAACAATTATGGGCGATGGCACCACACCCGATATTACCAAAGATGAACAGGGAAACGTGCTCGAAACAGAATGCTATAACCGCAAAGTCTGGACTCCCGGAAACGATGTGTCATCACAATTTGGACATAACCGCAGGATACTGCGATATTCAGATGTATTGCTTATGGCTGCTGAAGCGTTGAACGAAAACAATAAACCGGATCAGGCTCTCGTTTATCTCAATATAGTCAGAAAACGTGCCCGCGAAGGAAACAATGCACTATTACCGGATATAAGCACAACAGAAAAAAACGCATTGCGTGATCTGATCCTTACCGAACGCCGCCACGAACTGGCTATGGAGGGACACCGTTTCTGGGATCTGGTGCGCACCGGAAAAGCACAACAGGTGCTTGGCCCTTTAGGATTTATTACTGGTAAAAATGAACTTTTCCCAATACCTCAGAGCGAAATCGACATTTCACAAGGGTCGCTTACGCAAAATCCGAATTGGTAACCAATAACATTAATTAATCTTTAAATCAACCTTCCCTATGAAAAACAAATTGATGTACTTAAACACGCTTGTCCTTGCAGTAGCTATATTGTTTGGGACAATGAGCTGTAAAAAGGATAATCCGACTGCCTTCACATTAAAGGCACTCGATGCCGGCAGTGTAGATCTGAACGGAGCAATTTCTGCATCCACGGTTCTTACCCACCCCACAATTATTGCAATTTTCTACACCAATGTTGACGCAACCACAGCCAATAATTCAAATATTACATTGACAAGGGATTACGACAATGTAGATGTTCCTCTTACTATTACATCTTCATTAAGTTCAATAAATATTGTTCCCGATGAGTCACTTGCAAGTGGTGCACTTTATAAGCTTTCTTTTGGGGCTGGTTTAAAATCGGCTGATGGACAAGCACTTACGCCATTATCGAGAACTTTTACAACTATTGGAACATTTGCGCCTTCTGGAGCTGTTGCTTACTGGAATTTTGAAAACAACACAAAAGACCAGGCTGGCACTAACAATGCCAGTGCAAGTGTTGCCATCAGCTACACAGATTCACGCAATGCGTCAGCAGGAAAAGCTGCAACTTTTAACGGAACCACCAGCATCATTGAAATTCCGAATGGTGACCTTCTTATGAACACTCAGGATTTCACCTTGAGTTTTTGGGCAAAACCGGTAAACTCAGGCAAAGGCCATTTTATTATCGGCCTTGCTGCTTTTTACGGATTCCAGTTTGAACTCGCAGGTGATTTTACAAACTTCAAAATGCCTGTTCAGTTTGATTATGGCGATGGCACCAGTGGTACCGGCGGAGACTTAGCCTATAACGGCGATGGCAAAACCAAGGATAACGGCGGTTGGAAAGGCACAACCTTCAATAAAGAAAATGCAGCTTTATCCAGTGTGCTGAAAGAAAAATGGTTTCACATCACCTATGTTTACAACAGCACAACAAAGGAAAGAATGATGTATCTGAATGGCGAACTTGTTGTAAAACAAGACCATAACCTTTGGACCAATGACGCAGGTGAACCCACAAAAGAGGCAGGTATTGTTGGGCTGAAATATGCCGGTGTAGCTCCTGAAACAGTGAATGAATTAGCATTTGGCTTTATTCAGTCGCGTGCAGGAACATTGTGGGATCTGGAAGGCTGGGGAGGATATGATCTCCCTGGTGCTAATCACTTCCAGGGTCAACTGGATGACGTTAGAATTTATCATAACACGTTAACTGCAGCTGAAATCGATTTAATGTACAAATCGGAAAAGCCTTAATACGCATCGGCTTGGGACAGAAGGGAGGGTATCGGGTTTTCCTGATCCCTCCTATTCTTACACTTTAATACTATTAAAATGAATTTCAGGTATACAATTCAGTTACTGCTGACAATT
>CAIJPI010000064.1 GCA_903822525.1 uncultured Bacteroidales bacterium | reverse complement strand
GTGATATTCAATGTTGCTGTGGTAGCACACTGTGCGGCATCAGGTGTAAAAGTAAAGGTTGTTGTTCCTGCAGCAAGAGTGCTGATAGTTGCAGGTGACCATGTTCCTGTGATTCCGTTTGTGGAAGCAGTTGGCAGAGCAGGAGCAACGCTGTTCTGACAAAGAGGACCGATTGAAGCAAAAGCAGGGGTTATCAGCTGATCGATGGTGATATTCAGTGTAGCTGTGGTAGCACACTGACCGGCATCAGGAGTAAAAGTAAAGGTTGTTGTTCCAGCAGTAAGAGTGCTGATAGTTGCAGGTGACCATGTTCCTGTGATTCCGTTTGTGGAAGCAACAGGCAGAGCAGGAGCAACACTGTTCTGGCAAACTGGTCCGATTTGTGCAAAAGCAGGCAGAGTTAAAGGGGTAACATTTATCTGTATAGTTGCGGAAGTGGCCGGGTTATTTGTTACATATATTAAATCGGAAAGCATTATTGCATATACCTGGTCGTTGTTTACCGGAACATAAGTAAATGTGGCTGAAGTTTCGCCCAACACAACAGTGCCATTTACATACCATGTATAAACAGGATTTGTACCGCCATTAACCGGTGTTGCGGTGAAGGTTGCTGCTGTACCATCACATAGGGTAGTAACAGGTGTTTCGATGGATACGCTTACAGTAAGGAGCGGGAAAACACTCATTACGATGAAATTGGAAGTAACAGGGACACCTGAAGTACATGTTTCGCTCGACAACAAGGTAGCATATACATTGTCGTTATCAGCAGGTGAATAGGTATAGTTTTCGGCTGTTGCACCCGGAACCAGTGTTCCGTTAACATACCAGGCATATACCGGTGTTAAGCCGCCGTTAGCAGGTGTGGCAGTATAGGTAACCGGAGTGCCTGCAACAACCGGATTAGCATCAGCAGCAACCGATACATCAGCTGTGAGTATTGGATTTACCGTTAAGTCAATCTGGTTCGAAGCAGCCGGATTTCCTGAAACACAGGTTTCATTTGAAGTCATTATTACACTTACCTGTTCTCCGTTAACAGGCGTATAAGTAAAGGTATCGCTGTTTGTGCCTGTGTTCACTCCGTTTACTTTCCATTGATAGGAAGGTGAAGAACCGCCGTTTACAGGATTTGCAACGAAAGTATCTGTTGTGCCTGCACAAACTGTTGTTTGATTGGCAACAACGGTCACCCCTGCGGCAAGTATTGTATTTACCGACATGGTAATTTCGTTCGAAGTAGCCGGGTTCCCGGTTGCGCAACTCTCATCAGAGGTCATAACCACCTTTACTATATCGCTGTTTACAGGTGCATAAGCAAATGTGGAAGTGCCGGTTCCTGCCGTAAGCCCATTAACGAACCATTGATAAGCAGGGGTGCCTCCGTTAACTGGAGTTGCCGAAAAGGTTACAACCAAGCCTGCACATACATTATTTCTATCTGCGATTATGCTGACGGCTGCCGGCAGAGCGGGATCCACAATCACCTGGCCAACCTGCAGATCACCTGCACAGCCGGCTGCTGTAGTCTGCATGAGCGTAAGAGCATATGTATTAGCAACTGACCAGGTATGTGAAAACAGGCATATGGTGCTATTCTGCATCACAACGCCGTCAATGGACCATGTATAGGTAGAGCCTATATTCGCTGTGGAATCGACCCAATAGTTTTTGTCCGCCCCAATGCATACTCTGTCGGGCATAGGCAACTGAGCAGCGGCCTGCATGGCGCTGAACAGTACTATAAGTAACAGAAGGGAATTTCGTAGACGAGTAGGCATTATGGGTAGTTTGTTGCTCGGCTTTCCTTAAGCAACAATTGTTCCAATTTTGTAAATAGCTGAAAAACAGATACATAAAATATTATTTTAAATCGAATATGTTCTGTTTTGGAACTTAAATTTCATTTTGAGAAAAAGTACCATTTCCACATTTCATTCAATCCGAAGGTAATACTGCCGATAATTGGATATTTTGAAGCTCCATGAATCGAATTTATGCTTGAATTGAAAATCCAGGATACAAATTCTTTCTATAAATCAATATAAAAGGTTCTTATTTAAGAAAATTGCTGAAAAGAATTCTATCAATATATGCTAACATGGAGAATATTCCGGGTTCCACTTTGCACCAATTATTATTTTCAAATAAAAAAGGAATAGGAGTAAATAGATAGAAGCACAATTGAAGTTAGTAACCGCCTGCACCCGGCACCTGGAACCTGGAACTTTTTAGGGATAATAAAAACCCACAATATTTTAAAATAGAATAAAGAAAATCATCCTTTAGAATTACACTGGTCAAAAAAAGTTGCAATACATTCATTATAAGTAATTTATAAAAAGGAATGGATTAAGTATAGAAAAACGGTAAAGCTGGAATTTAGAATTCCTGGTGGCTTTTATAATTTGTAGCTATTTTTTTCTTTAGCCACGAAGGCACTAAAACACTAAGGAAACACAAGGTTGAATACACAACATTTATCTAAGGTCAACCGAATCTTAATAACTGAATATGCTGACAATCTGTGATTATAACTTTGCGTCGGAGAATGAACTGTTATCGTATCATGCTCCATGTATATTGAACTTATGGGTCCCGATATTTATTTTGTTCTCAGAAGCATACCGGCAGTGGTGCTGAACGGTTTGGCTGTGAACAATAAATAAATACCGGGACTTTCTAAGCATCATTCGGTATTTGTTTTAACGAAATGGGTATTCGTAATTTGATGGTATTCAATCTTAAATACAAAAAACTTTTATCCGGGGGCTCAGGTTTTAAAATTCCTGGTATCAAAGCTCCTGAGCTGCCTGCCGCTGTTTACACAGCAGGCAGTCAGGCGGCATTTGATTTGGGATGTTTATAGTCAACAAATGAGCTTTCCGGTTAATGGTTAATTATGATAGATGACTGAAGTTGTGGCTTTTGGAGCTATAATCACTGTTGCAGTAATAGCAGTTCCAACACATAAGCCGGCACTTGTAGGTGTGATAGTGAATATTACAGTCTGAGGAACATTGGTAGCATTGGTAAGCGTGCCCGAAATGTCTCCGGTTCCTGAAGCTGCAACACCTGTCACACTTGTTGTATTATCCCTGGTCCAGGCATAAGTTGTTCCCGCAAGGTTGTTGCTTGTGGTTAAAACAATCGTTGTGATTGCCACATCCGAACATTGGTTCTGGGTTGAAGGCGTTGCAACGGCAAGTGGTTCTGCACCAACAATAATAGTAGCTGTAATAGCAGTACCCACGCAACCTGCAGTGGTTGGGATTATGGTAAATATTACAGTTTGTGGTACTCCGGTTATGTTAACCAGGGTTCCTGTAATGTCACCTGAGCCAGAAGCAGCTATGCCGGTTACGCTCGTTGTATTATCCCTTGTCCAGGTGAAGGTAGTTCCTGACAGGTTATTGCTTGTTGTAAGCACAACAGGTGTAATGGCTACATTCGAACAAACATTCTGCGAAGCCGGTGTTGCTACTGCAAGAGGCTCTGCCCCTACAATAACGGTAGCTGTAATAGGTGTGCCCACACAACCGGCTGCGGTTGGAGTGATGGTAAATATTACAGTCTGTGGTGTGCCGGTGATGTTAACCAGTGTTCCGGAAATATCACCTGAACCTGAGGCTGGAATACCTGTAACACTTGTGGTATTATCCCTTGTCCATGCATAAGTTGTTCCTGCAAGATTGTTGCTTGTTGAGAGTACAATATTTGCAATTGCCACACTCGAGCATACATTTTGTGTTGCCGGTGTTGCTACTGCAAGAGGCTCTGCTCCAACAATAACGGTAGCTGTAATAGGTGT
>CAIJPI010000063.1 GCA_903822525.1 uncultured Bacteroidales bacterium | reverse complement strand
ATCACCGTCATTGGTCAGGAAAACGGTGCCATCGGTCATTACACCATCATAATCGAAAATGAACGTATTGACTTTTAATAATTTTTCCTTGTAGTTCGACATACAATACCTGTTGTTATCTGTTAAAATTTCCTGCTGATATGGCTGGCCAGAATCCGGTAAAGTTCTGCATATTCTGGGAATGACGCAAGTGCTTCAATATGTTTTTCAATGGTTGCATTGTCATTCCTGCGGGCGGGACCCGTCTGCATTTTCAGGGCATCGCCGGCTACAGCTTTTCGTGCTGTTTCCATAATCAGGGGATGAAGTATATCATGAGGCAGGTTAAAATTATCGAGTAATTCATTGCCAATGATATACATAAGGTTTGAGTAGTTTCCGGCAAATACTGCTGCCACATGAAACAGAAGGCGCTGCTGGCTTTCGGCCGGATACACTTTGTCCGATAGTTTTAGAGCTACCTGCCTTAATACCTGCATAACTTCAGGAGAAGATGCTTCAAGCAGGAAAGGCACTTTGTCAAGAGCAAGTGTTGTATCTTTTGAAAATGTCTGTAATGGATAAAAAACGCCGTAATGTCCGACGTTGTTTTTTAAAACCTCCATCGGCACCGAACCGGCTGTATGCACTGTTATTCCATCAAATTCGCCTATCAGACCTGCAATTTCCTGTATCATTGTATCGGGAACCGCGATAAGTATCATGTCAGCATTATCGCGTAAAGCGGAAATTTCACTGACAGTTTTCGAATTGCAACACCCGGCAAGCTCTTTTGCATGATCATGGTCGCGGCTCCAGATGCCCGTTATCTGGAAACCCTGCAAAAATAATCCTTTGGCCAGATGCGAGGCAACATTGCCTGAGCCGGCTAAAGCGATTTTATTAATGCTTTTTTGCATTACATAATGTGTTACCGTGTTTTATTCCTGGGTAAGCTATGCTTCTGTTTCTTTGATCTTCTTCATGGTACGGCGCATAATGGCATAGGTCAGACCGCTGAACAATACAACTATCCCTAACCATAGTACTGAAATGAATGGGAAAATGATCGCTTTCATGACAATATAATCCTGTTGCCTTTCATATACTCCAATGTGAATGGCTTTTGAATCGGAGGCTACGCCTTCGAATCGCAATTTCAGGTTCAGCGGCTCAACTACTCCGTCGGTTTGCTTTACTTCACCGTTCACAATTTCGTATTTTATTTCAGTTTCCAGTTGTCCTTCTTTCATGCTGATGATTTTAAACCTGGCCGTTATGCTGGCATTATTTACATCGTTATTAGCCATTGTCGTCTTAACATCATCCAGTATGATGAAGCTTCGGGCAATCATGATGGTATCTTTGACGTTCATCGGTTTTTCGCCGCTTTTGCTGAAGCCTTCTGCATCAGTATTCCCGGCGCTTTGCTGCGCAAAACTCAGGAATGTGTAAATGTCCTTATCAATAAAGTGCTTGGTGTCAGGATTATAAACATTTCCCATCCGTTCATTCTTGTTCAGGGAGGGGTATACCGAGAAATCAATTTTCCCTGTGCCTGCATCCTTCATTTTAACAAAATCTACCTTGTAAAAGGTTTCCCTGCCTTTGACAGTGGCATCAGTATAAGTCACCATATATCTGCCCATTGGCTGTCCCACGCCCCTGACCAGAACAAGATTGTCCTGGTTTTCAGCATCAGCACTCTGACCGGCACTCAATGATTTTTTTGAAATAACCTGTGCATTGCTGAATGCCAGCACTACACCCAGAAGGAAGATCATAAAGCCGATATGAGTAAAAGCCCCGGCTACATTTGATGTCTTTTTAACATAGTGTATTACAAAATCAAATGATACCACCGATGCTAATAAAATGCTGAAGAGCAGAACGATACGGCTGGCTCCTGTAACATGGTCACCCAAGGCAAATAATACAGTCAGTACAACAGAAATCCCTGAGGCAATAAGCATTTTCTTCAGGAATAGCTTTACGTCATTTGTTCCGTACCATAAATACTGGCTTATTGCTATGCCTAAAGCAACTACAATTGCAAATGGCATTTGCCAGTTGTTATAAAAGCTTATATTATCAATCGGTGGGGCTATTCCAGTTCCAAATATTTTATTAAATACCGGAATGGAAGTAGTGGCAATAACCTGAAATGCTGAAAGCAACACAACAATCGCTCCTATAAGCATCCAGAATTCGCGGGTCATTACTTCATCATTGTCCTTTTTAGAGAATCCCTTTTTACGGAACATCAGTAGAATAAGGGGAAGCAACAGGAAGAGGGCAGTGAATACTGCCATCTGTGCAGCCAGTGCATTTGCTCCGAATGAGTGAACAGAGGTTTCGCCTAAAACACCGCTTCGGGTCAGGTAGGTGGCATACATCACAAAAAACCATCCCAGGAAAGTAAAAAAGTAGGTTGTAGCGTATGTGTTAAATCTTTTACGGACTATTATCATGCTGTGAAGCGTTGCAACAAGCAAAAGCCAGGGTACAAGCGATGCATTCTCCACCGGATCCCAGGCCCAGAAACCACCAAAGGTTAGTGATTCGTATGCCCAGCGTCCACCCAAAATAATTCCGTTTCCTAAAGCTAATATTCCTGCAAGTGTCCATGGAATAGCTGGTTTTAACCAGGAATGGTATTCCTTGCGCCACAGCGATGCCACAGCATAACTGAACGGCACCAGTGTAACTGCATAGCCCAGGAATAATGAAGGAGGATGAATTATCATCCAGATATTCTCAAGCAAAGGATTCAATCCATTGCCGTCAATAAGCATACTCAGGTAATTGGGGTCTTTGAAAAGGTCTTCGCCAAGATTTTGTGGCATGTTTCTCAACAGTTCGAAAGGACTTCCTCCAATACTGAAAGTTCCTATATTGAGTCCAAGCACCATCGAAATAAGGAAAAATTGTCCGGTGGCAAATACAGGCATCACCCAGGGTTTCCAGTCTTTAGCCGTGCGCAGCAACAACAACCCGATAAGGCCTTGCCAGAATGCCCACACCAGGTAAGAGCCTTCCTGTCCGGCCCAGAAACAGGATATCATGAATTTTGCCGGCATATCAACTGAAGAATATTGCCAAACATAGGAGTATTCGAAACAGTGATTACCAATAAGGTAATATAGCGAAGCTATAGCTCCGACCAAAGAGATAAAATGGAACCAATAAAAATTCCCGGCCAGTTTGGTATACAGCGTTCTCTTCTCATCATTTTTGATTGAATAAATGTAGAGAAGTGCAGATGCGATTAGTGTTATAAAGCTGAGCCAGATAAAGATGCGGCCTAAGTTTCCGGCCGCCAGGTGTTCTCCAACGTATTGTATGTTCATGTATGTATCGATATATGTTTATGGTACAAAAGTATGCTTTATAACCAAAACAAAGGAGCGTTGTTTTCTGTTGACCGATAAAAATATTCTAAATATCACATATAGAAAGAGTTGCGGGTATCATTTTTTGTTTTCTTCCTCCCAAGGCTGACCAAATATGTAAACATTAATTTATATTGGTTAATATTGCGTTCAGTTAATGATTAGAATCAGGATATCATGGAAATAAAGATAGTTGAAGCAACCACTCGTAAACAACTGCATACGTTTATTCACTTGCCTGCACTTATCCATGCTGGACATAACAATTGGGTGCCACCTCTATATATTGACGATCGTAGTTTTTTTAACAAAAGAAAGAACAAATCATTTCTTTACTGCGATACTATTCTTGCACTGGCCTATAAAGATGATAAGCCGGCCGGCCGTATCATGGGTATTATTAACCACAGGTATAACGAAGCAAGTGGTGATAATGATGCGCGTTTCTGTTTTATGGAAACATGGAATGATCCTGAAGTATTTCATGCTTTGATTACCTTTATTGAAAACTGGGCACGGCAAAAAGAAACGGATAACCTGGTCGGGCCACTTGGTTTTTCGGATAAGGACCCCCAGGGATTCCTGGTGGAAGGATTTGATGAACCGGTTGTGCTTTCGTCGAACTGCAACTTCCCTTTTATGCCCGAATTGTTGCTAAACGAAGGGTATTCAAAAAAAATCGACAGTGTAGTCTATAAAATACCGGTCCCCGATGTGATTCCGGATTTTTACAAAGCTATCTATCAGAGAGCATTGCAGAATAATCATATTCATGTTCTCGAATTCACCAGCCGCAAGAATATTAAACCCCTTATCCACCCTGTCCTCCACCTTCTAAACGAGACATTTACTGAAATTTATGCCTTTGATCCATTCGAAGAAAGAGAAATGAATGATTTTGCAAACCGCTATCTCCCTTTGCTTGATCCGCATTTTATAAAAATTATTACCGATTTGGAGGGTAATATTCTCTCATTTATTATTGCCATGCCCGATATCAGTAAAGGTATTATTGCATGCAAGGGATATGTCATCCCATTTGGTATATTTCAGATTATTCACGCCAGGAAAAATGCAAAACAACTGAACCTGTTGTTAGGCGGTATTAAAAAGGAATGCCGCGGCAGGGGTCTGGATGTTATCATGGGAGTGCTGATGCTCGAAACTGCCAAGAAATTTGGTTTGCAATACATCGACAGTCACCTCGAACTGGAAACCAATCATATGGTTCGCAAGGAAATGGAACGCATGAACGGGGTTGTATACAAGAGGTTCAGGGTTTTTAAAAAACCGATCTAGTATTGGTCTCATTTCTTAGGAATTCTCCTAAATACGCCTTCCTTAATCGTTGAATCTTCCCTTTTTCATAGGTCATTCCGCTTTAAGTGCGTTTCTGATCGGCTACTGAATATTTTTTCAGATATAGAGTTATAAATAGATTGGAATGAAAATAATTCAATGATATTGCGATTCAAATGTGCTTTACTATCAACAGCATGGAAATAAATATTGTCGAAGTTACTTCCCGCAAATTATTGCGAACCTTTATCCACTTGCCGGCAAAGTTGCATAAGGATGACCCATACTGGATGCCAACTATTTATACTGACGACCTTAATTTTTTCAACCCCCTCAAAAATCATCAGTTTGATTCGTGCGATACTATAATGCTGTTGGCCGTTATAAATAATAAGCCTGTCGGACGGATTATGGGTATTATTCATAATCAAGTATAATACATTGCGAAACGAAAATACCGCGCGCTTTGGTTATTTCGATTGTATAAATAATCAGGATGTGGCTCATGAACTCTTTACCCACATTCAGAATTGGGTTCAGCAAAAAGGGAAATCACTCCTTGTAGGCCCTTACGGATTTTCAGATAAAGATATTCAGGGATTACTGATTGAGGGCTTTGATCAGCTTCCTTTGATTGACTCTGCCTGCAATCCCGAATATATTGTGCGGCTCATCGAAAATGAGGGATTTGGAAAGGAAGTCGATTGCATGACGTATAAGTTTCCTGTAAATCTGGCATTGCCCGAAGTATACTACCGCATTCAACAGCGATCAATCCACAGCAACAAATCTAAACTTATTGAATTTACTTCCTGCAGGCAGCTAAAGCCATATATTCGTCCTGTGCTGCAACTGGTTAATCGTACCTACGATCATTTGTATGGTTTTGTTCCTATGTCGGATACCGAAATCCAGGAACTTGCATCCCGTTATCTGCCTATCATTGACCCGCGCTTTGTAAAAGTTATAGAAAAAGAAGGTGAAGTTATTGCGTTCATTATTGCTATACCGAATCTTACCAAGGGGATTCAGAAATCGGGAGGACATCTTTTTCCTGTCGGGATTTTCCATATACTGTGGGCCTCAAAGCGTACGCAACAACTGGATCTGATGCTCGGTGCCGTTCATCGCGATCTCCAGGGTACAGGACTCGAAGTAGTCATGGGAATAAGCCTTATTGAATCTGCACGGAAAGCAGGTTTTAAGGATATTGAGGCTCATCTTATTCTGGAGAATAACTATAAGATGCGCGCTGAGATCGAACGCTTGAAAGTACCTGTCAATAAACGATTCAGGGTTTACCGGAAAGAAATGCAATAAGCGGAGACGTAATAGGTCATAAGGTTCATTTTTTATATATCCGGTTTGAACTTTATATTGCATTCACTTCAGGCTGTTGTCACTCCTCGCCTTCAGGCTATGTTAATACAGATATTCTAGAATGCTAGAAGCCGATGGATTATCAAAGTGCTTTTCATTCCTGGAGATAATGCCATCCAGTATATAGCTTTGGTTCTGATATTTATTAATATTTTCAATTAATTTTCCATTTGAATAAAATATTGTGTACTTTTGCACCCCTGAAAATAATTCAATTAGTCATTTAACCGAAAGGAAGTTTATCCATTATGATCATTGTTCCTGTAAAAGAAGGCGAAAGCATTGACCGCTCGCTGAAGAAACTGAAACGTAAATTCGAAAAAACCGGTGTTGTAAAAGAACTGCGTAATCGTCAGAAATTTACAAAACCATCTATAGTGCGCCGTGAAGAGGTTCGTCACGCAATTTACATCCAACAGCTTCAGCAGCAGCAGGAATTGTAATCCTCCCGGAATTTTTTCCAGAAAGCAGGAAGTAATCCTTGCATTTCTCATACTATTGTTGTACTTTTAACGTTAGTTAAATGCACTAGTGAGGGAGCAAAGGTTATTTCCTGTTTTACTTTGAAGGATGCTGAAGGATAAATATATAGATTACCTGACATTTGAAAAGCGTTATTCAGCGCATACTATTCTTGCATATCGTACCGATCTGGTTGATTTTACCGGGTTCCTCTCTCAACAATACAACTTTCACGATCTTTTGCAGGCTGATCATTCACTGATCCGTTCCTGGCTAATTTCACTGATCGACCGGAAAGTTTCTGCCCGATCGATAACAAGGAAACTATCTACACTAAAATCTTTTTACAGGTATTGTCAGAAACAAGGGCTTCTTTCAGTTAACCCAATGCTTAAGGTGGTAGCGCCCCGTGTTTCCAAACAATTGCCTGTTTTTCTTACACGCGATAATCTCAGCAAATTGCTCGATACTGTAGCTTTTGCCGATGGGTTTCAGGGATGTCGTGATAAAATGATCATCACCTTATTTTATGCTACTGGTATCCGCAGAGCTGAGTTGGTTCAGATTAAGGCCTCAGACCTCAACCTTGAAGCCGGAACAATCAAGGTCTTGGGAAAGCGCAATAAGGAAAGAATTGTTCCCCTGGGTGAAAAGGTTGTCAGTATGTTAAAGGAGTACGGATTAGCAAGGAATAGTTTTTTAATCGAAAATAAGTACAAGGCTGAGAACAATACCTATTCGCTTTTTGTTACTTCGAAAGGATTACCTGTTTACCCCAGGTTAATCCACGACATTGTCCATAAATACCTTTCTTTAACAGCATCAAATAGTAAACTCAGTCCGCATGTGCTAAGGCATTCATTTGCTACACACATGCTCGATGATGGAGCTGACCTGAACGCCATAAAAGAAATACTCGGTCATTCAAGCCTGGCAGCAACGCAGGTGTATACGCATAATACTATCGAAAAGCTTAAAACTATCTACAAACAAGCCCATCCAAGGGCGTAAACAAAAGGAGGACTCATGAAAGTAAACATTAATTCTGTGCATTTTAAAACTGACAGGAAGTTGGATTCCTTTATTACAGAAAAGGTTGAGAAACTATCAGATCTGTACGATGGGATAATTGGAAGTGAAGTAACCCTCAGGGTAAATAACAGCGAAGACCATGATAATAAGATCGCTGAGATCCGCTTACTGGTGCCGGGCAACGATCTGTTTGCGAAAAAGCAAAGCAAATCCTTTGAAGAAGCTACTGATATAGCCGTAGATGCACTCCGTAAGCAATTAACCAAACATAAAGACAAACAAAGAGGCGAATAAAATAAATTAAAATATTTTCACCACTTGTTTGGTAATTCGAATTAAGTGCGTACATTTGCAGTCCTTTTCAAAAAGGACTGCTTTTTTGTTAATTAGGTAGTCGTTAAGGTGTTGATAATAGGGTTGTTGGAGTTACGTAAACACAAAAAGCCTGCTTTTGATGCTCTTTTGAGGAGATTTTTAAAAAGGCCGATGTAGCTCAGTTGGTAGAGCAGCTGATTTGTAATCAGCTGGTCGGGGGTTCGAGTCCCTCCACCGGCTCCAGTTCATAGAAATGTTTTTTAATACCTGGGGGGATACCAGAGCGGTCAAATGGGGCAGACTGTAAATCTGTTGGCTAAGCCTTCGGAGGTTCGAATCCTCCTCCCCCCACAGAATGAAATGTGTTAATGCCAAAATGTGTTAATGCGATAATGTGTTTTTTAGTAGAATCAGCACATTAGCACATTAAAACATTATCACATTGTTTAAGCGGAAGTAGCTCATTTGGTAGAGCGATAGCCTTCCAAGCTATAGGTGGCGGGTTCGAGCCCCGTCTTCCGCTCACAAATAGCCTTTGTAGCTCAGGGGTAGAGCGCTTCCTTGGTAAGGAAGAGGTCGCGAGTTCAATTCTCGCCGAAGGCTCTGATTTTATAGTCAACATCAATACAAACAGTAAAACAATAAACATTAATTAAAATGGCAAAAGAAAAATTCGATCGTGCAAAACCTCACGTTAACGTAGGTACTATCGGTCATATCGACCATGGTAAGACTACTCTTACCGCAGCTATTACCCTTGTATTAGCTGATAAAGGTTTGTCAGAATATCGTTCATTCGATTCAATCGACAACGCTCCTGAAGAAAAGGAACGTGGTATCACTATTAATACTGCTCACGTTGAGTATTCAACTGCTAACCGTCACTATGCTCACGTTGACTGTCCAGGTCACGCTGACTATATTAAGAATATGGTTACAGGTGCTGCCCAGATGGACGGTGCTATTATCGTAGTTGCAGCTACTGACGGACCAATGCCTCAGACCCGTGAGCATATCCTTCTGGCT
>CAIJPI010000062.1 GCA_903822525.1 uncultured Bacteroidales bacterium | reverse complement strand
CGGATTGGGGATTGGGGATTGGGGATTGGGACGTAGAGAGTAGGGAGTGCTGAGTGCTGTGTGCTTAGTGCTGAGGGTGGAAGAAAAAGCAATAAATTATAGTCTGATGCCTACAGATGCCTGAATAAAATTCATAAAAAATCAATAGTGAACGACTAAAAAATCAATATTTTGCTGAAAGGCTTAACTGACGGGAGATGTAGCCCCTCTTATGAGAGGTTGGGGTGAGGTATAACTTGGAATTCAATCTTTTAACTCGTTTTGTCGGTTAGTAATGATAAAAAATAAATTATCAGTATTTGATAATGTCACAATAAATTATATATCTTACTGAATATGTGATAATTGCAAATCAATTCTGAGCTTTTTTTAAAAAAAACAATTTAAAACGATATACCATGATGATCCCATTTATTTTCATTCTGAGCCTGATTGCCATTTTTATGTGGATGTACAACACATTGATCGCACGAAAAAATGATGTATTGAAATCATTCGGCTACATTGATGTATTATTAAAAAAGAGATTCGATCTGATTCCGAACCTGGTTGCCACAGCGCAACAATATATGGGGTATGAGAAAGGCCTGCTGACTGATGTTACCGAATTAAGGTCAAAAGCCATGAGCAGCGGTATAAGCGATAAGGAGCGACTGGGCTTCGAGAACCAGCTTACACAGAAACTGGGAACCATTATGGTGGCAGCCGAAAACTATCCCGACCTGAAAGCCAGCCAGAGCTTCGCTTCCCTGCAACTGGCCTGGAAAGAACTGGAAGACCAGCTTGCTTCTGCCCGCCAGGCTTACAATGCTTCGGTTACTTTCTACAATAACGCTGTTGAAATGTTTCCAACCAACCTGATGGCAACAATGATCGACTATAAGACAAAAACCCTTTTTGAAGCGATTGCCCCCGAGAAAGAAAATATTGCCTGGAAAAGTGATACTGATAAAACATCGGGCATGACGAAAAACGAGAATTAATCAGAGACAGAAGCCTGGAATCAGGCATTCAGGTGTTCGATAAGAATCTTAAGCCCGATCAGGAAAAGCATTACCCCACCAAGCATCTCCATGCGACGACCCATGCGTGAACCGATTTTTTTACCGAAAAGCATGCCCAGCATGGCAACAATGTATGTTACTGCGCCTATAATTCCCACTGAGATTAAAATCTTAAAATCGAGCAAAGCAAAACTGAAACCCACTACCAGCGCATCAATGCTGGTGGCAATAGCCATCCCAATCATTACTCTGATATCAAGTGGATTGAACGATCGTTCCTCGGGATCTGTTTTAAAACTTTCGTAAACCATCTTCCCTCCCAGCATTGCAAGTATCCCGAATGCGATCCAGTGATCAAAACTTTCGGCATATTGCTTTATACCCGAACCAGCCAGCCAGCCAATCAAGGGCATAGCCGCCTGAAACAATGCCAGCGTAAGCGCTATTTTTGTAGCATTATAAAAATCAATCTTTTTCAGGATTAATCCGCTGGAGATAGAAACCGCAAACGTATCAAATGACAAACCGATGGCGATCAGAAAAATGGTAAGTAACTCCATAGATTTATTTAGGGGTTGGGGGTTAGGATTTAGGGATTAGGGGATTAAGGGGAGGATTTATTATCGGTATTAAAAGCCACAAAAGGGATCATTCTTAAGTAGCATCGTTCAACAGTTATTTTAACAAAGAAATGCAAAAGTAAATAAAGACGGGCAGATTGCGAAAATTTGAATGGCTGTTGTATGACATTTGCAGGTACTTATTTCCAAAGCTGGAAATCTAAACGTCTGTTGATGGATATTTTAACAATTAATAAGATAAAACGCAATATATATTACATGAAATCGTTCATGAACATAATGCAGGTAATTCTGTTATAGATAGTAATATATTTCAGTATGAAAAAATTAGTTTTTATTATAGCAATCGCAGGCATAATGCTTGTTTCCGTTTCATCGGCACATGCCCAGTTATTCAGCAAATCCGAAGTTAAAGCAAGTGTGGCTGGTATCAGTAAAGGAGAAATAACAAAAGAAAAGCTGTTGAACTCAGCAACCATTGAATGTTCGGACCTGACCTATGAAATTATTTATTTTAACCTTTCGGTTTTACGAAAAAATGGCGACCTGGTGGTATATGCAGGCCGTGGAAACAGCCTGAGCGAATCAATGAAAGCCGAAATAAAAGCATTGGAACCGGGAACAAAACTGGTGCTGGAAGATATTGGAGCCAGGTCGGCCGAAAACAAGTTTATCGAGCTTACAGCCATTGTGCTGGACGTAAAATAACAAAAACGAAAGGCTCAAGTATTGAAAATCATTGCTGTCGGAATGAGTGATTCTTTTTGGCTTTGAGACTTTCTGTTTTCTCTGAAATTCATAGTTTGAAATTTAGTAGCTGTCTAAAAATGATAAAAACTACTTTCATCTGTTATTAATTTGTTTTTTAACGGTCAGATGGAATACGCCAGATTGATCATAATATCATCTTCGGTTGGTGATTTTTTCAATCATGGCTATTTCATGCATCATAAACCTGTATTTCTGTCACATTGAGCGAAGTCGAAATGAACTCGTTTAACGCTTACACGTAAATATTGAGATGCTTTAGTGGGCTTCGACTCCCCTTCGGCAAGCTCAGGGCAGCCTTCTCAGCCTGACAGTAGATTGAGCAAAATAACTTGATAAATCACATCAATTTTAAAATTCAGACAGTCTCTTAGTGTTTTAGTGCTTTAGTGGCACAAAAATTATACTGCAGATTTACAATTAAAATGTGACACCTAAAGATTCTAATTGTATCACCCTTGTACGGCAAAAATTACATTTCGTCCCTGACGGGACTTTTACTAATTATTAATTGCCTATCTACCAACATATTGTCCCTACGGGACAGTCCCGTAGGGACGAAATGTGGGTAGAAAAAAGTGACCCCCCTCAAGCTAATAGTCCCGTAGGGACGAAATGTGGGTAGAGAAAAGTGACCCCTCAAGCTAATAGTCCCGTAGGGACGAAATGTGGGTAGAAAAAAGTGACCCTCTCAAGCTAATAATCCCGTAGGCCGAAATGTTGGTAGAGAAAAGTGGCCCCTCAAGCTATTAGTCCCGTAGGGACGAAATGTAGGTAGAAAAAAGTGACCCCCTCAAGCTAATAGTCCCGTAGGGACGGCATTAAACAAGCATAACAGCGGTTTTATAGAAATAAAACGGACACTAGTGTAATAATATATTCAAAAAAATGCATATTTTTGAGTCATCAGAAATCAAAACATAAAATCCACAAATTATTAACCTAAAAAAAACGATTTATGAAAAAAAACATGGGAACTATCGACAAAATAATACGTATAGCCCTTGCTGCAGTAGTAGCCATTCTTTATTTCACTGGTGTGGTTTCAGGGACACTGGGTATAGTCCTGCTGGTTTTTGCAGCAGTATTTGTTTTAACAAGCCTGATAGGTTTTTGCCCGTTGTACCCGGTTGTCGGACTTAATACAGGAAAAAAGAAAGAATAATTCAACGTATACATTCAACTGAAAGCCACTTCCTGTTCAGAAGTGGCTTTTTTATTTCCTAACTTTTATCTCGAATTATCAAAAAATAAGTATCAGGCACATCTTCTCCCCTTCTGCAAATACAGGGCAGGCTGTATAGCGGATCAAAGAGCTAATAAAAATATCAGACCGCTTTGTTTGTAAGTTTGATAGCATTTGCAGACAAAGACATGTATTACCCGGTTTTCCTGAAGTAGGTTTGCAACAATTCCATCAACACCCCTTTTTCGATAGGTTTCGAAATATAGTCGTTGCACCCGGCTTTTATGGCTTTTAGTCGTTCACCGCTCAGACCAAAGGCTGTTTGGGCAATAATGACCACATTTTTATTAAACTTCCGTATCCTGCTTACTGCTTCGTATCCGTCCATAACAGGCATCTTAACATCCATCATCACAAGGTCAATATCGGGGTGTTTCCGACAGGTTTCTATAGCATCGAGCCCGGTGGATACCGCTAATACCTCCTTAGCGAAAGACTTACAAGCCAGCGAAAGAAGCTTTGAAGAGTCTTCGTCATCTTCGGCAATCAGTATTTTCAGGTTTTTAATTTTGTGGCCGTCAGTAGCGGTATCAGGTTCATTTAGGGCAACTCTGTTTTCTTCAGTTTCGCATACATACGGAATAGTAAAATAGAACTCAGAACCCTGATCTAATTCACTGACTACCCAAAGCTTACCTCCCAGTAATTCAACAAAAGCTTTTGATATAGATAACCCCAGGCCGGCTCCTTCATAATTGCGTGTCAGCAATTCGCTTCCCTGCCTGAAGCGTTCAAAAATGAGCTCCTTCTTTTCATCGCGTATTCCTACACCTGTATCCTTTACAAAGAATTCGAGGTATTCATTTTTTTTCTCATACCCGAATTCAATCATACCTATATGGGTAAATTTGATAGCATTTTTAATCAGGTTTGTCAGTATAGCATATATTTTCTCCCTGTCGGTCATAATTACAGCCTGCCCGGCAGGCAATGGGTTTCTGAAAAACAGCTGCATTCCTTTTTTTTCGACTTCCGGTTTAAAGAAAGTGTATAAGTATTCGATCTGTTCGTTAATATTGGTTGATGAAAGGGAAATGTCTACCTGTCCGGATTCCACTTTGGAAATGCTGATGATATCGTTAATGATATTGAGCATTCGGGCTCCGCTTTTTTCGATAATACCTATATATTCAAGCTGCTGATCCCCGGTAAGCTTTGTATCCTTCAGCAGCCCGGTAAAGCCCAGTATTCCGTTCATCGGAGTGCGGATTTCGTGGCTCATATTGGCAAGAAAGGCTGATTTCAACCGGTCGCTTTCTTCGGCGTGTTCCTTGGCTTGGATCAGATCAAGCTGTATATTTTTAAAATGTGTAATATCCTGAAGAACACCGGTAATTTCGGTCACATTTCCTTTCTCATCACGGATTAACAATGAATTAGTTGAAACATAGCGTATTTCCCCGTTTTTTCGAACGATTCGGTATTCATTCGGACTTTCGTCGTTTGTTGCATTTTCGTTTGCGATGCGAACCAATTCAGCATCCTCAGGGTGGATAAACTGAAAGAATAATTTGTATAAATCCTGGTCTTTTACTTCAAGGGGATCAATACCAAAGATGGAAAACATCTCATCCGACCAATGTACTTTATTTGTGCTTACATCCCAATTCCAGCTGCCGATATGACTGATTTGTTGTGCAAGGGTAAGTGTACGCTGAGTTTCGAGCAGTGCCTGCCCGCTTTTCTTTCTTTCATCGTTTTCCAGCTTTATATCTTCGAGCAGGTTCAGTGTGGCAGCATGATTCATTTTTAGCTGCAGGGTACGATCGGATACCAATGATTCGAGATTTGCTTTTTCGGCTGTTTTTATCCTGTTAGCGGCCTTTATTTTTACCATAGCCCTAACCTGCACCAGGAGTTCAGTTTTGTCGACCGGTTTTGAAAGAAACGCATCGCCACCTGCTTCGATTCCTTTAACACGGCTATCTTTATCGCCTTTCAGAGCTGTAAGAAAGATTACCGGTATCTGGCTCATTATATTGTCGGCTTTCAGCAATTTGCATACATCGAAGCCATCCATCTCTGGCATAACAATATCGAGCAGTATTACATCAGGATCTTCGGCGGCGGCCAGTTCAATACCTTTGACTCCGGTAAGAGCTGTAAAAACTGAAACTTCCGGAAATAAGTCATCCAGTAATGCCTTGATAATAAGCAGGTTATCCGGGTTGTCGTCGACAGACAGTATTTTAATCTTATCAGGTTCCATACAATATACTGTTTATCGTTTTAAAAAATTCTTTTTCATCGATGGGTTTGGCGATATATGCATCCAATCCGAATGCCAGGATAGTTTCCCGGTCCGAAACCATAGTGCTGGCTGTAAGCGCAATTATAGGAATATGCTGTAAGCGCACATCACTGCGGATAGCATAAAATGCATCAATACCATCCATACCGGGCAAAGCAATATCCATCAGAATAATATCAGGCATATATTGCCTGGCCAAGGCTATAGCTTCATCACCGTTAACAGCCTCGAACACCTGAAAATTACCTGCCATGATCGCTTTTACTGTAATCATATTATCAGGATTATCTTCAACCACCAGTACCTTGGGTTTTCCCTCTATGAGTTTGGGTTTTGTAGTGGTTTTGATCATGTTAAAAGCAGGCGGAGCGATTGTATCCGGCAAAACAGGTTCGGAAGCATACGGGGAAACTTCAATTGTTTGTGATGCTGAATCAGGGCTAACGGGCATATACTGTATGGGTAGAACAAGCGTGAACACCGAGCCTTTTCCATATACACTGCTGGCTGAAAGGGTTCCACCCAGCAGGCTTGTAAATTTCTGGGCAATGGCCAGCCCTAATCCTGTTCCGCCATATTTACGTGAAGTACTCCCATCGGCTTGCCTGAATTCGTCGAAAATATGAGGCAGGTGACCTTCTGAAATACCTATACCTGTGTCGGCGACTGTAATCACAACATTATCAATACTATGGTCTGCGTTCACCATAATAGTACCTTTTTCGGTAAACTTTACCGAATTACTTAAAAGGTTTTGTAGTATATGATGGCATTTATCGGCATCGCTGTTAATAAATAACGCTGAATCGCTCTCATTTTGAATCAGTGAAAGGCTTTTCTGCTCTGCAATGGGACGTATCATATTTATAACATCGGCCACCATGGCATGGATGTTAAACGAGGTGATTTCAATCACTTCGCGACCGGCTTCAATACGGGAGATATCGAGAATATCGTTGATGAGCCTTAGCAGGTGCTTGCCATTGCGCTCAATTACTTCGAGGTAGCTGAATTCTTCAGCAGGAATAAGTTTTTCGATCCTGCGGCTAAGTACTCCCGAAAGCGCAATGACTGAATTAAGCGGTGTGCGCAATTCGTGACTCATATTCGACAAAAAATTGGTCTTGAGCTGGTTGGCTTTATCAAGCTGTTTTTTCTGAATTTCCAGTTCAATGTTCTGATTCTCCAGTTGTTGCAGGAATACTTTCATCTTCTGATAAACCAATAAGCCTTCAATACGGGCGCCCAGGGTATCGAGGATGGTGTCAATGAGCTGCAGTGCCTGAATGGCAAACGGATGCAGGCTTGCCAGTGAAATAACGGCTACTACTTCATGATAAACCAATACCGGGATGGTGATAATTTCGCGGGGGCTAAACTCCCCGCTTACGGTTAAAAAAACAAAACGTGAATCTTCGGGTATATTTTTAATGTGCTGAATCTTTTGTGAAGCCAGAACTGAACCGAATTCTCCCTCGAAAGTATCGGAATCGAATGAAGGCCTCACCTTTTCACCAGCTCCTAGAGACGCAAAATATTGAAATTTCTTCTTGTCCTCGTCAAGCAGGTATACTACGGCCATCTGTGCACCAGTATTTTCAGCCAGTGCATTAAGCGTAGTTTTAAAGAATTTCCGTTCGTCGTATTCGCTCATCATTAATGCTGATAAGCCAACCACTTTTTCGTTTAACTGTATATTTTCCTGTATACGGCTGGCCAGATTGTTGAATGAATCGGATAATTTTCCGAATTCATTTTGCGATTCATATACACTTCTTGCATTCAGATTGCCAGAATGAAATTGATTTGCAGCCTCGGTAAGCAGTAATATTGGCTTCTGGATATTCCGGATGATAAAAAGACTGATGAGTAACGAAATGATTGAAATAACTGTGAGGATCCAGATAAGCTGGTATTTTAACGATGTTTTCAAAGCAACCGATGTTTTATACAATGACAAAGCTTTGTTTGTGGCAAACCTATCTATGACAAGCATACTTGCGTTTAGCCGGGCTATATAATACAGACCTATATCATCAGAAAGATATTTTTGCAGGCTCTTACCTGTACCTTCTGATAGAAACATCCGTATGTTTTCCGCCTGATGCGTTTTCCAGATTATATACGCCGTGTAAACTGAATCCACATCCGATTTTGGGCCCAGATACTTTTCTTTCAGTATACTGATTTGAGAAGGGATATCAGCAGAAGATATCGCGATTAGCTGAAGTCCGGCCTGTCTTTCGGGCTCTGTATCTGCAAATAAGAGTCTGAGTTCGCCTAACTGCATATTCAGAACATCTTTTTCAAGGACTCCGATTGCAGCCCTCACCTGATTAGGATGGTTGTAAAGCACTTCGCTCTGTGCCTGAATCCGGTCGGTTTGCCTGAATGCCAAAATTCCCAAACCTATCATCATAAGCAGCATGAAAGCATAGGCCAAAATAAGCTGTGTTCCGATTTTTAAATTTTTCAGGTTCATACTTGTTTATTTTAGGACAGTTTATCAATTATTTCTTTTCTATGCTTGATTTCTGTCTGTCTCCGGTCCTTGCAATACTGAATTTCAGACGAATCTATAACTCATCCTGATCGCCAACCACTATTTTATATTTTGCTTCCCGACCTTCATTTTTGAGCAATTCGTTTATTTCTTTTTTCAACTCAATCATAGCCAGTTCGCGACCGACTGTAAGACTCTGAAACCGCTGCAATTCCTCGTTTCGTTCGATTAATTCCATTTCCGCCTGCTTAAGGTTGCTTATATCGAAGCTATTCCCGATGTAACCCAAAAAATCGTGGTTGAGGTTGTAGTTAGGAGTTCCTCTATGGAGGAGCCAGCAGTATTGGCCACTTACGTGGCGGAGGCGGCCTTCCATTTCGAAAGTTTCGTGTTTATCGAAACATGTGTTATAGATTTCGAGGCAGCGGTTTAAATCATCGGGATGAACACCTTCGGCCCAGCCATAACCCAATTCCTGCTCAAGGCTGCGGCCGGTAAAATTTAACCATACATCGTTAAAATAATAGCCTTGTTTATCGGTTCCTGCTTTCCAAACAAGAGTTGAGCCCGTATTGGCTAAAGTACGATATTGGAATTCACTTTCCTCAAGCTGAGTTTCTATTTTCTTACGTTTGGTAACATCCGAAGCCATACTCATCACCCAGCGGCGTCCATCGGGCAAATGGCCCAGCGAAACCGAACTAAAATCCCATATCAGTTTGGATCCATTGCTGCTGTTTATTTCATATTCACCCTCCTGCCTGCGTGATTCAAGATCATATAATCTATCAATATCTTTAATCACCTTTTGTTTGCCAGGGCCGTAAGCTTTTTCCGTCCAGGCGGATATAGTTGGTATATCAGCCAGGGTATAACCGGTTAATTCGGTCCACTCATGACTGATTGTCAGCACTTCACCATCCTCAGCATGCAGCATAATGGGCAAAGGCGCTTCCTCAATAGCATTGCGAAACCGTGCTTCACTTTGTATCAGGTTCTCTTCGGCCAGCTTACGTGCCGTGATATCCATATGAAAGCCCGTCATAATCAACGGCTTTCCATCTTCGGTCCGGGATATTACTTTACCCCGGTCCAAAACCCAGACCCAGTCGCCGTTTTTATGATGCATACGGGCTTCGCATTCATAATAATCCGTTTTACCCGAAAAATGCTCCTCCAATTGAGTTCCCGATATTATTAAATCATCGGGATGAGTACATTGCAACCAGGTTTCGATAGAGGCTGTAGGGAGTTCCCGAAGCGAATACCCTATAATATTGGCCCAACGTTCGTTGAATACGGCTTCACCGGTTTGCACATTCCACTCCCAGGTACCCACATTGGTTCCGGAAATGATATTTTGAAGATTGGTTTCTTTTATTTTAATTTCTTCAAAAGCCCTTATCCGATACGAAATATCGCGGATAATACCTGTAAAAAATTTGCCTGATAAGGTTTCCCATTCCGAAACGGACAACTCAATCGGAAACTCATTCCCGTTTTTATGCATCCCGGAAAGTTCGACTGTTTTATTTTTAATATGATGTTCACCGCCCTTCACAACATTTTCAAACTGTCGTTCATGTATTTCGGTATACCGTTCAGGGATCAGCAGTTCGAGCTTTTTTCCCATTATTTCTTCCTCAGTATATCCGAATATTCTTTCGGCTCCCTGATTCCATTCAACTATATTTCCTTTACTGTTGATTGAAATTATGGCATCGTTTGCCGAGTGAGTCATAAGGTAATAATGCTTTTCACTTTCAGCCAATGCCTCTTCGGTCAGCCTGAGCTCAGTGACATCTAATGCATTGATAAAGAATTGCGTCCCATCGCGTGACAGCATTCCTGTAATATGGACATATAAGGGCGAATCATACGTTACAGAAAGGGTAAGGTAACAGCTTTGACGGCTTCGGTCATTAAACAGATTTGCTAAAAAGAGATTAAAAACGGGCCGGGAATCGTTGCTGACAAAAAACACAAACATGCTGTTTTTCAGGTAGGCGCGTTCCTTTCCAAGCAATACAGCTCCACTCAGGTTCACTTCAATAATTTCACCTTTTACATTAAGTACATAATACCCTGAAGGCGCAAAATCGAATAATTCGGCATATTTCTCAGCTGCCTCCAGTGCGGCATTGCTTGCAAGCAGTAGTTCATCCTGCTGCATTTCAAGTTCAATTTCATGCACAGCAAGTTCCTGCATTAATTTCAGCACTTCGATCTCAGTCATTGGCCCATCGGCAACTTGCTTTTCCCCTCTGAGCAAATCCTCAGCTTTCAGGCGCAGAGCACCTAAATCGGCTTTCTTTTGATTCTCTTTATTTTTCATCTGTAGGGAGTTGGTAAAGTAAACTTAAAGGTACTTCCGATTCCTTCCTGGCTTTCCACGAATATCTCTCCTCCGAGTTTTTCAATAAAATCCTTGCAAATAATTAATCCGAGGCCGGCACTGGGTTCACCGTCGGTACCTTTGCGGCTGGTTTGTGCGTTGAGCCTGAAAAGGTTTTCACGTAGTTCACTATTCATACCAATACCTGTATCGTGTACAGCTATTTCAACGAAAGAATCGGTCAACACCTTTGCCGAAATCATGACTTTACCACCTTTTGGGGTAAATTTTACCGCATTGAAAACCAGGTTGCGCATAAGGCTTTCAAACATCTGAGTATCAGCTAAGATAATCAATTTTTCGGGAATATCCAATGTGATTTTTATCTTTTTTTTGTCGGCAGTGTCGCGGATCAGGTCAATGATTTCATCAATCCTATCCGACAGCATAAATGCTTTCATCTTAACTGTGATCACGCCACGCTGCAGTTGCGACCAGTCGAGCAGGTTTTCGAGCAGATTGAAGAGTTTATTTGCTGAATTACGCATATTTACTGCAATCTTCTGAATTTCCTCCAGTGGCAGCGTTAACAGGTCATCAGCGCGCATAAGCGAAAAGCCCAGCAGTGTTTGAAAAGGGCTGCGCAGGTCGTGGGCTATAATAGAAAAAATTTTATCTTTTTCAATATTCAGCTTTTCTAATTCATCGTTTTTCAGCTGTATTTCGGCTTCGGCCGCTTTTCTTTCCGTAATATTTCTTACTATCACTACTACTTTGTCTGTACCACAGTATGCCATTCGTGCTTCAAATTCGCCTGCCTCGCCTGTTGGCAGTGGCAACTGACAATCGAATACCTGTATATCGCCGGTTTGAATACAAAGTTTGATTTTTTCATCTACCAGGTCAGCAAATTCTGTTGGGGCAATATCCCTGTTTCTGAGACCGATAAGCGATTGTCCCCGATATCCGAGATCATCTCTGTTTGATTTATAATCGAGGTAAACGCCCTGACTGTCTAACATGAACATCAGGTCGGGGATGGCATTGAGAATGGCCCGGGCCCGGCTTTCGCTGTCTTTAAGTGCTTGTTCAGCATGCACCCGGTCGGTGATATCGGTAACAACGTTTATAACGGCAGGCTGACCTTCCCATTCGGTTTTAACACCGCTCATCTCGATCCAGTTAATGCTGTTATCCTTTTTATAAACCCTGAAATGATACCTGTTTTCAACAAATTCTCCCTGGGTGCGTTTCAAATAATTACTTTTCACAAGTTCCTTATCGTCGTGATGAACCAGATCCAAAAAAGGCATAGCTAAAAGTTCATCTTCGGTATAGCCTGTGAGTTCCGACATTTTCGGATTAACAAATTTAAAACGGCTACCCTGGGCAACCAGTATACCTTCCTGTGCCGTTTCTATCAGTATGCGGTACCTTTGCTCACTTTCATGCAGTTTTTCCTCTGTAAGCCTGCGCTCAGTGATATCGATTGAAAAGCCTGCCAGTAAATTTTTATCTCCCTGTTTAATCGGGTATTTGAGGGAATAATAGGTCCGGCCGTTCAGCGATTCCTCAATCTCAAGCTGTTTCCCTTCTGATACAACGCTCCAGTCGTCAGCTGTCATTTTTACTGCAAGTTCCTCAGGAAAAAGCTCGTACATATTTTTATTTACCATTTCAGAGCCCGGAATCCCGATCATTTCACGGTAATTCTCACTAGCTCTGAGAACGCGGCTTTCATTTTGGGATACTTCTTTGATAAAAGAAAATATAGGTGAATGCATCATAAACAATGAAAGCAATTCATTGCTTGAATGCAGAGCCTCTTCAGCTTGTTTGCGCATCAGTGCTTCCCCTATATGGGATGCAATTCCTTCGAGTTGTTCAATGCTATGATCGGTAAACCGGCCTTTCTGATGGTCGTTAAACTGTATCAGTCCCACATTGGTATTACGGCTGCGGATTGGCACCAGCGCAACGGATGCATAGCCCTGATGGATACATTGATTTCGCGGATGGAGACGCATATCCTCACTTTCGGGTGTATCAAGGAATGGAAGTGAATCGTTTGTCCAGATACTGCCTCCCACAGTGAAAAGCGAATTTCCGGGCTTGGCAGTACCTGAAATAACAAGCCCACAGGTACATTCGAGGCAGATCTTACCGTCAGCGTCGCGGCACATCCCGCCATCAGCGTTATGTGCAATAAGCGAGTTCTCGGTTTTTAAAAAATTCTCCGAAAAGCCATCCTGACCAAAATACGGGAAGTCATCACCGTTTTGCAGGCGGATGCCAATAGCATCGAAACCGGTGAAGCGTTTCAGGATACCGATAACAAGGTGAACTGTATCCTTTAAATTCCGTTGCTCGTTTAGCGTCAGGAGGATTTCGCGGTTCATTTCCCTGTATATCTCCGACTGCTTTTGTTCAGTAATATCGCGCGAAACTCCGTCAATCCGTATTGGGTTCCGGTTGCTATCGAAGATAATCCTGCTTTTGTCATTTATCCAGATTATACTTCCATCAGATTTCAGCACACGGCACTCCCGCACTGCTGATCCTTTGGTATGCAGTGTTGCCAATGCTTTTTCCGACAAGTCCTGATCGTCAGGATGCACTATGCCGGCCCACAGATTAGGATCTCTGAAAAATTCGTTTGCTGATCTTCCGTATACTTTTAGTACCGAAGGACTGATATAAATAGGATTCATATCGGGCCACGATACCGACCATACCACATCCGAAATATCGTTCAGGATACGGACATGCTGGTGTCCGCACTCCGGTAGTGCATACGTAGTAAGCCTGAGCCCGGTAATATCAACCATGGTAACCAGGCATTGCTCGTCGGCTATATTGACCTGTCCGGTCAAATAAACCAGTATGGGTGCTCCGCTTTTTACCGGCAGGGTAAGTTCGCAGGTTTCCTTTACTTTACTTTTAAAAACCTTCGACAGGAACAGCTCAAATATCGGCTTGCCTGTATCGGTAATATAAGAACTAAGCAACTTGTTTTTTAATGCAGATTTCTCCAAATGAAGCATTTTTGCACCACTAAAGTTGACTTCAACTATAGTGCTATCCTGCGAAAGAGAAAAATAGGCTATGGGAGCAAAATCGTATAGCTCAGTGTATTTATTATGGGCTGTTTCAGTCTTTTCCTTTTCAAGTATCAGTTCCTGATTCTGCCATACAAGTTCTTTATTCTGCAATTCCAGTTCAATCTGACGTACCTCCAGTTCGTGAAGGAGTTTACGCATTTCAGGTTCCGAAAGATGTGAAACAGTCCGTATTGGAACCTCTTTCAGCAACTCTTCTGCCTGCTGGCGCAGGGCTGAGGCTCTCGAATTGCTGGCTTTCTTCATGGTTATTTGAAGTTATATTACACATTTAACGAAAATCTTAACTAACATTGGAGGGATGGGGAGAATGTCCTGAACTTACGAGAATTCATTTACAGAATAAAATTACTTTAAACCTTCTTTTCCCGTAATCCTTAACCAGATTAAAGCCTATTGCCTTGTATCCGAGTACTTTAATTAGACAGACTAAGTGCTCCGCTTCCAAAACATTGTTTAATTAAAGCACCCTGACATTTTTTACATCAGGTCGCCCAATGGACCCAGGTTGATATTTAAGTCGCGGTCGGTAAGGTTAAAATGCTTTTTCAGTTCTTCCATTTTCATTTCGAGTTTCATCAGGGTTTCGCCCAGGCGTTCAATTTCCTCATCGGTGAGCGATCCTCCATCCACACGGCGCATAGCCTGCTTTTCAACAAGTTTACGAATAAGTTCTACGAGGGTAAGTACAAGTTTGGCCAGGCCCGAATCGGCATTATCGGGACCCAATTTCAGCCTCGAATCTTCGGAGCTGGTAAGTTTGCCCATTTCTTCCGATAGCGTTTCGAGCGAGCCGGTATTAAACAGTATTTTATTTTCACTCATTATGCTGACTACTTTATGGTGGTTTCGACGAAGTTATAGGGAGGCCAGGGACCGGTGAGCACGAAGTCCATCCCCGGATATATTTCCTGCAAATCTTTAATTGCTTTTATCAACTCCTCTTTTTTATCCTTTTCCAACAAAAAAACGCCATCAATCACAGTGGCTGGAGCTACGATTTTTTTAAATTTACTGAGCGCATCCATGCGATCAAGCTGTTGTGTAATGCCGGCTATAACCTTGTCGACATGGGATAACAGCAATTCTTCAAGCCTGTGAGCTTTAAGTTTGGTATTTACATATTCCCTGAAAACCGAAGTATGGATTTCCGAACCGGTGTTTTGTGAAATGGTGGCGTCGGTTTCAGAAATTGGCTGGAGTGCTGTTTTTAATTTTTCGGAATCACAAAATATCTTCAGGCCGAATTCAAGCTTATTTTCAACCAGCTGAAGGTTTTGCTTTATCTCCTCATAATTTCTTTCGATCATCCGCGACACTGCGTCGGCTGATTCAAGGAATGAGCCATAGCGCATAGGTAGCACCGGAAACTCCTGCATAAGGGATTCGATAATAGCTGCAAAGACAAGGGCATTCGATGTATCGGCAAGCAGTTCAGCACGGCTGATATCGCCTGTAACAGCAACAATTTCATTAACCCTTACAGCATACAAACCGGATCCGGAAATGCCTGTAAGGCCCTCAAGAAAAGCATTAAGTTTCTCAGGATTGTCTTTAACTGCTAACAACGAATAAATCAACATTTCCATTTTGCTCAATTCAGAATCTGTATCGTATTAAAATCTTTTCTAAGCAACGTATTTCAGGTTTTCGTCCAACCCATATCTCCCCTACCCTGTATTGCAACATCACTTCAGCAATGCTCTTTTCCCTGATTTAAGCTGTTCCATGGTTTCGACCGAACTCAGCAATAATTTTACGCCCAGGTATACCAGGTCGATATCAGCTACTGAAATAACAATATCGCCGGTGAGTATGACACCTTTATTCAGCACCCTGTCGAGCAGTTCGAGGATGGTGATATCTTTTGACTGGTCAATTACATTATTGCTCATTCTATTTCTCCCGCTTTTTTTATTTTTTCAGGGTAAAGTCCCTGATCGCTATAATTACTTTAATCCAGATGCCGCTAGCCACTTGTTAATCCCAATTGCCTGATAACCTTTTTCATATTATTATGAGTTCTCTTCACTCCCAATCTCCAATCCCCAATCCGAATTCCGACATCCGCAATCCAACATCCGCAATCCGCAATCCTCAATCCAACATCCGCAATCCAACATCCGCAATCCCCAATCCGAAATCCGAAATCCGAAATCCGAAATCCCCATTCCTCACCCCGCCCCTTTTTCCTTAATACTAATAAAACTAAACGGCGGCCATGGCCCGGTAGTTTCAATAAAGAAACTTGAGTTTCCATCTTCATTTCTTATCATATCGACAGCTGTTTTAAAAGCAGTTACCCTGTTTTTACTTACGAAAAAAGCAGAATTAAGGATCATGGTATCTTCTCTTCCGGTAAATTCCTTTGGAAGCAGGTTATTAAGCCGGGTTGCATCGCTCAGGTTGTTAAATGCTTCAAAATATTGCTGACCGTATTTCTGGCAAAGCCGGTTCAGTTCATTCTCGACCACTTCCGTCTTTTTCCGTTTCAGCAGAAATGCTTTGCCCGGCGAACTGGCCATAATTTGTTCCTCCAGTGATGCAGCTTCCTCACTCAGTTCATCAATTTTATCACCCAGCATTTTCCGGTTGCAGTATATTTTTACTGCCCATTCTTCTTTTCCCCTGATGCGTTCGAAGTTTTCGGCCAGGGAGTCGGAATAATCGGAAACAAATTTACGCAGTCCGGCTTCAGCCGCGAAGAGGGTACCGAATTTGAAGGGAATCACGGTATTGCTCTCCATAATGCTTGTTATCACATTGATATGGGCCCGTGCATTGGTTTCCAGCCATTGTAAATCGGATAAATTTCTTTTGAAATTCTCCTCCGAAAATTCACTTTCGGGAACGTATTTCACACTCACGTAAAACCCGTCAATCAACAGGAATTTCAAGCCTTCAGTATCCGTGATGCTGTCGGTTTCACAGGCACTGTCGGATATGCAATAAACATATATCAGATCGCTGGTCATGACAGGGAATTGTTAAATTAGTTAATCTGTTCCTTCCATACCTTCGAATGAGCTTATGCGCTCGAAGGAAGTAATTTCAAGTTTTTCATCCATTTTTACCGAATAAAAAAGCCGTATCTGTTTAGGGGGAAGATTCATTGATTTTAAAAAAGAATCGTCTTCATAAACTTCAGCAACCGAGTTCCAGCTATCCAGTATTTTTTCAATTTTTATGACTGTCACATCATAACAGTTAATATTCTCTTTCAGAAAATTAACTACCGTTTTTTTTACATCAATTATTGTACTCATAGTTTTTTCCTCCTTTATTATGTTGTTCTCCTGTTACCCTTATTCCTGTATAGCTATTCAGCAGGCTTTACTATGCTTTTTTTTGTTCCGGCTGGGGCTTTGTTGCGTTGGCCTTTTTCATATTATGGCCGCAAGCCGGGCAGAATTTATATTCATACATAAACCTCCATCCTTCGCCACATTCGGGACACGAGATATTAAACGGCTGTCCGCAATCGATGCAGAATTTTTCGTTTCCTCCTGTTGTTTTTCCACAATTCGGGCATTTAAAAGCACTCATTTTTCCTCCTTTTTAATGATGATGTTAAATACAGTTTGTTTAGAAATGCGTTGGGCGAAGAGCTGACAATCAAACCGTGATTTTTGCTTTTTTCGGCTTACTCCTTAACCAACCCACCCTCTATTCCCTATTCCCTATTCACTATTCACTATTCACTATTTCTTAATTCCTATTTCCTAATTCTTATTTCCTATTTCCTATTTCCTATCTATTCTCTTTCTGTTCCCTGATATCCCCCAGCAGTTTCAGCAATTCGTCCTCTCTGCGGTCGTATTCTTCTTCGTCAATTTCATCCATCTCGAATTTGAGTTGCAGGGCCATCAGCCTTTCTTTAACGGAACCCTCATCCGAAGTTTCTTTCTCAATAACCTCATTAATTTTTTTTCCTAAAAAAAGGATTCCTTTTAAAGGTGCGAGCAATATGTCGTCGATCAGAAACATATTAAATTCCTTTCGTATTAATAACCAGGTTTACAAAATTATATGGAGGTAATGTACCTACATATTTGAATGTCATAAAGTTACCGAATTTTTCATCCAGATCGTTCACTGCCTTGTCGAAAGCCGGTTCCGAAATATTTTTGATCAGAAATGCGGCATTCAGAATCATCATTTCACCGTAGTTATCGTTCAGTTTCGACTCTTCAGACAGGGGCTTCAGGGTATCGAGAATGATATTCTTATAATTCTCTGTTTCCTTTTTTAGTGCTTCGGCAACCATCTCACCAATTTTCATGCGCTGGTAGTGTGTTTTATCGACAGGCAGGTTGATGAGTTTCGCCCTTAGCGACCTGATGTCATCATATTTTTCAACAATGCTTTCGTATATAGGAGCTTCGTGGGCAAGTATTTTTAACCCGAGTTCCTTTTTGCCATCCATTTTGGTAAGCATCTCGTCGAATTTGGTATAATCCTTCTCTATAATCCGCAGTATCCCTGCATCATCGCTGTGTTCGGAGATAGTCGAAAAGCGGACTGGCAGAACCGTGAACTGCTTCATGATCTCTTCGAGCACTTTTTCGTGAGTGATCATATTTACTCTGCGCGCTTCATAAATAATAACCGGCGAATTACTCACAATGGCAGTAATCCCTTTGAATTCGATACCGTAAACCAGGTCGGCACGTTTTCCCATGCCAATCGGCCCATATTCGATAGGGCCTGAATGCCTGATTATGCCATAAATATATTTCCCTTCTTTCAGTGTTTCAACTCCGTTTTCCATATCAATGCCTGGTATTAAGTGGTAATTAATTCTTTGTTTTTTTTAAATATTGTATTATGCTAACTGTGTAAAGTGCTGAGTGCTGTGTGCTGTGTGCTATGTGCTGAGTGCTGAGTGCTGAGTGCTATGTGCTATGTGAGGTGTGCTATGTTGTAATTGCTTTTAAATGCTTTTAAAAGTTGCATCTGCAGTTTTATTTACAATTCCCATTTTTCAGGAAAAATTTTCAGATCGATAAAATTAAAGATCGGCAGAGGGGCTGTGTATACAAAATCGCATCTGCCCTCATACGTTATTCCCAGGGCGGTCATAATGTTGTCGAATTCGATCTCCCTGCCGCTGTTCACCAGAAAGGCTGTATTCATAAACATAGCATCGCTGCTGGTTTTGTTATGCTTGTATTCGAAAATCGATTTACGGAATGCATCAATGATTTTTGCGGCTTCGTCTTCCTTTTTTTCGAGCAATGCCAGTCCAACCAGCTTTCCGGCTTCGTCAATTTTCGAATTTCTTTTTTCCTTATCGGTAAGGCCTTCGATTTCGGCCCTGATTTTTTGAAGGTCAGCGTGTTCTTTATCTATCTCTTTGTATATCATACCCATATCCTTCCAGGTACCTCTTACGTTCAGCTCAACTTTATTTTCGAACTGCCTGAGCAACTCAATAAATTCGCTGTACCTGCGGTTGAGCAGGTTCCGTATTTCGTCGGGAGTAGCTGCAATTATTCCAAACCGGATTGGGATCACACTGCTGAATTCTTTCATTACCTCCTCAATCACTTTCTGATGTGCCAGCATATTCTCAGGATTCACCATAAACCTGCTGAGCGGATGATCGCTCACCACCATGCAAAGACCATCGAAACCGATAGTCGAAACCAGGTCGCCACGCCCGCCAACACCAATCGGGCCCAGATTCACGTCGTAATCCGATTCGATAATGCAATAAATATATTTTCCGTCGCGCTGCATACTAATCCTTTATTTTTACTAAAATTAAATTTTCACTCACTTTCTCCCTGGCAAGCGAGAATCGTTCATCTTTTGAGGTCTGTTTTGCTGCCGACAAATAATCGAGCAGAGTATGATAGGCCTTATTTACCCGGTTAAAACTTTCCTGGTCACCATTATCCTGGTAAGCATCGGGATGAAACTCCTTTGCTTTTTCGAGGTATGCCCTTTTAATCTCAGGACTCGAAGTTTCTTCTTTTAACCCCAGTTCTTTCTGTGCCTGTGCTACCATTTCAGGGTTCAGTTCTTCAACCTCAATAGTATAAAAACTGTAACAGGGTAAAGGACCGACTATTTTAAAATTCAGCATTCCTGCGAACTCTTCGTCGAGTTCATCAATAGCCAGCTCGAATTTGTCTTTTAAATTTCTGTTGACCAGGAACGCCGAATTTGTGATCATCTGGTCGTTCATAGATTCATGTATTTTAATATCGACGCTCAATGCTGACATTTTATCCAGTATCCTCAGTTCAACTGCTTTGTTTTTTTCATCCAGTTTTTCCTGCATGAGCATACCGATCTTTACCTGGTCGACCTGCGACAATGCATTGGATTTTTCGAGGATCTCATTTTTAAGAGCCACAATATCGGGATGGCTGGCCGTTTGCTGTATGGCTGCCGAGAAATCGGCCCAGGTCACTGCTAGGTCTATCTCGGTAAGAAATTCAATCTTCTTCAGCGTCTCGATGATCAGGTCATACCCGCTGGCAAGTATTTTTATAACTTCCTCCTTCGAATTTGCCATCATGCCCAACCGCATCGGTATAAGCATAGCGAATCGTTTATGCAGCAGTTCTTCAATAGTCTTCTGGTGATGAACGAGCAGATGCCCGAGACTTTCCCTGTCCAATGACTCAAGACGTGTATTATCCCTGTCGGAAACGAGTGCAGATATATTCTGAAAAGGAATCGCATAAACCTCTGAATTTTCGAGCGAGCGGAACATATCCGTGCTATAAAAATTAGGCACAATACCGTATATATATATTCCTTTTTTTGACATAACTTTTGTTTTTAAATTACCAGGATTATTGATTATTTTTTCTTTGCATTTTGTGTTAATACGAGCTGTATGGCTTCGTCGAAATGGGATTCCAGAACAGAGATGTCATCTGAAACTTCATCCTGGCTTCCACGGTTTTGATCAATTAAAGCGCGTATGGCAAGCATAGCCGCTTTACGACAAACAAATTCGATATCAGATCCGGTGAGGCTATCCGTTTTTGCTGCCAGTTTATTCAGGCTCACCTTTTTTCCCAGTGGTTTCCTGCGGGTATGAATCTCGAATATTTTCTCCCGGGTTTTCTCATCCGGTAAGGGCAGTTCGAAAATCAGGTCAAAACGGCCGCTCCTCAGCAAAGCCGGATCAATCAAATCGATACGGTTGGTAGCTGCCAGCACTATTACTCCTTTCAGGTCTTCAATACCATCCATTTCGGTTAAAAACTGGCCTATAACGCGATCGATCACTCCTGAGCCCGAACTGTCGTTGCTGCGCCTTGGGGTAAGGCTGTCAATTTCATCGAGGAAGAGGATACAAGGCGAAGCCTGTTTTGCCATCCTGAACAGTTCGCGCACACCTTTTTCCGATTCGCCTATATAACGGCTTAAAATCTGGGGGCCTTTAACGGAGATGAAATTCACGCCACTCTCGCTGGCCAGAGCTTTTGCAAGATATGTTTTGCCGGTACCGGGCCTGCCATGCAGAATGATGCCCTTTGGCGGTTTGGTATCGGCCTTTTTAAATAATTCGGCATATTTCAATGGCCATTCAACCGTTTCTTTTAATGCATCCTTTATTTCGCCAAGGCCACCAACGTCGTCCCATTTCACATCGGGAACTTCTACAAAAACTTCCCTGATAGCCGAAGGCTCTACTTCTTTCATGGCATCCATAAAGTTATCCATGGTTACCTCGAGCGACATAAGAAGTTCGTAAGGAATTTCGGCCATCTCGAAATCTATCTGTGGCAATATCTTTCGCAGTGCTGTCATGGCAGCTTCGCGGGCCAAAGCCTCGAGGTCGGCACCTACAAAACCGTGGGTGATTTCGGCCAGTCGCTCCATATCAACATCCATGGCTAAAGGAATACCCCGTGTATGGATATGCAGGATTTCGAGCCTGCCTTTTTTATCAGGTATGGATATAGAGATTTCACGGTCAAAGCGTCCGGGTCTGCGCAAGGCAGGATCAATTGAATTTGGGATATTGGTTGCCCCGATTACAATCACCTTTCCTCTCGACTCCAGTCCATCCATCAGCGATAAGAGTTGGGCAACAACACGTTTCTCAACCTGTTTTTCGCCTCCCATATCCTCGCGCTTGGGAGCAATGGCATCTATTTCATCAATAAAGATAATGGCAGGTGCATGCTGCTGGGCCTCTTCAAAAATTTTCCGGATACGGCCTTCGCTTTCACCATAAAATTTCCCCATAATCTCAGGGCCTGAGATATTGATGAAATAAGCATCCGTTTCGTGCGCTACAGCTCTAACGATAAGCGTTTTACCGGTTCCCGGAGGACCATACATAAACACACCTTTGGGTGCCTGTACGCCAAGACGTTCGAAAATTTCGGGATACTTTAACGGAAGTTCGATCATCTCCCTGATACGCTGTACCTGGTTGCCAAGTCCGCCTATATCTTCGTACGAGACTTTGCTCTTGCGCTCCCCATCCTGTTTTGTGAGTTCGAGCTGAAAAACCGTATTAGGGTGAATCAGCACCACACCCTCAGGGCTGGTGCCCGTAACGGTATAATCGACAGCCCTGGAACCAAAAAGGGTTGCTTTCACTTTGTCACCTTTTATAACCGAAAGCCCGTTAATAAGTGACCCAATGTATTTTGCATCATCGGCTTTAAACAGCGAACCCGATTTTGTATCTGGTTTGAGTTTTATCTTTGCCGCCTGCCGGCAGGTAGTTTTAATTATTTTTACTTTCTCGTCAATACCAGCCTGGGCATTTTCCCTGGTAATTCCATCAATCTGAATAATTCCTTTATCACGGTCTTCAGGATAACAAGGCATGATTTTAACGGGAGTCGAACGTTTGCCTTCGATCACGATAACGTCACCGCTTTCGAGACCCAGAGATTTCATATCCTTCGGATCTATCCTGGCAATAGCCCGGCCTACATCTTTAACAAGTGCTTCTTTTACCCTCAAAACCATTTCATCCTTACTTTTTCCCATGACTTTCTGATTGAATTATTCTGTTTTAAAAAGGCACTCCTTTAAGCGATCAAGCGATTCCAACCCATGGATTTCTTCTGCAAATACTGGTATTTCAATTTTATTCAGGGTACTGAAAATTTCACTG
>CAIJPI010000061.1 GCA_903822525.1 uncultured Bacteroidales bacterium | reverse complement strand
ATATTATAAAGCACCGGCACAAACAGCGCCTGCTGAGGAAAATTGCTGAAACCCGGATCGAGAGGCACAGCCAGTTGTAAAATCTGGCCCATTCCGCTGTTGGTAAGCGTTAGAAACGCCCTGCCATTGAGCATACTGATTAAAGGAACCGTTAGCATACCGGAAGAAAAAACTATAGAGTAATGCCTGCTTACAAAAGGCAAATCGGTGTTTGCAGCCAAAAGCTGTTTGCCTTGCTGCCGTTCGAAAACATCACGAAACAGGTAGCTTTCTTCGCTTAGCCGTTCAACCTTTGTATCTGCAGTATCAATGGCCTGGTATGATGGTGCGTTCACCGAAGCCAGGAAACTGCCATACGACATAAGATCGGAATTCGGAGCCGGAAGCATAAGAATGGTTCCGCCATTGCTGACATAGCGCTTAATCTCTTCTGCCAGACCGGTTGAAATGGCAGGTATTTCGTTCAGTACGATGAGGTCGAAGCCGGGTAGCCGGCCATAATCCATCGATTTTTCATTCATATTTGTTAGTCTTACCGACGAATCCTGGGCAAATAAAGCATTCAGGAAACGGTTCTCACTGCCTCCGTTTATTGCCAGGACATTGATGGACGAAAGCACATCGAACGAAAAATAAAAAATATCGTCGTAGGTAACCGGGTAATCCGTTACCTGAAGCATACCATGCTGAGGGCCGGCCTTGTAAACCGTAAATGGAAGTTCCACTGTAGTGGACATACCAGCTTTGATATCAATACTCGCTACCGATTTCTGCTGGTTGTTAATAAGCAGTTTGAGCGGTATTTTTTCGAGATCGGTTTCTGACTTATTCCAGACCCTAACCGTGAGCAGTGAAGTTTTACCAGGCTGCTGCGTAGGCTGGGCAAACCAGCAGGTGTCGATGTAAACGTTGGCCGTAACCGGCGAAACAAGAGGCACCAGGTACGAATTAATGGAGGAGTCCTGGGCGAAATCAATGCTGCTATAGGCTGATTTCTGAAAATCTGATACTACAAATGAAGTTCGTCTGGCAGAAGTTTCACTCTGCAACAGATCGTATTGCCGGCGAACGATCTCAGAAAAGGAATGCACCGATGGCGAAACTTTTACTTCCTCCAGCATGGTGAGGAACTCGTCGCGGGTAACCAGCCTCTGATGACGGCCTTCGAAATCGCAGGTAAGTAACTGGTACAAATCAGTCGATTTATAAGCCGCGACAATTTCACGTGCTTTTTGCCTGGCTTCATCCAGTAATGTGCCGGAAGCAGTAGTGGCTTCCATGCTGAACGAATTGTCGACAAACACGCTGACTGCATTACGCGAAGCCATCCTGGTCTGCTTATCGGAAAAAGGAATATACGGCTGTGCAAATGCAATCACCAGCGCAGCAATAGCAAGTATACGCATGGCAAGTATCAGCAGGTGACGCAGCTGCGACTGTTTCTGTGTTTGCTGCTTGAGTTCCTGTAAAAAACGCACATTGGTAAAGTATACCTTGCGGAACCTCCTGAAATTAAACAGGTGGATTACAACAGGTATCGCGATAGCCAGTAAACCAAAAAGAAATAAGGGATTAACAAATTGCATAATGTAATAAAAAGCGCTGACAGGAAGAAGTCAGTTGCAAAAGTAAGAAAATTGGAGCAGATTGAAAGGTCGTATTTCAATACTTGAAAGGTTTAATATTTCTATAATTAATAAGGTCACAAAAACACAAAGAACCACGAATTCCGACTGCAATACTTTTCTCTACCTGAACACCCAGTGTATTGTCAATTATAAATAAATTTCATCTGTTATTAATTTGTTTTTTAACGGTCAGATGGAATACGCCAGATTGATCTTAATATCATCTCCGGTTGGTGATTTATTCCAATCATGGCTATTTCATGTT
>CAIJPI010000060.1 GCA_903822525.1 uncultured Bacteroidales bacterium | reverse complement strand
GCTTGTTGAACTGTAAACAACTCCACGTGCAGTAATAGCGGATCCACCATCATTGGTCACCTCACCTCCTGATGTTACCGCTGTTTCTGTACCATTGGTAGGCTGATCAGTTGTAACTGTTGGAACAGTTGGACCGGATGGTGTGAAGAATTCCTCATTACCATAGGAAATCCCGGCACCATTAGTTGCGTAAGCCCGAACATAATAAGGTGTTCCGTTGGTAAGACCTGTAAGATTGCTTACAAAAGTACCGGTACCTGTACCAGGCACATCTGCAACTGTAAAGTTGAGAATTGTCGGAGCGGTCGTTGTGCTATAACATACACCACGTGCAGTAACAGCTGATCCGCCATCGCTTGTAATATTTCCTCCTGAAGTTGCTGTAGTCGCAGCAATACTGGTAATTGCATCGGTAGTTACTGTTGCGAAAGTGAATGGGGTAAAACTTACTTCACCACCATAAGATGTTCCTGTAGCATTTGTTGCATATGCTCTAACATAATAAAGTGTTCCGGTAGTTAATCCGGTAATACTGCTAACAAAAACACCTAAACCGGTTCCATCTGTGGTAGTAGGGTCAGTTTTGGTAGGAGTTCCGGTTGTGTTCCAGCAAACGCCACGTGCCGTTACTGCAACTCCACCATCACTGGTAACATTTCCGCCTGAAGTGGCAGTGGTGGCTGCTATATTGCTTATAGCAGCAGTTGTTACATTGGGGAATCCGGGGGCAACCGGCGTAAAGCTGATCTCAGGGCCATACGATGTACCGGCACTGTTGGTTGCGTAGGCACGCACATTGTAAGGGGTGCCTGTGGTTAATCCGGTGATGGCGCTGGTAAAACTGCCCATCCCTGTGCCGTCAGTGGTTGTAGGATCGGCAATTGTTGGTGTTCCGGTCGAACTCCAGCAAACACCACGTGCAATAACCGCTCCTCCGCCGTCACTGGAGATATAACCTCCTGAAGCCCCGCCGGTGGCTGTTATGCCTGTAATAGCAGTGGTTGAAAGAACGGTTGGAGCTACTGCAGGTGATGCTCCAAAGTCGCGCATAACTCTTAATGTAAAAACATAATCACTGGCACCTGGAATTCTCTGAGCACCACTACTGGTTATTTGAGAGCCATTACTCCAGTAAGTAGAAGCATAAGTTAAGAATGTCAGATACTGTGATGATGTATAATAATTATTGTTACCATTTATGACTCCGACTGTAGAAGCAATTGCTGCAATCTTGCCCCAGTCGCCAGAGGAAGGCAGATACCAGTCGTTGTAGGTTGTACCGCTGTAGGTTATAGAATAATCGTTGGCAACACTGGCGGCAATCGGTCGTGTAACCAGATCTGTTGCCAGGATCAGGTTGGTGTTTGCCTGTCCGGTTCCAAGTGCAGAGCTTACGCCAACGACATCAATGTTATTACAACCCCATCCTGCTGTTGAACTAATATCAGTACTAACAATAAGTCCACCCCCGGTAGCCGGATCAACATAAACTACCCATCCGTACCCAACATATTCACCCAGTGTATAAAGTGAAGCGTGTGTTGTTGTGAAAATTACATCCGCCGGCCCATAGGAGGTGCCAATTGCGTTAGTGGCATAAGCCCTGACATAATATATTGTACTGGCGGTTAATCCTGTAATGCTGCTGGTAAAATCAGTGCTGCCTATCCCGTTTGAAGTGAAATTGCCAACACCCTTAACAGGGTTTGGACTGGTACTCCAGCAAACACCTTTAGCTGTAATTGGTGATCCTCCTTCGCTTGTTATTGTGCCACCACTGTTGGCTGACCTGTCGGTTATAGTTGTAATGGCAGTAGTTGATGTAACTACAGGTGCGGTTGCAGCTGAAGTTGTGAAGCTCAGTTCATTTCCATAAACATAAAGACCATTGACTCCATTCCACGAACCCTGGATATATGCCCTGATATAGTAGGTAGTTCCTGCTGTTAAACCGGTAAGGTTGGTAGTCCAGCTGGCAGGTGGTGCAAATTGATTACTCAAATAGGTTGGAGTTAACGAACCAGATGAGGTTGAAATTGCGATACCATAATACCAGTAATTTCCGGCTTGTCCACTAACGGTATACGAACCACCACTCGAAGCGGTAGAAGCACCGATATTACTTACAGCAGTTGTAGTAATGACCGGCAGGTTGAGCAGGGTGGTAAAAGTAATTTCATTCCCTAATGCCGTGCCAGCTGTGGTAATTGCATAGGATCTTACACTATAAGTGGTGCCCCCTAATAATCCTGTTAAATAGCTGGTATACAGTCCTGTTCCTGGAGCAGGATCAATTATTTTTGTGGCACTACCAAAATTAAGTGGAGTTATAGATGCAGTAGAATAAACGATACCTCTTTCAGTAATTGGTGCACCTCCATTGTTGGATATATTACCACCGCTAGTGGCTGTTGAACCTAAAACTGAAGAAGCTGATGTTGTAGTAATAGTTGCCAAAACAGGAGTGAGCGTGGTAAAAGTCAGATCGCTGCCATACACTGTCCCCCCGGCGTTGGTGGCGTATGCCCTTACATGGTATAAGGTGGTGTAAGCGCAACCGGTAATCGCACTGATATAGATTCCTGTCGTTGTCCCATCTGATGTTTTTGAATCAGCAATGGTTGGGTTTGCCAACGTACTCCAGCAAACGCCTCTTTCGGTGATGGAAGCGCCACCACCCACTGTAATTGTACCACCGGATGTTGAGCCTGTAGTAGTAATTGATGTAATCGCAGTAGTACTTACCACAGCTTGTGTGGTAAAGCTTATCACATCACCATACCCGGCTCCAACACTGTTGGTGGCATAGGACCTAACATAATATACAGTATTCGAAGTTAAACCGGTGAGAGAGCTGGTAAAGGCACCAAGTCCTGTTCCCGGGTCAATCACTTTTGTGTCGGCAATAGTTGGTGGATTGGTTGTGGAATAGCAAATACCTCTGGCTGTAATAGTTGCATTACCATTATCAGTCAGGTTTCCTCCGCTGATTGCACTGACTGAAGTTATTGACGTTGCAGCATCAGTAGCCAGGAGAACGGGTATGGTTGGTGTTGTAGTTGTAAAAATTACCTCATTGCCATAGGATACCGTTTGGTTGTTAATGGCATAGGCCCTTATGTAATAAGTAGTCGACTGCGAAAGACCTGTAAGGGTACTTGTAAAAGAGCCGGTTCCGGAACCATCAGTAGTTTTTGAATCGGCAGTTGTAGGAGTACCGGAAGTGTTCCAGCATACTCCCCGCGAAAGAACGGTTAACCCATTGTCGTTGATTAGATTACCACCGCTGATGGCCATAACATCAGTGATCGAACTGGCTGCAATCGTGGATAAGCTAGCCAGCACAGCTGCACCACCCCAATAGGGAGTTAACCCGCCATTTAACTGCAAATACTGTCCGGGAAAACCAACCGGTATTCTTACCCAGTCTATACCGTTCCAGTAGAGCATATCTCCTGTTGAAATAGCAGATGGAAAACCGGGAATCCAGGCTGAGCCATTGTTATAATAAAATCCAGGATTTACATCACCTGCTGTTGCTGTGTTATACACCAACATACCGGCCACATGAGCCGACAAAGGAGCAAAACTACTTGTACTGCTTAGTGCCACACGTGGAATCAGCACACCTTTATTGTTGAAATCGACATCCAGACCTGCGTTGGCATTGGGAGCTGCACCGGTGGTGTTGATCCCGACATTTTGCGAAAAACCCGAAAAACCGAGAATCATCAGAATGATTGTGATATACAAGTTGTTTCTCAGACGGTATAAGGATAGTAGATTATTCTTCATAATTATATTTTTTGTAGTTCTGTTTTATATTTTCAAGTAAACTGACTGTTTATTATATGCTAAATCCTCAGTTGCTCCACTCCGGAACACCCAGGGCCGAAACTGTTAGTTTTTGTCCTGCAGTGCCGGGAACAATATTTACCCAGGTTCCGGCGGTTGCATCCCAGTATTGCATATTTCCTGCAACAGTCCCATCCTGTAAAATGGTTGAAAACCATTTGCTGCCGTTGTCAAAATACAAACCGGGTTTCACATCACCAGAGGTAGCAGTATTATACACCAGCATTCCGGCAACATGCGCTGCAAGCGGAGTTGCATCCGTAGTAGAAGTGAGTGCCAAACGGGGGATCAGAATGCCTTTATTGCTAAAATTCACATCCAGGCCTGCGGCGGCATTTGGAGCTACGGCTCCTGTCGGGCTAATTCCTGCATTCTGTGAATAACCACATGCCGAAAGGAGTAAAAACAAAAAAAGGCTGAGAATTCCTCTGGTCGTCTGAGCCGGTTGTTTTTGTAAAACTTTTTTCATGATTTGAGTATGGTTTATTTTGATAAATGAGTATGGTTTATTTTGATAAATAAATGGTCAGCGTCATGGGGTCTTGAAATGATTTCAGTTGTGTGAAACAAAAATAAGTGAGACAGGATAAGAAGATCATTACAAAAAACACTTGAGAATTCATATTTTCGTTCATAAATTCTTACAGACCTATTCTTTTACAAAGGAATATCTAAATATGAAAATACATATAAGTGTAAACGCTTAAAAGACTAAGGGTAAACCCTATAAAGAAGTATACATGTACTTAATTATTTAAAACCGTAAACAGTTGAATCTACAGTCGGCCATAATCCCCCAAACATTTTTTTGGTTCTGTTTTAGAATATTGTAGCAGGAATTGATTCTGTTATATAGTGCATTGTGC
>CAIJPI010000059.1 GCA_903822525.1 uncultured Bacteroidales bacterium | reverse complement strand
CGATGAACTTACTGCCTATAAAGACACCTGAAAACGTCTTTACCCCTACAGTGCTGTAAAATTGATATTTATACCGTATCAGTTTCACTGGGTAGTCTCGGTGCAAAGTCTTTTAAATTCACATATATTCATATGAATTTGATCTATTAAACGAAGCGTACGACATAATTTACAAACACATTACCTGCTGCCCGCAATGGCAATACGGTACACCTGAGGTCGGCTACAAGTGTTAACAACGATAAAATAAATTCCCGCTGCGAGATGGTGGGATATTATATTTTCAGAGCTCTTTCCGATCGGATAAATTCCAAGTTGCTGACCTGTTACATTCCTGATTTCCACCTGGCCAGGCAGCAGTTCAGGCTGATCGCAACGGATATAAATCTGGTTATTAGCATTGTACACCCTTATTTGAGGCAACAGGGCTTCCGGATCTGATATTCCTGCCGATTCAAGTTTATTGCTGGTTAAATTCCTATAAGTGTTCAGCACCTTCGCTGAAGCCGTAACCGAAATACCAGGGAATCCAGTAACATCGGATGAAACGGTCATAATACATTCGGAGGCATTATGGTATTCGACATTCTGAATAAACATGCCTGCAGGAGCATCGTTAAGCTGAAAATCAGAATTCTTAAAAACATATTTGCTGAAATAATCGTCATACAGATTGATCTTGATTTTATTGGCATCAGCCGATATATGCAGCCACGGATGGAGAATATTCCCTGTCATATGGCTATCCATCCAGTCAATCCGGTTGAAAAGGAAGGTTTTAAAATAGGTTACTTCGTCGGCATATGTGTTGTTTTGCCAGTTATAATTCGGCCATACATATTGCCCCAGTATCGGCCAGCGCAGGTAATTGCGGTCTTTGGCAACTTCGGTCAGGATCAGGATTGAATCGATTACTGCTGTGATATGAGCATCACTCAACTCGTTCTCGCGCAGGCTTACCCAACGGGTTTTGGCAAGGTCCCTGAAAAATGCATCTTCATTGAGCCTCTTCCACCAGAACATAATGCTGGCAGCATGGGTTTGAACGTTTGTGTAGAGCCATCCGGTATAATCAAGTCCCATGGGCCAGTAATCAACATTTCCGTATCCAAGGTTAAAATCCCAGGCAGGCCCTGCAAAGAGTTTTCCTCCATCGCTGTCTTTCTCTTTGTAAAAATAGGTGCTGTACCGGTATTTATCCACCTCTTTCGAAATCTCGTTCAGCAACATAAAATCGACAAAAGACGCCGTGTTGAAATGCTTGTTGTAGCCAGTTTCCGGGTCAGCAAACGCGGGGCCACTAAGTGTATTTTCGGCAATGGTGACAAAATCCCTGATATAATATCGCTGTTGTTGTGCTATGTCAGCCGGTGCGGGATAATAATACTGAAAGGTGATATCCATGGCATTGGGATAAGCCGGATACGGATTTGATTTCCAGCCGTCGACACCATACTGAAAGCCGGCAGCAAGTTTATCCACACTAAGAATATACCCTCCACTCAGATCATCGCCCGAAATCTCACCAGGGTTTAAAGTGGCAATATCCACACGGTTTTCGTCCTTTTTTATTTTCTCTTCCAGCACATATACGCCCTTATAATCGCCATTTATCATTAATTCGCAGTAGATTGTACGGGTGCAGTATCTGTCCATTTTCCGGCCCATATCGAAAGTCACCACGTTACGAAGCATCGATTTATCCGTGTAGGGAGCGTATAAAATCCAGTCATTTTCTTTGGGTAACCCAAGCAGCGATACATCCGAGTTTCCACCTGCCGAATCGCGGGTTTCGACTGAATACGATTTTTTAGGAAACATCTGGGTGCTTTGCCCGCGGGTTTCTATACCTATAAACCCGTTATAGTTGTTAAAGAGATCGCTGAGGTTGTTGAGTTCTCCCGGACCATTATCGATGATGCCCATCTGAGCCGTGATTTTTGGCTCATCAGGAATGGATGTGCCAAACGTATTGATAACCACAATCGGAAGGTTTGATTGCAGGCCGGCGGGAGCAGCAGTTTCTTTTGTAATATCGTCGAGGTACCATGGCTCGCCGGAGGCTGAACCCAATATGTCAAAGAAAATCACCATTCGGGTGAAATTCGCTGAATACAATCCTGAAAAATTAAATTCCAGATTGGTCCATTGCCCCGGAACGGAAGGCAACAGGAGTTCCTGGCTTGCAGTATTGTTGCTGTTCTCAAATTTTAATACTACGTTTCCGCCTCCGGGAGGAGCATATATTTTAAGATTGTACCTGGGAAAGGTTTCAAAATTTACCGCCTCCGGCATATCCCAGAATATCAGGTCGTATAAATCCAGACTGGATACTACTTTAAAACAATGCGCGGAGGTATTGATGCCCTCCGGATGGGGGTTAGGTACAACCTGAGCACCACCTGCCGAAATTATCCAGTTCTGTGCAATGCCATCCCAGTTGGAAATGGTATCGATGGTTTGGCTGTATGCCGGCAATGAAAATACTGCCAGGCTAAACCACACCCACAAAACAGAAGTCTGTATTTTCTTTCTTCTCACGTTGAGCAATTCCTGGCTTGTTATGGTACAAAGTTTTATCAAAGGTAATATAAATAGGCAGGGTTCAGATGGAAGGGGTAATACTGATGTTCACTTTAATCCGGATCTTGCAATTTGGTTAACCTGGTCCCTGAATCAGCTTTATTGAGTAAAAAGCAAAAAAAAGGAGAGCAATTGCTCTCCTCAAGTATAAATTTCTATGCGGATTATTCGGCCAAAACCAGAATCCTGTTTTTAAGCACTTCCACAATACCACCGTTTACTTCGAAGACCAGTGTCTCTTTTTTTGCATCAATCACTTTTACCTTGCCTTTTTTCAGCGCGGCAATCATAGGCGCATGGTTGTTCAGTATTTCGAACGAACCATCAAGCCCGGGCAACTGTGCCAGCGAAACATCACCTTCGTAAATCGTGGTATCGGGAGTTACTATTTCTATTTTCATCTTTAGGATATTAGGCTTTAGTGCCTAGGTATTGGGGGTTAAGGGATAAAAATTCCAGAATTTGAAACACTTCCAATTATCTGAAACTTCCTGTAAACGTTTTCCGCCTTCGGTCTTACGCCTTCGGTCTTACGCCTTCGGTCTCGGTCTTCCAACTTCGGTCTTCCGACTTCAGTCTTCCGGCTTCGGTCTTCCGACTTCGGTCTTCCGACTTCCAACTTCCAACTTCGGTCTTCCGACTTCAGTCTTCCGGCTTCGGTCTTCCGACTTCCGACTTCCAACTTCGGTCTTCCGCCTTCGGTCTTCCGACTTCGGTCTTCCGTCTTCCAACTTCATCCGCCACTATTCACTTTTCACTCACTAGTTTCCTGCCAGCATTTTCTTTCCCTTTTCAATGGCTTCTTCTATGGTTCCTACCAGATTGAAAGCAGATTCGGGATATTCGTCCACTTCGCCGTCGAGGATCATTTTGAAACCTTTGATGGTATCTTCAATAGCTACAAAAGCACCCGGGATACCGGTAAACTGTGTAGCAACAAAGAATGGCTGTGAAAGGAAACGGGCAACGCGGCGGGCACGGTGAACAACTTGTTTGTCTTCATCCGAAAGTTCGTCCATACCCAGGATGGCGATAATATCCTGTAATTCCTTGTAACGCTGTAAAATCTCTTTTACCCTCTGTGCCGTATTGTAATGTTCTTCACCAACGATATCGGGATTAAGGATACGCGAGGTGGAGTCGAGTGGGTCAACGGCAGGATAAATACCCTGTTCGGCGATTTTGCGGTTTAATACCGTAGTGGCGTCGAGGTGGGCAAAAGTAGTTGCAGGAGCCGGATCGGTAAGGTCATCGGCAGGCACATACACAGCCTGAACGGAAGTAATGGACCCGCGTTTGGTGGAGGTGATACGTTCCTGCATCACGCCCATTTCGGATGCCAGTGTAGGCTGGTATCCAACGGCTGATGGCATACGGCCAAGCAATGCCGATACTTCGGAGCCAGCTTGTGTAAAGCGGAAAATATTATCGATAAAGAAAAGGATGTCTTTTCCACCGCTCTGCTCGTCGCCGTCGCGGAAATATTCAGCAACAGTAAGTCCCGAAAGGGCCACGCGGGCACGTGCTCCGGGAGGTTCATTCATCTGGCCGAATACGAGGGTTGCCTGCGATTCCTCAAGTACTTTTGGGTCAACAAGGGAAAGGTCCCAGCCGCCTTTTTCCATATCTTCTTTAAAGGCATCACCGTAGTTGATAACACCCGATTCAATCATTTCGCGAAGCAGGTCATTTCCTTCACGGGTGCGTTCGCCAACACCGGCAAACACCGACATACCTGCATAACTCTTTGCAATGTTGTTGATAAGCTCCATGATGATAACCGTTTTTCCAACGCCTGCACCACCGAACAAACCGATCTTACCTCCTTTTGAATAAGGTTCGATAAGGTCAATAACTTTAATACCTGTATAAAGAACTTCTTTTGAAGTGGAGAGGTTTTCGAATTTAGGAGGATCGCGGTGTATGCTGGCGGTTCTTTCGCGCGATACAGCAGGCATCCCGTCGATGGCATTCCCGATCACATTAAACAAGCGGCCTTTGATGGCATCGCCAACAGGCATTGAAATGGTTATTCCTGTCGAAACTACTTCCATACCACGGCTCAATCCATCGGTTGAATCCATAGCAACGGTACGAACTGTATTTTCTCCGATATCCTGCTGGCATTCCAAAACAATAACGTTACCCTGTTCGTTTGTTACTTCGAGGGCATCATAAATATTAGGGAGCGGAACATTTTCGTCGAAAGATACGTCAATCACCGGGCCGATGATCTGTGAAATTTTACCGGTTATTTTTTGAGCCATATAGAATTGATTTAGTGGGCAAATTTAAAAAACAAATTTAAAAGTTTCAGTGTTTTCTGATTATAAATGCGCAACAATGCTTATTTGTCGACAGACTGCGTGTTATCAGCAGGTTCAGTGTTAGGGTCTTCCGGTGTAACTTCTTTGTTCTCAGCAGGTGTTTCTTTCGGCTGCTGAAAAAACTGACGTTGGAAGATCAGCAGCACCATAACTCCAGTGGTGATAGCCGAATCGGCAACATTAAATACAGGGCGGAAGAAGATGTAACTGTCACCTCCAAGAAAAGGTATCCACTGCGGATAGGTGCCTTCCAGGATAGGGAAATAAAACATATCCACTACTTTGCCATGCAGGAAACTGCTGTAACCGCCTTCGGCTGGCAAAAATCTGGCTAAGTCGAAGTAAGTGCTTTCGCTGAACAGCATGCCATACAAGGCGCTGTCGATAATATTCCCTAAAGCACCGGCAAGGATCAGTGAAAATGAAAAGATTACTCCAAACCCGGTTTTAATGCGGCTCAGGTGAAAAATATACCAGCCCAGCACCCCTACAGCCAGGATTCGGAACAAACTCAGGGCGAGTTTTCCGTACCCGCCTGCAAACTGAAGCCCGAAGGCCATGCCGTTATTTTCGGTGAAATGAATGATAAACCAATTGCCTGCCATATGGTATTCCTGGCCCAGGGTCATATTGGTTTTAATCCACAACTTTAAAGCCTGATCGATAAACAGGACGATAAAAACTATTAAAATAGATTTCTTCAGCACGGTATCCTGTGTTCAGATTATTTCTGTTTCAGTTTGGCTTCCATGCTCAGGGTTGCATGAGGAACGCTGCGAAGCCTCTCTTTCGAAATAAGCTTGCCCGTTTCACGGCAAATGCCATAGGTCTTGTTTTCGATGCGGACTAATGCATTCTCAAGGCTCTGTATAAACTTCTCCTGCCTTCCGGCCAGACGTGCATTTTCTTCTTTCGACATAACCTGATAACCTTCTTCCAGTACTTTAAAAGTAGGAGAGGTATCCATGGTGTCGTTATCATTACTGTTGGTGTATGCTTCAGTGAGCAACTCCATGTCGTGACGAGCTTTTTCAAGTTTTTCGAGAATAAGCTCGCGGAATTCAACCAACTCCTCTTCAGAGTAGTGAGTTCTTGCTTTATCGTCTTTTATGTCTTCCGCTTTCATAGGTTCAGGTATTTAAAAATTCAGGTTAAGAGAGTGTTAAACTTTATATTTTTTCAAATTAATAGTAACGCTGATTTCATCAGTTAACTCAAGAATCTCAGCATCCTTCAGAATCATTTCCGAAACACTGAGCGAATCAGCAAGTGTTTCTGAGCAAATATAGTTATTATAGTTAACTATTGCTGTATCTACACTATCATTTTTTTGTATCTGCAGTGTTATTTTATCAGTAACCTCAAAACCGCGGTCTTTACGTATATTTTGAATACGGTTTACCAGTTCGCGGGCAATACCTTCCTGCCAGAGGGCTTCCGAAACGGTGATGTCGAGCGCAACGGTGAGATTTCCCTGGTTGGCAACTACCCAACCCGGTATATCTTCGGTGATGATATCCACATCCTCAAGAGTCATCTCAACGGTTTCGCCATTGATCAGCAGATTCATTTGTCCTTCGGTTTCGATGCGGCTGATGTCATCCTGAGTAAATCCACCGACAGCAGCTGCGATTTCCTTCATAAGCTTGCCATAACGCGGACCAAGGGTTTTGAAGTTCGGTTTTATTTTTTTTACCAGGAATCCGGCCGATTCGTCGAGATATTCCAGTTCCTTAACATTGACTTCGCTCAGTATAAGTCCGCTGACCTTATCGAGTTGTTCCCTGACATGCTCACCCGAAACCGGTATCAGGATTTTCTGTAAGGGCTGGCGAACCCGAAGGTTGGTCTTTTTACGTAAACTCAGCACCATACTCGAAACCTGCTGTGCCAGTTGCATACGCTCTTCCAACTGCTTGTCGATCCTGTTTTCGCCGGCAACCGGGAAATCGGTTAAGTGAACTGATTCCCATTTTTCGGATCCCGAAACTGCATTCAGATCGATGAAGAGCCTGTCCGTAAAGAACGGCGCGATAGGAGAAGCCAGTTTGGCAACAACTTCGAGGCATTGATACAGAGTCTGGTAAGCTGAAATTTTATCTGAGGAATAATCACCTTTCCAGAAACGGCGGCGCGACAGGCGTACATACCAGTTGCTAAGGTGCTCGTTTACAAAATCGGCTATCAGGCGGCCTGCACGGGTAGGCTCATAATCGGCATAGGCTTCGTCCACATTTTTAATCAGGCTGTTGAGCTCTGAATGTATCCACCGGTCAATTTCGGGCCGGTCGGCAAAAGGGATCTCTGCTTCAGCAAACCTGAATCCATCGATATTGGCATACAGGGCAAAGAAATTATAGGTATTGTATAAAGTCCCGAAAAACTTGCGCTGTACTTCGGCTATGCCTTCAAGGTCAAATTTAAGGTTGTCCCAGGGCTGTGCATTGGTGATCATATACCAGCGCAGTGCATCGGGTCCGTATTTTTCGAGTGTTTCGAACGGATCAGCAGCATTGCCCAGGCGTTTCGACATTTTGTTGCCGGATTTATCCAGGACAAGACCGTTTGAAATCACATTTTTAAAAGCAACTGAATCAAATACAAGCGTTGCAATGGCATGCAGGGTATAGAACCAACCGCGGGTCTGGTCGACACCTTCGGCAATCAGGTCGGCAGGAAAATATTGAGGATGCCCGCTGTTGTTATCGAACGGGTAATGAAACTGTGCATAAGGAACAGCACCCGAATCGAACCATACATCAATAAGGTCGGTTTCGCGTATCATCTTCTGGCCGGTGGCCGATACCAGGAAGATATCATCCACATACGGGCGGTGAAGGTCGAAAGTATTGTAATTTTTGCTTGAATTATTTCCTGGTTCAAAGCTGGCAAAAGGATTTGTGGTCATAAATCCTGCTTTGATGGCTTTTTCAATTTCTTGCTGTAGTTGTGCTATGGAACCTATACAGATTTCTTCGTTGCGGTCCTCGCTGACCCATATCGGGAGCGGGGTGCCCCAGTAACGGGAGCGCGAAAGATTCCAGTCGACCAGGTTTTCGAGCCAGTTGCCGAAACGTCCGGTTCCGGTGGCTTCGGGTTTCCAGTTGATGGTTTTGTTGAGTTCGATCATGCGATCCTTAAGGGCTGTGGTACGGATAAACCACGAATCGAGAGGATAGTAGAGTATAGGCTTATCGGTTCGCCAGCAGTGCGGGTACGAATGTTCGTATTTCTCGGTTTTGAAAGCCCTGTTCTCTTTTTTAAGCTTTACAATGATGTCGATATCTACATTTTCGGTCTTCTGAGGATCTCCGTCCTGGGCATATTCCGATTTAACAAAACGACCGGCAAATTCGCCCATGCTTTCGGTAAAACGACCGGTTTTATCAACCATCGTGAGTGATCCTATCCCATTTTGACGGGCTACTTTAAAGTCGTCGGCACCAAAACTGGGCGCAATATGTACAATTCCGGTACCGTCTTCAGTAGTAACAAAATCGCCGGTTACAACCAAGAAAGCATCGCCTGTTTCAGGCTGTTCATAAGGCAAAAGCTGCTCATAACGCAATCCTGCAAGATCAGCACCAGTGAAGGAAGTCAGTACTTCAAAAGGAATAACTTTTTGCCCGGGAACATATTCGCTCATCAGGACTTCAGCATTTTTCTCGGGGAAATATTTGTTTAAAAGCGGTTTGCCTAAAACTACTTTTATCGGCTCGTATGTGTAAGGATTAAAGGTATTTACGAGTACATATTCAATATTTTTACCTACAGCAAGTGCTGTATTCGAAGGCAATGTCCATGGAGTAGTAGTCCAGGCAAGGATAAAAACTTCGGTTTTATCTTTTCCGAAAAGTGCAGGGATAAGCGTATGTCCGGTGTCCTTGCGAACTTTGAACTGTGTAACGAGGGTATTGTCTTTAACGTTGCGGTAACTTCCCGGCTGGTTCAGTTCGTGGGTGCTGAGACCGGTTCCGGCAGCAGGCGAATAGGGTTGTATGGTGTAGCCTTTGTAAATAAGGCCTTTTTTGTACAGTTCCGAAAGCAGATGCCAACAGGTTTCGATATAGGTGTTTTCGAAGGTGATATACGGATTATCGAGGTCGACCCAATAGCCTATTTTCAGCGTAAGATCATCCCAGCGGTCCTTGTATTTCATTACCTCGCTGCGGCAGGCTTTGTTGTACTCGTCGACGCTGATTTTTTTGCCTATATCCTCTTTGGTGATTCCCAGCGTTTTTTCAACGGCCATTTCGATAGGTAAACCATGGGTATCCCAGCCGGCTTTACGTTCAACAAAAAAACCTTTTAATGTTTTGTAACGGCAGAAAATATCTTTGATAGCACGGGCCATAACATGATGAATGCCAGGCATGCCGTTGGCCGAAGGAGGTCCTTCGTAAAAAATATAAGGAGTATGAGCGCTGCGGTTTTCGAGGCTTTTCTCGAAAATATGGTTTTCGTTCCAGAAATCGAGCACCTCGTTTCCAATGCGTGTTAAGCTAAGTTGTTTGTATTCAGTGTATTTAGTTCCCATGAGGAGGTAATTTAAGCTGATTTTTTAAAGGCAGCAAAGATACAATAATTTATGAGATAAAAAATGGCTGAGGGTGTGTGTTTTAAGGAGTTAATCCGTTCTTAATAAAGTGCTGATTGCTTGAACTGATGCTGGCGCCGGAGCTAATTTGCAACAAGGCAATAAAAGTCAAACAATGTCTGCCTTCACGCAACGGGAGACTATCGCCAACATTGGATTTAAACGAATTGGAAAGTACTAATACAGCAGGAGTATCATTCCATTATGGCGTGTAAACAGGATAATATACAAATGCTAGTCGAGATTATACCAGGAAATAACATTTTCGTCTGAACGCTGCTGGTTTTCCAATCCTGTATAAACAAGGCTTTTTGATTTTACCATTTCTGGGTCAAGGTTTTGGAAATAGGCCATACCTTTAAATAAATCGCTCATAATAGTTTGTGTTGCTTTGATTTCGATTAAATTCAGTTGTTCACCATCCTGCCAGAAGAGGTCAACTTCATGTCCTGCCGAATCGCGCCAGAACCAAAAATTACGCATTAAATTCAAATGATAGTTTGATTTTATAAATTCAGAAGTAATCAAATTTTCGAATAGACTTCCTTTGTACTCACTCATCAGGATACTACCGCCATCATTTATTCTTAGTAAATGACATAATAAGCCGGTATCATAAAAATATAGTTTGGGACTTTTTATAACTCTCTTGTTCAGGTTATTGAAAAAAGGCTGAAGCTGAAAAATGATATAACTACTTTCCAGGGCTGAAAGCCACGATTTAGCCGTTGGCTGCGATATACCGCATTCGTTGGCAAGCGAATTCAAGTTAATTATATTTCCCGCCCGAGCGGCACAGAGACTTAAGAAGTTCCTGAATTGTTTCAGGTCGCGCACATTTATTATTTCTGTCAAGTCACGTTCAATATATGTCTGTATATAGTTTGCATAGAACATTTTAGAGGGAATATTCCTGTCATAAATAGCAGGGTAAAACCCTTTATACATATTTACGGTAAAATCATGATCCAGTAATCCTGCCGATTTAAGTTCAGTGAAGTCGAAAGGTAGCATCCTGAATAAAGCTACACGGCCGGCTAGACTCTGGGTAATGTTTTCCAAAAGGTGAAAATTTTGAGAGCCTGATAAAATAAACTGCCCCATTATCCGACTCTCATCAACCAAAGCCTGTATATATGAAAATAAAACTGGAGCCCGCTGAACTTCATCAAAAATTACAAATCTGTCGTAAAGTTTTAAAAAGGCATTGGGATCAGTTTCGGCAAAATTCCGGGTATCAGGATTTTCAAGGTTTACATAACGATATTCCGGGAATTCGCCTTTCAGAAATGTCGTTTTTCCCGATTGACGTGGCCCTGTCAGTGCTATAATCGGATATTTTTCCAGATAGATAACTATTGATTCTTTAAGTGAACGTTTTAGATTCATAATTCGCTGTTATAGAATGACAAAGATATAACATATTTTGAAATTACATGAACTTAATTTTGAAAATACATGAACTTAATTTTGAAATTACATGAACTTAATTATGAAAATGCACGATTTTTTCCATCACAGAAAATAATAACCAAACTGATTATTTCGATTAACCGGATTAAACAAAAAAGCCCCTTTAACTATACAAATTAAAGGGGCTTTGGATCAGGTTAAAATTCTAGGTTCTGTTTTAGAATATTGTAGCAGGAATTGATTCTGTTATATAGTGCATTGTG
>CAIJPI010000058.1 GCA_903822525.1 uncultured Bacteroidales bacterium | reverse complement strand
CACCTTTCCTATACCTGGGGCAACTGGTTAGCATCTGCAAACTGGAAACATGTGGTGTCGTCGAAATTGTTTTCGGATATCATTGTCTCATATACCCGTTACAGGCTTCGCGAAAAGCAGAAATATTCGTATCAGGGCGATTACGGTCTGGAGAATGTAGAGTATAAATACCTATCAACCGTTCAGGTTTTAGCTTTGCAATCGGCATGGAAATACCAGGCAATGCAAAAATGGGCTATTGATTTTGGGTTCAAATCGTCGCTGGCATTTAATCTACCCAATTATACCTATCAGTCGAACATGCCTGCTTCCACTGAAAAAGACCAGATACCAACCCTTGAAACAGCTTTGTATGGCGACAACAAATTCAATTTACCGTATGGTTTTCAATTGAATGCTGGTTTGAGGTTTGTAAATTTCAGTACCAGGGGGTTCACTGATTTCGCGCTGGAACCACGCCTTTCATTGAATAAAGAACTAAATGCAAACCACCAGTTGAACCTGAGTTACATGCGGGTAAACCAGTTTTCACACCTGCTTTTCACACCCGGCTCACTTATGAGTAACGAAGTTTGGATTCCGGCAGACAAAACCATTAAACCCGCAGCATCAGATCAATATACTATTGGCTGGACAGGCAGTTATGGTGATGGAGCGTATCAATCTGAAGTAAGTTTGTACTATAAAACATTGAAGGATCTTGCCACTTACAAGGAAGGTTTTATCAACTTGAAAGGTGATAACAACTGGCGGTCTAAGGTAGAAACCGGTGGCAAAGGCGAAGCATATGGGCTTGAAGTTTTATTCCGTAAAAATACCGGCAATTGGACAGGCTTTGCCAGTTATTCGTTGAGCAAGGCCACACGACAATTTCCAGGAATAAACAACGGACTTGAATTTCTATACGATTATGACCGGCCGAATACAATTTCATTATCAGTAAACCACAATTTCTCAGAACGGGTTTCACTAAACCTGGCATGGATGTACCAAACCGGCTTGCCATATTCGCCGGTGATAGGCAGACAACTCACGCCATCGCTCGAACCTGACGAAAACGGCGTATATATCAATTACGAATCTTTTATTTACGGTAAGCGCAACAGTGCCCGGATGAAAGATTACCACCGACTGGATATTGGACTAACCTTGAATAACCTAACTGCCGAAAACAAGGTTAAATCGAGCTGGACTTTCTCAGTTTATAATGCTTACAATCGCCAAAATCCAGTATATTATTATTACAACACCACATCCAGCGATGAAATCATTAATCCCGAAACCAGCGGCACGGCTTACCATCCTTTTAATATGTACCAAATGAGTCTGTTCCCAATCATTCCTACGGTTTCGTATAAATTCTATTTTGAAAAGAGTAATTCCAGTAAGAAAACATTCAAACAACGTATGTCAAACTGGCTTTACCAGGAAAATAAATAATAATGTAAGCAAGCAGAATATATACAATGAACTCAAAGAAAGGCTTTTTATAGATAGTTCTTTAAGCCAGCATACAAAAAAGCACATTTACTTGCCGGATATGTAACCTCATAGGCTAAACCTACATGAAAATATTTTTTCTTGAATATTCTTAATTTCTTCAAGTTTTTTCTATTTGTAACCAGTGTAATATTTTTTGTAAAAGCTATAATAGATTTGCGAAAATCGCAAATCTATTAATCAATACTGCCTTTTTCACAAATATTAAATAGATAACGTACTGATTATTGCGATCTTATCCGAGGAATAATTTGGAATTTTAGTTAACCGTAAATACATTTACCCAACTAATTTTTCTTACTCTAACTCATGATATCGTACTATTCAACCGGCCTGATAAATTCAGACTTCTCTTTTGCCAATCAAAAGGAAGTGAGTTTTATTGAGCCGATTGAAAAGAAATTTGTCCATAAACTAAATGATTTCAACGTGGCAATTTCAGAAATTGACAAAATATTCACAACTGATTCCGATACTTTCTACACATGCCAGTTATTACCCCAATTTAGTAAAAGCCCTTTCTTTGACCATAGTAATGATCATTGCTCTATGGTACATCTCATTGAATGTTGCCGTCAGGTGGCAATAGCATTGCCTCATAAGTTTCATAATGTACCATTTGAGGGGTATTGTTATATAATATAAAGTATTAATTTAAAAATTTACTAGCATGTCAACAACCAGAAGGAAATTCAGTAAAGAGTTTAAGGCTAAAGTGGTACTTGAAGCTCTAAAAGAAAGGGAAACCTTAGAAAGTTTAGCAAAGAAGTACGAGTTGCAACCGACTCAAATCTCGCTGTGGAAAACACAGGCAATGAGTAATTTTCCCGCACTATTTTCATCCGATAAGCCAAAAGACAGGAACCCAGGAAAGAGTATGGGATGACTCAAGCGCAGTTAGCTGAAACGTGCGGCACAACAAAGACGTATATTTCCCGAATAGAGAATGATGCCAGTGATATTCGGCTTTCAACTATTATGAGAATATTCCGTGAAGGGTTTGGCAAACATCTGAACTTGAGTGTTGATGCCTGAAAATAAAGCGAATGCAGCCATCTGGCACAGCCTGCGTCTGAAGCTATATCTCAAGGATTGGCAATAGATATAGAGTAAGATAAATTGAACTTAATTGTGTCAGGAATAAAAGAGTATTACAAATTACTCATAAATGATATGAATGCGAAAATTGTACTTTCTACCAAAAACTATCATGCAATGAAATTAGTGGACTTTAATAATTCTATTGAATACTATCAACCTGTTTATGGATATGTTCAAAAAATCTCATTCTTTCCTTTAGGCTGCTGCCACTAATTTTTGTTGAAGAATTAATCAAAGCTTCAAACCATTTTTTTTGCTCACTGCAATAAAGTGTATTAGAAGTCCAAATACTGTTAATGGAATACATTTTAAGGAAAGAAGTCATTTTATCATTTCTGTCCAACAAAAAGATGCTGTTTGCCAGGGGAAGCGGTGACAAATATAGTTCAAAGCGGCCACCTCCTCCTTTATTCCTTTCATTAGCAAAATTTTCTGCATCCATCAACAAATTATGCAAGTCGTTCTTTAATATGTTTAATGCCTCATCAGGTATTAAACCCAATTCTCTGTAAAATGTTAAGCTTTCAATAAAACTCGAAAAAGTATGTTTGCACCATAACTCACTGCTATTTGCTTGCTCATATAATTTTGGGAAACGGGCGAAAAACTGACTATATGGATTGCCTTCCGCTTTTGTTGTGAAGAACACTTGTTTGTTAAGCCCTACCATATCGTTTCTCCAGCAATATAATTTAAAAGACATAAGGTTTGGGTATCTTAATAAGAAACCAATCGGAATATCTGCCGCAGCAACAAAAATGTTCCCATTTGTAGTAATTACTCCAATTAAATATTCCGATTAGTGGCGTGATATATTCTTTTATCTGGAGTAATTGATGGATTTTAATACACTGAATCTTAGTAAGTATACGTAACTGTTCTGGCTAAGATTCAGTTCTACTACGGCGTGCATTTTCGTGCTTCCACGAACCTATTCAGCCGCAGTTTAAACTTCAATCCTTATGTTTTTGCGTTTAGATTTGATTTTATACATACCTTTGTAATATGAAAAAGATAGAAACACTTCCGGATTTTTTAAAGAGCGCCTCCGTATCAGTTAAGAGGACTGCAAAGCGAAATGGTTTATCGATTGCCATTTCCGAAAACGGTCAGGTGAAAATTATAAGTCCGAAAAAAAACAAAAAACAGGCACATAAGTCGTCCTCACCTAATCAATCCGTTTAATTGATGCAACCTCGCTTTCGCATGTTTGCAGGCCCAAATGGTTCGGGTAAAACTTTCCTTTTTACGCATTTACGGAATAAAGGATATATCCATACCGAACTCTATGTTAGCGCCGATCGTATTGAGCAGGATTTAAAACATAACAGGAAATTTTTCTTTGCATCCTACCGCATAAAAGCCACAGAATCTGAATTCAAGGAACATGTCCTAAACTCCGGCTTATTTCAGCAAGTTTCTGATAAAACCTTTCTTGACAGAATCTTCATAAAGAGTGGGATTCTTACTTTTAATGGCGAAGAAAGTAGTATTGACTCTTATATAGCTTCTTTTATTGCGACCTACTTATGCGAAAAACTTTTCAAAACCGGCCAATCCTTTTGTTACGAAACTGTTCTTTCACATCCGTCTAAATTAGCGTTTTTTGAACAAGCCAAAGCTTCCGGTTATAGCAGCTATTTGTATTTTGTTTGTACTGACACTTGGAAATTGAACGTCGAACGTGTTAGGCTCCGCGTACAGGATGGTGGTCATGATGTTGATAAGGGAAAGGTTGAATCGCGGTATTTTCGTTCAATGAAAAACCTTAACCAAGCAACTAAATTGGCAGATTCAAGCTTTCTAATTGACAATTCAATTGGGTTTACGCGTATAGCAGAATTGAAAAAGGGAGTAATAACTTTTGCTGCAGATCCTTTTCCTTATTGGATGATTGAATATTTCGATCCAAAAAAGGATTAAAAATCAGAGTTGGATGTTGGTCCCAATTGAAAACAACAAACCATTCAGAATATCTTTGTTTCAATCCAACATCACGAACCCCGCCCAATCTTTGGGTGATTTCGGATAACGGTTTCGCATTTCAAGCTGAGTTTCCCTGAACGCTTCTCGTTTGTCCATACCTCCCAGCCACTTTGAATAAAACAACTGCATCATTTCCGAAGTAGATCCATCCGGAACTTTCCAAAGGCTCATAATAATTGTTCTTACACCCGCCAGTTTAAAAACGCGTTGCAACCCAAATACGCCCTCGCTTCCTTTGATATCGCCCAATCCGATTTCGCAGGCTGACATTACCAATTCGGTGTTTTGCAAATTCATTTCCGATATTTACTGGGCTGTAAGTATTCCATCTTCCATTCCGGAAATTGGCGCTTCACCTTTCCATGTATGGTTTCCTACTGCCATTATCACGCCGGAACGGTGCAATGGGTTAGGAACAGACCTGAATTTCTGTTCACCCATCAACATCATTTGTTCTAACTCCTGCGGCTTCACTTTTTCATCGGGGCAGAAAAATTGTCTATTTTGTAGATCGGTATGGGAATAACCGGCAGCCGAATATTAATAATTCAAAGCCCTATAATGAGTATAATACTCCCCAAAACTTGGACAGCTAGTTAAGATATAAAGTATTAATTTAAAAATTTACTAGCATGTCAACAACCAGAAGGAAATTCAGTAAAGAGTTTAAGGCTAAAGTGGTACTTGAAGCTCTAAAAGAAAGGGAAACCTTAGAAAGT
>CAIJPI010000057.1 GCA_903822525.1 uncultured Bacteroidales bacterium | reverse complement strand
GCCGAAGTAGCATCAGAAATTGGTGCCGAAATCAGGTGCCATTCGTTGGCCGCGAAAGCGCTGTATACAGTGGCTGAAATGCCCGTTGTGCTTTCAATCAGTGAGCCGCCTGAATTAACAACCAGGCCGGTAACGCCGGCGTTATTGGTGAGGGTACCCGTAACCGTAAGAGCCTTCGCTGAAGGAATAGTAATCGCTGATCCTGATTCTATTGAAAGGCCGGCGCCAACGATTTTGGCATCATCCAGCGTAATAGCCCCTGAATTTTTAATAATCACACCACCCGTTCCTGAAAAAGTAGCAGGCCATTCGGTGGTGGTGGAACTAAATGTTGCGGCTTTATTGTATTGCAGCGTTGAGTTACTTCCATAAGTTATGGTTCCTGAAGGTATGGTTGGAGTTGCCGTTCCCTCAAGCGATAACACTCCGTTCACAGTTGGTCCGGTTACAAAGGTTTTTGCACCGCTGCCCGATAAGGTTAGTCCGTTGTAAGTCAGAACGGGTACAGTTTGTGCTTCTGCACGAGAGTAAGCTACTGTTCCTGCATTTGGCGTGAATGTTCCACCTGTGCCTGAGCCCACCGTTGCAGCCGTAAAATTCACAGTACTCGAACCTCCGTTGAGGGTTCCATTGGTCCGGGTCCAGAGGCCTGTAAAAGTATGTGTAAGCCCGGAGCCCAGATTTAACGTTCCACCAGTACCGTTGATGGTTAAGGCTCCACCGCTAACATTTCCGGTGAAGGTGGCTGTTCCTGAAGTTTTGGTCATTTGTGTTAACCCTGTTGTCGTATAACCTGCAATGCTATTTGCTGCTACGGTACCGCTCAAAGTTACACCATAAGAACCAAAGTTTAACGTTCCACCACCCGTGTTGGACAGGTTGCCCTGAATGGTCAAAGCTGCAGAAGCACCGGCTGTACCACTGCCGCTGAATTGCAGATTCTGATAGGTGAAATCTGCTGTAATCGTCGGGCTTGCATTGTAATATTCTATTGTAAAGCCAGCAGCTGGAGTTGAGTAAAAATAAGTTGGATAGTTTGAATAAAAGGATGTTGCTGAAACCCTTAGTGTTCCTGCAGTTAATGTTGCTGGTGGAGCCCCCTGTAGTAAAGATAATTTATAGGCTGCCGGATCAAATACTCCTCGGGTTAAAACAAATTTACCAATAGAAATATTAGAACCAAGCGTTAAAGTGCCACTTGCTTTATTTACGGTAATTATTGCACTTGACGGAATATTTGAATAAGTAGTAACTATCCCAGATAATGCCTGACTTCCCGTACCATTAAATGTTGCATTAAGGGGATCTGCCGAAGTGCCGCTATAGGTCCAGTCGCCTCCAACATTAATGACAGGAATTCCCCCGTTATTTATAATTTGGCCATTCCCGCTAAAATTCCCGGTAAAATTGACTGTAGCACCCGACGCTAAAGCCAAACCGCCATTGGCAAGTAAGTTTCCTCCAACGGTGAAACCATTGGGTAAAGTTACGGCGCCACTGCTCAAAGTCAGATTTCCGGCTATAGTAGAAAGACCAGCAGCAATTGTTTTCCAATTAGCTCCTCCTAACGTAAGATTTTGATAGGCAGGTGTGGCAGATACTGTTTGATTAGGTGTTGCGATGTATCCGATTGTCGTACCTGCAGCGATATTTCTTGTAGCCCAGGCGGGCCAGCTGGTGGCAGTGGAAACCGAACCCAAATTATAGGTACCGCTGGTCAGATTCATTGTACTACCGGATCCAGGCGTAATCACATAACCGCCGTCGTTAAAGATGCTGTTGGCTGTAACATCCCCAATAGTCAGGGTCGTGATCGTTTGAGCGGCACCGAGTGTAACCCCTGTGGTATTGTTCACCCTGAGCGTGGAAAATGTGCCGGCGGAGGAACCTCCAATGGTTTGTGCGGCGGATCCGTTGAAATGAACCGTGCTGCTGTTTGCCGTAAAGGTACCGCTGTTGCTCCAGTTGCCGGCTACGGTTAATGCATTTGAACCGGATATGGTCAATGCGCCGCCACTATTTATCGTAATATTGCTGCATACGGCCGTAGCGCTGATAACGGGTGGGTTGCTGCTGGTGCTAATAATCACATCGCTGGAAGCAAGAGGCACTATTCCTGTAGACCAATTTGAAGCTGTGCCCCAGTCCGAACTGGTGGCACCGGTCCAGCCTCCTGAAAGGCTAACGATAACAGTTATATACCCGGAGGTAGCAGCAAAAAAACTATTGTTAGTATTTGCTGCTATGGAGCTCGTACTTCCCCATGTGCCATTGGCAGTACTGGTTGACGCAAGATGAAGTGTATTAGCTGTATGTGTGGTAACTGTTCCCAGGTTGGCCACTACGCCGGTCCCGATCAACAGATCCCCGTTGGTAGCCGTTGAACCTCCAAATGTTTTTGTGCCACTGCCCGATAGCGTAAGGTTGTTGTAGGTGCCGGCAACAACGGTTTGCGCGGCTGCATCATATATCATAGTTCCTCCCCATGTTTTTCCGGTAGCAACAGGTGTCGCTCCTGTATTTTGCGTCCTTATTGTCCCGCCATTGGTTATCGACCCAAGGGTTCCGCCCAGGGCATAAGTACCCATGTTCAAGGTGGCTCCGGCCGTTGTAGTCAGCGTTCCGTTCACAGTTAAGGTTCCTCCTGCATTTTGGGTGCCGCTGGTATTGGCCAGAGTAAGATTATTGTAAGCAGGTGTAGCATAAATCGTTTGACCACCTGAAGTATTGTTATAACTGACAGTACCATCCGTCATGGAAAGCGTTGAATAATTGGTTGGAAAATTACTTCCGGTCTGTCCGCCAGTAGTGCCTGCAAGTGAGAGTGTGCCTGCAACAGTAAGCGTGCCGCCTGATGTTGAACGGTTGGCCGTATAGGTTCCCATAGCTACGGCCGATCCGGATGCAATATTCAAATTGCCGGCAACAGAAATATTTCCTCCCAGTGTTTTTGTGCCAGTCCCCGACATGGTAAGATGCTGGTAGGAAGGGATGGAAGATACCGTTTGAGCCACACCACTATTATAACCAATGGTTGTTCCGGAAGCCATATTTATGGTTGCCCATGCCGGCCAGGTGGTGGCAGAGGTAACCGAACCTAAATTATAGGTGCCACTGGTAAGATTTAAGGTACTCCCGGTGCCGGGAGTTATAGTAGAGCCAAGATCATAAAAAATACTATTGGCAGTATTATTCCCAATGGTAAGCGTGGTAATGGTTGCTGAACTTAGTAATGCCACCCCAACAGTATTGTTAATATTTAAAGTATTATAGGTATAATCACCAATATATTGTGTGTTTGATCCCTTACAATTTACTGTACCACTTCCGGCATTAAATGTTCCATGATATGTATTACTACCAAAATCCCCTCCTATATTTATAGTTCCAGTGCTGGTAATAGTAAATGTTCGGCTGTATCCATTGTTTAATCCAAAATCCAGATTTCCGGTACAGTTTATAGTCCCTGTTTCAAGGGTTATCAATGCAGTAGCCAGATTACCACCTCCTCCAAATAAAATGCTTCCGGCCTCCAATGTACCTGAAGTAATAGAGATGGAATTGATTAAGACGGAATTATTATTTGATGGTGCCGACACATATACTTGTCCTGAAACCGTGAGGGTATTTGCACCTACAGCAATGGTTGACCCGGCACTGGTCGTCGAAAAATATATTGAAGCACAAGCAGCATTCGTTGCCAGGGTTACAGTATGTCCGGTGCAGATATTAACCACATCACCTGCTACTGGGATGGAGTTTCCGGGTGCTCCATTAGCTGCTGTTGACCAAGTGTCAGTGAAACTCCAATAACCGGTTTTTATTGAATAGTAAGTTGTTGCTTTTGCCTCATTTCCCCAGAGCAGGCCAATCATCAAAAATACTAGTACTAAATATAATTTTTGGCAAAAGACAGTTTTATAGAATCTATTACTAAGGGTAACTTTTCTTGCTGCCTCAATTTGTTTTTTCATAACCATTGCTTTAAAATGTAAGGGAGAAATAGGTGTCAGTTAATTACAAATTATAATGTCAAATTTATAGCATAGTGGTCAGCTGTTGGCATAAAAAAGTGTCCGGACTTTTACAATTATAAAAGTCCGGACACCATTTAAATCTCTGAATATCTACTATTTACGTCAGGATGAAATATCAGCAAACGAATCGTGATGTTCTGTCTCGCGCAACAGGGAGCATTGTGTTTCCAGAAAAGCAGCGGGGCTTATTCCGGTAAATTGCTTAAAAGCGTGGTAAAAAGTAGAGCGTGTGTTAAATCCTGCCTGGTCGGCAAACTGGTCGAGACTAAGTTCTTGGTTGGCTGGATTTCGCATCAGGCGGCAAACTTCTTTCACGCGTAACATATTGATGTAATCATTGAATTTTTGCTTGTATTGGCTGTTCAGCAGGTTGGAGAGGTAGGTCTGGTTGGTATGCAGCATAGCCGCCACATCATTTAGATTAAGCTTTTTTTGCAGAAAAGGTTTCCGTGTGCGCATCAGGAACTCCAGATTCTCAGCAAGCCCCGTTGTGTTTCCTGACAAATTACGCTGACGAGCCTGCTCATCCTCAAGCTGCAAGGATTGTTGGATATGGTCCACCAGGTTTTTGTAGGTTTTCTCCAGTTTTCTTTTCTGCAGCATAAATAGGTAAAAGGCCACGAGAACGACAAAAACAAACACAGAGATAGCCAGGATATACCTTTGCTGAAACCGGATAGTCCCGGTTTGAGCTTCCTGATTGGCTTTTAGATTTTTGGCAACATATTCGGCAGCCATGGATGAGAGGGCCATCTGGCTCCTGATCAGTTGCTGTGAGCTGTTTAACCTACTAAGCGTGTCGTTAAGCTGTCGGGAAAGATTTCTATATTTTGTCTGAAGGTTGGCAAATTGGTTTTGGCCAAAGAATTCTGAAAGCGAATCGGACCAGACTTTTAAAATCTTCGGATCATTAAAATACTTCGCAAGGTTCATCGCAGTATCGGCATTGCATGGAGCCTTTTCCATTTCGGAAAGGTGCCGTGCAAGCAAGGCGCGTTTCAGGTAGAGTTCAGCAGCAGCTGGTCCTGAACCTATGTTTGCGGCATGTTCCATTGCCAGCCTGTAGTGCAATATACTACTGTCGGATTGCTGACACAATCCATAATAATTGAACAAAACCTGATGTGTAGTGAGCGAAATAGAATTCCACTCAAGAAATAGTTTATCATGTAATTTTTGCGCCATCTCAGACCGGTTACTTTTGTAGTAATCGAGTATAGCAAGACTTTTTCGAGCATATTTAACAAGCGAATCCTGCTGGCTGAGTACCAGATAAATTTCTGATAAATAGCTACAATTTTGAGCAAGCATGATATCTGCCCGGTCTTTAATACTCCTGTCGGCTACCCACAAGTAATAAAGGGCCGAATCGTATTTCTGCTGACCAGAAAATGAGAGAGCCATATTCTGTATGGATAGGGTCTGTGCATGACCATTTTCCATTTTCAGCGCCTGTACAAATGCGATTCGGTAAAAGGTATTCGCCTCAGTATAAAAATCGTAAGAAAAAAATATATTTCCAATATCGATAAACAAATAAGGATCGGTGGTGAGGGTTGTGCCAGGATTTTCGATAAATACCCCCATGGCTTTGTTAGAACTTTGAATCGCTTTTAGCTTATCCGATTTCCTGTGTTGGTAGAACTCGGTTAGAAACATGTAAAGGCCAATTTTCTTTTGGGGACAATGAAATGAATCAAGCGTACTAATTGCAGAATAGGCCAGTAATTCTGCAGAGTCTGGATTTAATGCATAGTATTTCTTAATGAGAACATCCAGTGAATCAATTCTTTTGACTATTCGGGGGGGAACCTTCTGAAATTCATCTTCCCCATTTGTTTTACCACTTTTGTTACAGGAAGAGAGAAATATAATAACCAAAATTCCAAAGAAAGCCATTACCAGAATCAACCTTTTATTTGCAGTTTTACTAGTGGATTTGGACATCCTGAATTTATTATCGGTTTTTCGAATAACAAATTTAAAAATTTATTCGTTATTCCTTAATTATAATGCTCCTATAATATCCACTAACAGTATATCTCCAGCAACCAAAGTAGACACGACTTTGATTTTATACCTCTCGGGCTGAGGTAAATTGGCTAACCTATTCATTGAAAGTTAAAAGGTCAAGGTAGCTAATCATGATCAGCGGCCTGTGGTCAATAGTAAGGGCATTTTATTTCGGCTGTGACAAGCACGGACGTATCGTGTGATTTCAATTTCCTGTTTTAGCTGATGATTTTAACTCCCGGAGGCAGCTTAAAGTAAGCAGGTATTAAAATATGAGGATGACTCTCTACTCCGGATATACAGCCCAGTAGCACAAGTCACAGATTATACTAAATGATGGAGCCAAATACCTGTGACAGGAACTGCCATAAGGTGATTTTATCATTCTTACTCCTTGTAACTGCTTTACCTGCTGAAATATAAACCAAGGGTAAGAACCCCTGCCCAAGTTCTGCAGCAGGTGGGGAATTTATTGGGACAGTTTACATTATGCCTTATCCGGAGTCGACCACCCGGGATTGTTGCTTTTGGGGCTTTTGTTTAATTCACCCCAGCCCGGTGAGGGAGTGGGAGGGCTAGTAGCCTGTGTTTTTTTCGGACTTAGTATTACAATTGAAGCAGCAGCAGTATACGTGGGCAAAACAGATCATCTGAACACTTTCCGCCGGTATTTGCTGGCCTACTTATACTATTAGCAATCAATTAAATGAAATGATAAGATTGTTGCGGCGTGGGGTGGTCAGGTTAGGCGGCATATCCACAGTTACATCCTACCTTGCCGAAAGAAACATTTCGGATAAAATCCGTACCGTCTCTTTAGCCGCTATATCAGGTTTTAAAGCTGTATCGGAAATGCCGGAAACAACTTTGGAATATTCGTGATCGAGTTTTCCTTTTACCTTCCATGTGCTTATTAAAGGCGATGAAAGATATGCAGAAAAATTATGATGACTCGTCCCCGGCCTTTCACCTATAATGTGAATAATTCCTTTTGGCCTGTCAGCTGTCGTATCCTGGCCAAAGAGATATTCGCCGCATCTGTATCCTGCACGTACACGGCCATTCCTGATGACAATGTTATCATCGGATTTGCTAAGACCGGCCTTCTTCAGTTCTTTACTCAGGCATTCCAGATAAGGGTTCAGGTGGCCTTCGTCAGCCAACGCACTTACACTCAGCCCGTCGGAAATTATAATCTGTACATCCGGACTTTTGCCATTCCATTTGTTTCTCAGCCTGATGAGTTTGCCGACTGAATTTTCCGTCAGTTTTTCACCTGTAGGTGGATGGTATACATAATCTTTCCTGTCGGCCGAAGTTGTTTTTATGTATATATGGTTTGGAATGGAAGCAACAAAAGTTTCGGTCATCTCCTTCCAAAGGCAGGATTTTGAATCTTCGTATAAATCATGGATTTTTTTGTCCAGTTCAGGTTTCATGTCCCAGCTGTTTTCCCCATAGCCCACCGCAACCGGAACACCTCTCCCTTCAATCTCAGTAATCAGCCTGTTGCCTTCTTTGTATATTTCCTCTTTACTTCGCATATCACCTTTAGCCCGGCGGTATTTATAAAAAACCCATAAGGGATCGCCGAAATGTTCGGTAATGTTTCCATCCGGACTGATAATCTCAATCTTTTTGAAGAACTCCCACATTGCATCGTTTATTTTATACCCGAATTTCGACCGGACTCTCACATGGTCGTTAAAGCCGGTGGTAAGATAACTTAGCATAGGATCATTCTTTGTTGGAAGAGCCATCAGGTATGCTGGGTTAACAGGCATAACCTGGTCGATACACCACACCAGGTCATCAAGGGTTATGTCCATATGCAAAGTGGAACAGATATCAAGCCCTATTGTCAGACCATGAAGTTTTCCCATAACCGTATCTTCGAGGCAACACCTTACCAGCTGATCCCTGTTCTTGAATACTTCGGGCCCTATAAACCCGGCTACATCATTAACATGTACCCATGGGCCGGGAAAGCTTCCTGACTGGACCTCACTGACTCTTTTTTTAAGGGCGCGTAAAAAACCATACTTGCGCGATTCATGAACAACCATGTCGAATCCTTCTCCGTGACCGTTTGTAAAATCGGCTCCCTGCCCGGTTTCTGCGTATAACCCATATTGCCCGGTTCGCATCGAAGCATAATTCATCATTTTATCGATCGTAAGATCAAAAGTTTGATTGGCACTGACGGTACCGGCCAGGCTTTGAAACCATATCCCTGTTGTTCCCGGGTACTTTCCTTCAACTTCAGCCTGTACATCGATATGAGACAAAACACAATTGGGCATCACGTTTTCAAGGCCGAATGTTTTCAGGATATCATGAAGTATATTCTCGACTTTCGCAACCGATTCAGGATCACTCGAAACAGGGTTGGTTCCAAGCAACAGGTCGCCAACAGCATAGGACCATGCGTCAAAAACCTGCATCATGATGTCGTCAGTATTATCAGTTGGCGAATTCGGCTGGACACGGGCGCTCATGTATCCCTTTGCGCCTATTTTACTCCCGGGCAGCGGATTAAATACCTTTTGACCTGCGATAATCAGTTCTTCGTTACTCATGAGTTTTACCAGGCACCCGATAATATCGCTTGATAATCCGGGCATAATCGCCTTTATATCATCCTCAGGTTTCAGCAGGATAAAAGATTTCAATTCACCCAGGCTCAGGTTTGCTATGGTATTGAAAATACTGTGATCGGTGGTATCATGAATCAAAGTAAGGATATCATCGGTAAAGAGCGGCTTCTCGTAAAGGTCTTTAATTTTCGTATTCGCCAAGAGAAGCCTGGCATTGATCCTGGAGCTCTCATCGAATGCAGCTATTCCCTGTGCCAGATCGCCTTCCTTGAAAGGATTTGCCGAACCTACAATTTTTCTGTAAAGTGATTGGTCGAACGTCCCATTCACCCTGTTTATATATGAAAATACGTCTTCATTTGTTTTTGTCGCAGCAATTTTGCCGGAATTACCCTCCATGTCAAATGTATAAGCCAGGGAAGATTGAAAAGGCATAAAAAGCAGAACGCCTGCTGTCGATCCTGAAGTGAGAAAAAAATCCCTTCTGCTGTATTTCTTCATTATACCCTGTTTGAATATTCCAAAATTAATAAAAAAACAGAGCTTAATAACATTCGGCAGAACGGGGTCAGGATTTCTGTTTTTCCCACTATGCTGATAATCGTCTTTTTAGAAGTTTGCGTTCAGGAAATTATTACGGTAGCAATGCGACTTTATAGACTTCTTTTTTATTTATAATGAATCTGAAGTCCGAAATCCAACATCCCACATCCGAAATCCGCAATCCGAAATCCAACATCCGCAATCCAACATCCAACATCCCACATCCCACATCAAGTCAGTAATCGGATGCCTGAAGCTTTTTACAGCTTCACCTCTTTTTTCACTATTGCCTTGTTTTCGAAGGTGAACTTCAGGTAATACATCCCTGGGGTAAGGTTCATATCCACTGCACTGATCTTGCCGGTATGTACACCTTCGGCCTGCATTTCTGTTTGCCGGATTACCTTGGTACATTTCCCTGCCATATCGTACAGGGCAATTCGTACTGGCATTGGCTTACCCAAAAAATAATGAAAATTGAAAATATCGTTGAAAGGATTGGGATAAACACTCACGGCATTGTCGTCCGCAGCAGGAAGCTGAAGTTCGGTTGCAGGGGTCAGCGTTTCGGTATTTACTGCCTGCTGAACATGTATTACAGCCGATTTCGTGATCACAGGCTCCTGCCCGGTGGTCGTGAATTCGGTGGTAGATATTACCAGTACCGGGTAGCGGTAGCCTGGTATAGCACTATGCACAATGCACTATATAACAGAATCAATTCCTGCTACAATATTCTAAAACAGAACCAAATTCATTTAACGCAAAGTGGCGCAAAGCAGGCGCAGAGCGGCGCGGAGAGATTTTATAACTCATCGGGATTTTAACCGGGAAATCAATTGCCATTTCAATGTTTTATAAACTTTTTAGTTACAACTGTATTTTTATCGCAAATGCGAAGAATATAAATCCCGCTGCAGAGTCTGCTTATATCGATACTTGTTTTGGATTCACTGATGAGCCGGTTAATCATTTCAAGCCCATCGGGTTTTGTAATTGACAGATTACTTCCCTTAAGTCCGTCAGGGATTTCGATGGTTATATAACCGACAGCGGGATTAGGGTAAACAGAAATTTCTGAATCCGGCGTTTCGTGTATACCTACCGAAGCGGAATCATATTTCATAACGGTAGCTTTGTTTAAGCTGAAATAATCCCGAAAAGCTATATACGGCTGTCCATTTGCAGGGTTGAAAGCAAGGCTCGTGAAATCGGCCCTTGCTCCTGATATCCCTGCTGTGCCGACATTCAGCCAGCTATTTCCGTCAAAGTACATTACACCGGCCTTCTGGTCGACCCCCCAATCGGAAAAAGCAATATACGGATTGTTATCTGTTAGCCTGAAAACGAGATCTGGCGTATAAATCCTTCCTGCTGAGAATCCTGCTGTACCCACATTAATCCAGTTGATTCCATCAAATTTCATAACAACGGATTTAAAAGAAATATTTCCATCAGAATATGCTACATAGGGTTCACCCGCCTGGTTGAAAGCTATACATGTACCTACAGCCTGTCCGTCGGAGAAACCTGCTGATCCTACATTAACCCATTGGGTTCCGTTAAACAGAGCCACGGTTGCTTTATACGAATTCGCATAATCCGTATAGGCTATATACGGCAACCCATTCGCAGGGTTGAACGCAAGAGATGTGTATGTAGCCCATCCTGCTGATAATCCCATACTTCCAACAGGTATCCAGTTGGCTCCGTCAAATTTCATCACTGAAGCTTTTTGCCCATTCCCCCAATCCTCGAACGCAACATAAGGTTCACCGGTTGGGCTGAAGGCCAGACTTGGAAAATGAACCTGCGCTGACGAAAATCCTGCATTTCCTACATTCACCCAATTGCCCTCCAAAAATTTCATCACCGTGACTTTCGAAGAATTTGCTACGTCAATATACGCTATGTAGGGCTGACCATCGGAGGGATTAAAGACAAGGGTTAAAAAATCGGATGCTCCCGTTGAAAACCCCGGAGTACCAACATACGACCAACTGTTCCCCTCAAATTTCATTACGGTAAGGCTGTTGGAATTTGCCCAGTCCTTAAAAGCAAGATAGAGCGTGCCTGCAGGGCTGAAGGCCAGGCTTGTGAAGTCAGCACCATGTGCCGTGAATCCTGCACTTCCAACATTCAGCCATCTATAATCCTGGGCTGAAAATTTACTTTGTTGGGCACAAACAAAAACAGGAAGTAAAAAACCTAAAACTACAAATAGCCTTTTCATATGCTTTCATTTTAAAATATTAAAAACTGGAAACCTGTAGTAAATCGGAGAGAATACTCAGAGAGAGAAAATGGATATAGTATATCAAATTTACATAATAAAACAGGAAGTGTGAATTAAAATATTGGGAATTTAGGATGAAATTAAAGTGCTATGTGCTGGGTGCATTGTGCTATGTGCTATGTGCTATGTTCTGGGTGCTGGGTGCAGGGTGCTGGGTGCAGGGTATACATGCTAATAACATTTGCGGGACAAGCGGGTGCTATACTATCCATACCTGTCGGGGATGACTGGTGTTTAAGGGTATATTTTTTCGGTGTGCAGGAATTTTCCGATTCAGGAGCATGGTATAAAATCAGCGCGCGCTTGCAAAGCGCGCGCTGATGGTACATCACATTTTCGTGTACTCTCCTGACGGAGGTAGAGGAATTGCAGATCGAATTCCTTGCTGTTATTCTTTTATACGAAGTTTATTTTTCAGGTAATTCGGGTTGTGCATCAGAACCACCGTTTTCTAAGCTATAATATTTAGTTACATCGAATGTAAGGTAACTGAATTCACTTGTTGCGTTATCGGTTACTGATATTTTGTCCTGTTTGTAGGTTTTAACCTCTTCCAATGGCAGTTCGCCTGTTTGGCCGGCTTCCGAAGAAATGTTGCTGATGAAATCGTTACTATTGAACCTGAGATACCTGAAGTCATTTACAGCCGGATCAGGTGCCGAAATATCAGCTGAATTGCTTTCGTTTACAGGCAATTCTGGCATTTCGTCACCAGCGAATTCACCCTCTGAACTATAGCTGCCTGTATTGAATTTCAGGTAACTGTAGTCATTTTCCCTGGCTTCGGGAAGCATTTCGACTTCATCAAGATTTGAAGATTCTGATTCCATATATTCAGTTACATCGAAAGTCAGGTAACTGAAATTGTTGTCGGGAATAACCGGAACCAAAATCCCGGTTTCTGTTTTTCTGTGAGCTGTAATTACTACTCCGGATAACATGCTTGGCCTGTTGAGTGCGAGAATTGAAATATTGCCGGTGGAAATTGAATTCATCCTCTTCTCACCATGGCGACGAGGGGCTTCTGCAAAAGTTACCAGGAGGCAGAGTGCAGCAAAGCTCGAAATTAATATGGTTGTTTTCATGGCTTTTTGGTTTTTCTATGGATTAATGCTGATCTTTATTTTCGATGTAAAATTACATAATGCATTGACTATAAATAAAATGTAATCGATAAGCCGCTTATAAAAAACGTTTAACCAATCACAGTCTGTTACTGCCGGTTCAGCGAAAAGTATCAGGCTTTCGCCGACAAATGGAACAGGTGAAAAGTATGATGTTTGCATTTTGTCCCCCAATTATTCCATCATCTACCAGAACCGGCGGTCCCGATCAGCTGCTTACGGCTTCCGAAACAGACTTGTAAACCAAAATACTTCGGGCTGTGCATTTTCGTTTTCAAATTTTAAAACATGTCATGCCTTGGAATACATGCATAGGTTTTGTACATTTGATACTACGATTATACTTCTTTTTATTATTCTTGGATTTACATGGAAAATGTGGTGGGGTTAAAAAAGTGAATAGTGAATAGTGAATAGCGCAGGTTGCTTAGTGCAGGGTGACAAACTCAAATTTTCTTTTGTTCGTGTGCTTGCTGTTTTCTGAACATATTTAATATTAAACTGGAATCTGGAAACTGGAGGCTGGGAACTGGAGGCTGGAAACTGGAACTTTACACTTGTTTGAGTTTATGATTTAAGTATTCTTGTACCTCGTTCCGGGCCAAAGTAAATACTGACAGATGAGTAAAAAAGCTGTTGTGATTCTGTTATTTTTTTTGCGTGGCTATGCCGGGAATACGCAACAATACTATTTTTCGGGGTATTCCATAAGCGACGGACTTCCTCAGAGTGTTGTCAATTGTATCTTCCAGGACTCGAAGGGATACCTTTGGTTTGGAACGCAAAACGGGCTTGCCAAATTCAATGGTTATGCTTTTGAGGCTTTTACCTGCAATCCCGGTGATTCAAATTCTATAGCCAATAACTGGATTAATGCCATTACCGAAGATAAGGAAGCTAACCTGTGGGTAGCCACAAAAGGCGGGCTGGTTAAATATATAAGGAAGGAAAAACGTTTCAGCAGGATCAGGTATACTCCACCCTATGCGAACCTGGCAACCGATTGTATATATGATGTAAAATGTGCAAGAAACGGCAACATCCTTATCAATATGCCCCCGGTTCTCACGGTTTGTGATCCGAAAACATTAAATTTCAGGCACTTTATCATGCCTTTCGCTTTTGACGGCAGCGCCAAGGATAACAATATACCCTTGCTTGAGGACAGAAACGGCACCATCTGGGTTGCCTCCACCAAAGGCCTGGCTGCGTTTGATCCGGCAACATCATCTTTCAGGGATTTCAAACACCTTTCGGCAGATCCGGCAAGTTTATCCGACAATAACATCACCGCCTTATATCAGGACACAAAAGGCGTGCTGTGGGTAGGAACCTCCGCAGGACTTAACCGGCTGCAAGACAACGGGAAGGGATTCGATCATTATTTTCACGATATACACAGCGAATTCTCGCTAAGTAATAATTTTATACGGGCGATACTTGCTGATAAAATGGGTAACCTTTGGATCGCGACCGAAGGCGGAGGCCTGAACAGGATGAGGAAAGAAAAAGACAACAGCATATTTTTCGAACGCTTTACTGCCGAAAAAAATGGTCTGAATCACAACATTAATCTTTCGCTGGCCATCGACAAGTCCGACAACCTCTGGATTGGCACCTTATCGGGGCTTAACAAAACAGACCTTAAAAAGCGCAATTTCAAGCTGTACCGAAAAAGCGATTCTCCTTATTCAGTCGACCTGTCAGGGAATGTTATTGCTTCGATTTATGAAGATGAAAATAAAGTGATCTGGATCGGAAACTGGGGGCAGGGGCTCAATATGTACAGCCGTGAAACCGGTAAAGTAGTGCACTATTCCTCACGTCTGACAGGTAAATACCATATTCCAAACGATTATATCCACTGTATTTTTGAAGACAACAGGCATACCGTCTGGATAGGGACGCGTGACGGACTGCTGGTATATGAACGAAAAGGGGAAAGGTTTATCCGTCCCGACGAACTTCTTAATAATAAGAGTATTACAGGCTTCCCGGGTCTGAGAATCAATATGATGATTCAGGATCATAAGGGAAATTATTGGATTGCGACCCACGATGGGCTATTCAATATCCGCCAGGACGGAATGCTGACGGATCATTATTATGCCGGGGCCATTCCGGGTTTCAGGATCAGTTCGAACCTGGTATATGCAGTGCTCGAAGACCGCAACGGTGCCATCTGGGTCGGAACTATCAACGGGCTGGATGTAATTGATACTACGAAAGGCAGCATTAAGCATTTCTCGAAAAGCGATAAGCAGGAAAACGCATTGTCGGATAATTTTATTACAGCTTTATGCGAAGATCAGAACGGAGATATCTGGATAGGAACAAACTCTTATGTGAACAGGTATTCGAAGAAAAATGCGACATTCAGCTATTATTCCTCTCAGCAGGGTTTCCCAAGCAACCTGGTATACAGCATAAGCGAAGACAATAACCATGACCTATGGTTTGCCACAGGGAATGGCTTGTGCCGCTTTGAGGCTGCTAGCGGTAAATTCCGCACCTATTCGGTTGAGGATGGTCTGCAAAGCCCCGAATTTAATATGGGAGCTTCTTTCAGGGGTGCTGACGGCCAGATGTTTTTTGGAGGGATGAATGGGTTTAATCTTTTTTATCCTGATTCGTTAAGCGACAACCTCCATATACCTGTAATTGCCATTACCGCTGCTTATAAAGTAAGCAAGGGCGCCAGGGAATATCTTAACCTCGAAAAGGGGGATCCCGTTGTGCTGAACCATAACGAAAACACTTTCACCATCGAATTTGCAGCGCTGGAGTTCACGAATCCTGCCAAAAACCGCTATGCTTACAAGCTCGAAGGTGTTGACGACGAATGGAATGATATAGGCACAAGGAATTTTGTTGCCTTTACCAACCTTCAGCCGGGTGAATATACTTTGCGCGTAAAAGGCTGCAATAACGACGGACGCTGGAATGAAACCGGGGCCAGCCTCCCCATACTAATCTATCCACCCTGGTGGAAAAGCAAGGCTGCCTATGTTGCTTATCTGCTGCTGGCCGGGTTCCTGGTATTTCTGTATATCAAAATCAGGGAGCGAAACCACATCAAAGAACGCAGGATATTGGAGGAAAAAGTAAGGGTGCGGACACAAATGATCGAAGATCAGAAATCGGAGATCCTGAACAAGAATTTAGAACTGAACGAACTGAATGCCGCCAAGGACAAATTCTTTTCCATTATAGCCCATGATCTGCGGAATCCATTCAACGCCATAATCGGCCTTACCGATATTCTGCTTATAAACCTTGATGACCTGGATGTTCAAAAGCTTCAGAAAACCCTCGAAAACATTAAGGGATCGTCGCAGCAGGCTCACGAACTGCTCGAAAATTTACTGTTATGGGCCCGTTCCCAAACAGGAACCATCTCATACCGTCCCGAACCGGTCGACCTGATTGTACAGGCTGAGGAAATCATCGAACTTGTAGCGGTACAGGCAACCCGTAAGAACATTACCATAATTACCGAATTTAACGCATGTGAAATGATAAGCGGTGATGTGAACATGATAAGCACTGTGATGCGGAACCTGCTAACGAATGCGTTGAAATTTACACCCAGGAATGGTGAAATTTATGTTGGCATAACCGAAAAGAAAGGCTTTTGTATTTTGAGCATAAAGGATAACGGCATTGGAATTCCGGCCGAAAAAATGAAAAACCTGTTCAGTATCGACACGGCTCACAAGACAAAGGGAACGGATCAGGAACCAGGCACAGGACTGGGGTTGATCCTCTGCAAGGAGTTTATCGGGAAACATGGGGGCCGTCTCGAAGTTGAAAGTGAAGTGGGGAAAGGAAGCGAGTTCAGGGTAATTATTCCGGGAAACCGGAATTAAGTAATCAGCAGATTAAATCTTTTAAAACACTCCAACATTAACTAAATCGTATAAAATCAAAGCAGAAACATCTATATTAATCTGGTTCTGTTAAAGAATATGGTAGCAGGTCGCAGAGCATCCAACCTGGTACTGGGCACTAAGCACTGAGCACTGAGCACTGAGCACTAAGCACTCTTTCCCAAAGCCTATTAATCCTCCAATAAAACAGAACTTTTTATTAATCGGGTAAATGAAGCTCTTCGCAGAAACACACAATCCATTGGCCGGATAATTATCCCCGTTCATCGATTTGATTATGACTTATATACTTGGTTTTCATTATTTTGTTTAACTTAGATTAGCAAATTAGCCAAACGGAAAGGATAATAAAGTGAAACGGAAAAATATCATAATCATCCATTTTTTCTTCTGGTTCTATATTATAAACCAGGGGCTTTTCCCCCTTTACATCGGGCAGCTCGATAAAGAATTGCTGGTGGATAACAAGTATTTCAAAGATGTATTTTTCTCGGCCATCCTGAATATGGTATCGTTTTACACGATTTACTTTTCATTTCCCCGTTTGATGAAATTCAGAAGCAGGATTCTTGCGGTAGCAGCAAGTTTGATAATAATCATCCTGCTTATTGCTTTCAGAACAACTGCTGAGTATTATTTCTGGAAGGTTTTCGGAACGCTGTCCGGGAAAGAGATGGTGTTCAAAATGGCCTTTGTTTGGGATAACCTCCGGCTGGTAATCATCACCGGGATTTACGCCATCCTCATACGTTTTATGATTAACTGGTTCGAATCGCAGAAACTCAGGAGCGAGCTTATCAACCAGCAGCAGGCCAGCGAGCTCGCACTGATGAAGTCGCAGGTGAATCCACATTTTCTTTTCAATACGCTCAACAACATCTATTCGCTGGTATACCGAAAATCGGACGAAGCTCCCGAAGCCCTTATGAAACTGTCATCCATCATGCGGTATATGCTCTACGACTCTGCCGCCCAAAAGGTTCCGCTCGAAAAAGAGATCGAATACCTGAAAAGTTTTATCGAACTGCAGAACCTGAGGATAAAACATCCCGATTTTGTGACACTTCACATTGAAGGAAATACCGAAAGCTGGACTATTGCACCCATGCTGCTGATATCGTTTGTTGAAAATGCTTTTAAACACAGCGGCAAAAACCACCGCCCGGGAATTCTTATTCACTTAACAGCTTTACACGGAAAAATCAATTTTGCCGTTATCAATTACCTCAGGGAAGGCACTTCAGTAAATGATGATCCTTCGAGCGGGATTGGCCTTGCTACCATCAGAAGAAGGCTCGAACTTATATATCCAGGCAAACACAAGCTGCTGATAAGTCGCGAAGCAGAAACATTCAGAATAAATCTTGAAATAACTCACTGATATGAAAATCAATTGTATAGCCGTTGATGATGAGCCGCTGGCTCTCGAAATTATTAAGGATTACTGTGAAAAAATTCCATTCCTTAACATGATGCAGGCATTTGATAATGCTATAGAAACGATGGAATACCTCCGCAACAATCGTGTCGACCTTATACTGCTCGATATTCAGATGGAGGACCTTACCGGGATACAGTTACTCAACGCTTTGAACGTAAAACCCTATGTGATACTTACAACAGCATACGACAACTATGCCCTGCAGGGATTTGACCTCGATGTGACAGATTACCTGCTGAAGCCCATTTCGTTCGGGCGTTTCTTAAAGGGAATAAACAAGGTGTACGACCGTATGAAGAAGGAAACAGATGTTCAGGAGGGAAACAAGGCAGCTGTTTATCCGGTCGATACGGTCGAAAAAGATTATTTTTTCGTGAAAACCGAAACCCATCTTGAAAAAGTTACAACATCAGATGTTTTGTATGTTGAAGGAATGGGCGACTATTGGCGGATTGTGACTAAAAATAAACGAATCATGACCCTTATGAATGCCCGAGGCATGGAGGAAGTTTTACCTGAACATCAATTCTGCAGGGTTCACCGCTCCTATTTTGTAGCCATGAACAAAATTGAATCCATCGAGCGGCGGCATATTAAAATTGCAGATCAAACCATCCCGATAGGCGATACCTACCAGAAGAATTTCTTCGATATTGTTGAAAAGAAAAAGTAACGGTATCCACCTTTTCGCTCTCCAGTCATTTCACAATACTTCTTTCTATTTTAGCCCGGATTGCACAATTGTACAAGCCGGGTTATTTTTTCTGACCCCTTTGTTATAATCAATCAATTCGTACTTACCCTGACCATCGGTGAACCGTCCATTTTATCCTGTTAACCGGCTTATCAGCACGACTAAGTCTTCATCGATTCTTTTTGCCGTATTATAGAATACATTTGTTTCATTATCAGACTGATATGTACATTTGTATCATTAATTAACAACCCTAAAATAAGGAGGACCTAGCAATGAAAAAACTATCTGTATTACTGATACTGGTCATGTCCGTTCTTTTATTGAAAGCCGGAGGCGAAGCTACCAGTTATGTAACCGTTGGCGATAAAACCTATTTTTGCGAAACGGTTCGATCAGGTTTATTGAACCTGAACCTGTCGATGAGTGATGGGACTATTCTGAAAGTTCCGTTAAATAAAGTGGATTCCTATTCCAGTAAAGGTCGCTTATTCGAAAGGCTTCCTGTAATGTGCCCGGGAGCACCTGCCAACTGTACTGCTTTGATGGAATATGTTACCTCACGCAATGGACTCAGGCTGTATAAATACTGTAAAGTTCAGGAACATGGCGACTTGTGTATTAATACCTACAAAAAAGCACACCTGGAAATAGAGTTCTTTGTTTTTAAAGACGGAAAGTTCTACCTGCCCGTTAATCAGGCAAATGCCGAAGCCATTCTGCCATTCTTTGGAATAAAAGTGAACTGATAAAATTTATTGACAGTGCCACGAGCCGGCAAATGCCAAATGCACCGTACTGAAAATTGTTAAAAACAGGAGTCCGATTTTGGTCTCCTGTTTTTTATTCTGCCCTCCAAATCTTAGGTTATGAATGTAGGATTGCGGATGTGGGATTGCGGATTGCGGATTCCAGGCTCCGCATTCCAGATTCAACTTTCCAGACTCCAGATTCCAGTTTCCAGACTCCAGTTTCAACTTTCCAGTTTCACTATAAACAACCAAAGATCAGCCTGTATTTACAGCTGCTCTTCGGCCTGCATGCTGCGAATCTGATATACCTTACGTCCGGCATAGGCTGCCGCCAGCACAAATAAAATCATAGTCCCGTTTCCAATCGGCGCACCAGGCGCATCACCCACACGGGTGTTGCTTCCGGTTGGAGCCCCACCACTATTAGGATGGGGAGGTGCTTGTGCCTGCAAATTAGTTGTTGCCAGGAAAAGGAAAGCTGCAAAAAAGGTAATTTTTAGTATATGTTTCATGGATATTTTTGTTTTGGGTTTGAAATGTTTGAAGGGTTTAAAAAGTTCAAGGGTTCAAGTGCTGCGCGTTCAAGAGCTCAAGGGGTTAGGGGTTAGGTTTTAGGGATTAGGGATCGAAATCGTGCAATCGTGCAGTCACCCCATCTCTCCCTCGCCCCCTCACTCCATCTCTCCGTGC
>CAIJPI010000056.1 GCA_903822525.1 uncultured Bacteroidales bacterium | reverse complement strand
GTATTTAGCATAAACCTTTGAACGCTGGAATCGTGAAACTTTTTATTACCACGGAGGCACTGAGAACACTAAGAAACACTGAGAAACAGTTCCAATCCCGCTTCGACTCCCCTTCGGCAAGCTCATGGCAGGCTTCTCAGCGTGACAGAATTATTGAACGCTTGAACCTTTGAACTCTTGAACCCTTTAAACCCTGAAACCCTGAAACTCTGAAACTTTTTTTTAACCACGGAGGCACAGAGAGCACTAAGAAACACTGAGAATGTAAACGAACCCATATAAATCTGGAAACTTGAACGGCGCAACCCTTGAACCTTTGAACTCTTGAACCTTTGAACCCTTCAAATCCTTCAACCCCTAAAACCCTCCAAATCCTCCAACCCCTCCCAACATGTCCACAAAAAATCCCGCCGAGTCATACTGGTATGCAGCATATACGAAATCACGAACCGAAAAAAAAGCACTTGCCAGGCTTACCGAAGCCGGTTTCGAAGCGTATCTGCCATTACGACGCTACAGGAGACAATGGAGCGACCGGCTGAAATGGGTGGAAGAGCCACTTATAAAATCTTATATTTTCCTTCACGTAAATGAGCGTGAATATTATAATGCTATCAATACCCCCGGACTGGTTTGCTATGTAACCTTCGAGGGGAAAGCAGCACCTATCCCTGACCGACAGATCGAAGTACTCAAACTCCTGCTTAATGAAGGAGCCGAAATGGAAGTAAGCAACGAAAGGTTTGCTGCCGGGCAGAAAATCATCGTCATATCAGGCACCCTTATGGGCATGCAGGGCGAAATGATCGAATACCGCGGTAAGAAAAAAGTCCTGGTACGCCTGGGTACTACCGGAACCAATATTCTGGTTACCGTAGCCCTCGACCTGATCGAAAAAGAATAAAAACATCACACTTTTACTCTGCAAGCTACCCTTTTGGGTATATTTTGCGAAACGAATCCAATCGTTTTTGCATTTTATTCCCATTTCGCAATTGCGGATAAATCAAACTGTTTTCGATAAAAACTATAATACATTTGAAGCAAATATTTGTATATCAGATATTTATAATTGATAAATAGACACAATATTGTTCATCAATGGCACTCTCACAATTTGGAATTATCTCTTAAAAAAATATTTTTCGGATTTTGTATATCACAAATAAATAAAGAGTAAATTTGTTACTCATTCGGTAATTACCGACCACACTAAGGCTTACCCGCTTTGCTGTTTGCTGCTTTATATACTATTTTTAACACCATCTGATTCCTATTTCTATCTATGCTCGATTCGCTGATAACATCCAAAACCCGCATAAAGCTTCTTACCAGGCTTTTCCTGAATAGTAATGCGTATGGGCATTTGCGGGGGTTACAGACTGAATTTGGTGAAAGCAGCAATGCCATCCGGCTGGAGTTAAACCGTTTCGAACAGGCCGGACTTCTTACCTCACATACCGAATCCAACCGGAAGGTATATTCCGCCAATACATCGCACCCTCTTTTCCCTGAAATCAACAGTTTGCTGCGCAAAAACCTTGGACTCGATCAACTGGTTGAAAAAGTAGTTGAACAACTTGGCAGGGTTGAAGAAGTGTACCTCACCGGTGATTTTGCCTGCGGAAAAGAAAGCACAACTATCGAAATGCTTATCATTGGCGAAAACCTGAATATTCAATACCTCGACAACCTGGTCACTAAATCAGAAAGTCTGATCAAACACACCATAAAATATATACTTGTACAACCTGCCGACTACTTAAAACTGGCAGCAACTTATAAAAAAGAAGAACTGCTGCTTCTCTGGAAACGTAACAAATAAAAGAGAGTATTAAAAAACTTACCCTGCAACTACAGAAGCAGGGGCTTTTAAAACCAATACCCAAAGGCCGTCTTGAACCAAAAGATGTGACTGAAAGGGCGAAGCTGTTGGAACCTATCACTTTTCACCCCGACAATAGCATATAAATTCGCTAAACGTTAAAACTTTACAGCGTAAAATGCAAATATCTTTGCTATATGAATAAGACCATTTCTGAAATAAGCCAAAAAGCTTTACCTGTTTTGCGTAAATACGGAGTGCTCTCAGCATCGGTTGTTGGTTCAGTGGCCAGAGGGCAACAAACAAAAAAGAGTGATATTGATATTGTTATTGATGTTATCCAACCTATTAGTCTGCTGACGTTCGCAAAGATCAAACTCGAACTTGAAGAAATACTTCAATCGAAAGTAGATCTTATCGAACGTTCTGCCATAAAACCTAGAATCAGAAAATATTTATTGCAAGATGAGATCCAATTGCCTGCATGAAGGAAAACGCGATATATTAGTTTATCTTGACGATATTCTTGAATCAGTTCAACTTATTGAATCATATACTGCTTTCATTTCGGAAGGCGAATTCTATAAATCTGGTGAAAAGCAGGATGCAATTTTGCACCGGTTACAAATAATAGGAGAAGCTGCGAAACATATTCCTTTGTCGTTTTGAGAAAAATGGAATCAGGTTCCCTGGAAAGATATTGCCGGCATACGTGATATTATTGTGAACATAATCCCCCTCATTTTCATGCTGATTACCAGGGCACAGAAGGAATTTATAATTTTGAAGGAGTGATGATACAAGGTAATATTAAATCTGCAACTGCTTTAAGACTTATCAAAGAATGGACAGTTTTACGTAAAACTGAACTTGAAGAAAACTGGAAAAATATTACAGAAAAATCACCCATTAATAAAATTGAACCTTTACACTAATACTTCGAATCATGAAAACGCCTTACATGCCTAGAGTAATAGATGCAAAATTCCTGCACGATTATCTGATCCATATAGTTTTTAGTAATGGGAAAGAAGGAACAATTGATTTAAAACCATTTATTGGACAGGGAGTTTTTGAGCCTTTGTCAAATCAGGCATACTTCAAAAAAATGTTTGTTGATGGATGGACCATTTCCTGGCCAAATGGAGCCGACATAGCACCTGAAACACTTTATGAACTTGCTGAAAAAGCAGGGAGTATGATGAATGAAGAATAGAACACATTTTATTTATAACTCATCACCCACGCAACTCTGGTACTTTTAGTTCACATTAATACCCAACCAAAATGAAAACCATCAAATATATAATATACAAAGAAGGCAAATACTATGTTTCACAAAGCCTGAATGTAGATGTTGCCAGTTTTGGAAACACAGTAGAAGAAGCAACAAAGAATTTAAAAGAGGCTCTGGACTTGTATTTTGAGGATGCTCCAGCCCGAAAGAACTATCAGAAAATAAATGAGAGTCTTATTGGAGAATTAATGATAAATATTTGATGACAAAGCTCCCTTCATCTGAAAAAATTATAAAAATTTTACTGTCACATGGTTTTCTTTTAAAAAGCCAAAAAGGAAGCCATCAAAAATTCTCAAATGGACAGCGAACAATTATCCTTCCTGCTGGAAGAAAGGAGATTCCGGTTGGGACGCTGAAATCAATCAGCCGACAATCCGGTGTTGGTTATGAAAATTTTATCAATCAATAGTCAATTTTGTGCCACCAAACCCAGTGCACTAAGCACACAGCACTAAGCACACAGCACTAAGCACACAGCACATAGCACTAAGCACACAGCACTAATCACAACATCATCCCCATGAAACCCTATAAAATCTCCATGATCGGCCTCGGATACGTTGGTCTTCCCCTTGCCGTTGAATTTGCAAAGCATTACCCGGTTATTGGATTCGATATAAACCAGGAACGTATTGATGGCATCAACCAGGGACACGACAGCACACTCGAGGTGGAAGATGATAACCTGCAAAGTGTTCTTACGCTAAGCATACCAGAAGAGAAAGGACTTTACCTTACCAGCAGGCTCGACGAAATCAGCAGTTGTAATGTTTATATAGTTACCGTACCGACCCCTGTCGACAAAAACAACCGCCCTGACCTCACCCCTCTTGTAAAAGCCAGCGAAAGCATAGGCAAAGTGATTAAAAAGGGGGATATTGTCATATACGAATCTACCGTTTACCCCGGCTGCACCGAGGACGATTGCATTCCGGTTATCGAAAAAGCATCAGGGATGAAGATGAACCTTGATTTTTATGCCGGCTATTCGCCCGAGCGTATCAACCCTGGTGATAAAGAGCATACCGTTACTACCATTCATAAAATTACATCGGGTTCAACACCTGCTATTGCGGAAGAAGTAGACCAGCTCTATAAAAAGGTGATTAAAGCCGGTACGCACAAGGCGCCTTCCATTCGTGTTGCCGAAACTGCCAAGGTAATAGAGAATTCGCAACGCGACATTAATATTGCATTCGTAAATGAGCTGGCACGTATTTGTGCCCATATGAATCTCGATACCCGTGCCGTGCTGGATGCGGCCGGAACCAAATGGAATTTTCTGAAATTCTCCCCCGGGCTTGTCGGAGGCCACTGTATAGGCGTCGACCCTTACTATATGGCTCAGAAAGCACAGGAAATGGGTTATCATCCCGAAATTATACTCGCCGGTCGCCGCATGAACGACGGAATGGGCGCCTGGATAGCCGCACAGGTTATCAAACTTATGATCCGTAAGGACATAGTTATTAAAAATGCAAAGGTTTTGGTGTTAGGCATCACATTTAAGGAAAACTGCCCCGATATCCGGAATACCAAAGTTGTGGACGTAGTAAAGGAACTGGAACAGTTTGGCTGCAGTGTCGATATTTTCGATCCCTGGGCCAATGCCTCTGAGGTAAAACACGAATATGGCAGAGACATTGTTTCAGCTTATACCCTGAGCGACTATAATGCCATAGTGCTGGCTGTTGCGCACAACGAATTCAAAGCCATCGATTTCAGCTCACGTAATCCGAATACCGTATTGTACGATATCAAATCCATTTTGCCTGTAAGTGCAGTTGACGGACGATTGTAACTGCTAAACTAATTTCAATTTATTAAGACTCACTTCATTATAATTGTTTTAAAATGTTTTCTGAAAAAACTCTCCTAATAACCGGCGGCACAGGCTCTTTTGGAAATGCTGTATTAGACCGCTT
>CAIJPI010000055.1 GCA_903822525.1 uncultured Bacteroidales bacterium | reverse complement strand
CATATCTGGCCTTGCATGGTATAAAGCAGTATCGACCAGAAAATATTCCTGCTCCCACCCTAGTGTGGCAATTACCTTGGATGTGGAACGGTCGAAATACTTACAAACAGCAGTCGCCTCTTTATCAAGCGAATGTAATGCCTTCAACATAGGGGTTTTGTAATCGAGAGCTTCGCCGGTATAGGAAATAAATATAGTTGGAATACACAAGGTATCATCCATAATAAACGCTGTTGACGTAGGATCCCAGGCTGTATAGCCTCTGGCTTCGAAGGTATTACGGATACCCCCGCTTGGAAAACTCGACGCATCAGGTTCTTGCTGAATTAGCTCTCCCGCTCCGAAATGCTCTATGGCTTTACCTTCGGATGTGGGCGAAAGGAATGAATCATGTTTTTCGGCAGTTGCACCGGTTAAGGGGTGAAACCAATGTGTATAATGTGTTGCACCTTTCGAAATGGCCCATGATTTTATTGCCGTTGCTACCTGGTCGGCAACTCGCCTGTCGATCTTTTCACCTTTGTTAATTACATTTTGAAGTTGCTGAAAAGCTTCTTTTGAGAGGTACTGGCGCATAACAGCCTGGTTAAAAGTATTCTCACCGAAATAATCGGAAACTTTTCCATGCATCTCAATTGTACGCTTCGGACGCGAAATAGCTAATTCAAGGGCTTTAAATCTGATATTCGACATAGGTGTAAATTATTTTAATTTCTGAACCGCAAAAATACTTTTTATTACCAGTATTCTAAGGCAAATACGATGTTTAGTTATTTACTTTTTTTTGAACAGATTTATTCCTGATTCGAAACAACCAAAGTCCGAAATAAGTAAATATACCATTGATAATCAGTAACTCAAATCCAAATTTATATCCATTTAACAGCACTATCGAATTCTCACTCAACAGGTAGCAGAAAATTGGTGAACTAAGGGCAATATATGGCACATATTTATCATAAACCTGGTGCCTGGTGAACAGGCCGAATGCATATAAACCGAGCAATGGACCATAAGTGTAGCCTGCTACGGTAAAAAGCTTATCTATTACCGCCCTGTCGTTGATTGCCCTGAAAAGTATAATTACCAACAACAGTAAGAAAGCAAATGAAAGATGCACTGTATAGCGTAGCCTTTTCTTCTGGTCTTCATTGAGATCAGATCTTTTGTTAAGCCCAAGGAAATCAATTGTAAAGGATGTGGTTAATGAAGTAAGGGCTCCGTCAGCACTTGGATATGCAGCTGATATTAAACCGATTATAAACACCAGCCCGGCTAAAGGCCCAAGGTATTTTATAGCAATCATAGGGAAAAGGTCATCGGTTCGAGAGGGTAATTCAATTCCATGATTGCTCGAATAAATATACAGAACTGCTCCAAGGAATAGAAACATCAGGTTCACAAAAACAAGTACGATACTGAATGAAAACATATTCTTCTGAGCTTCCTTTATATTTCGGCAACTCAGGTTTTTCTGCATCATCTCCTGGTCAAGTCCGGTCATTACAATGGAAATGAATGCTCCGCTCAAAATTTGTTTCAGATAAAATTGTTTGCTGTGCCAGTCAGTAACAACTATTTTCGAATAATCACTCTTCCAGACAGTTGACATTAAATGATTAAAATCAAAATTCAGATCCTTGCTTATCAGGTAAATTGATAATCCGACAGCCAGAAGCATAAATGTGGTCTGTAATGTATCTGTCCAGATAATAGTTTTAATGCCACCCTTTAAGGTATACATAATAATAAGTGCAATAAAAATGCTGACAGTAACAGCAAAAGGAATATGCCATGCATCGAAAACAAAAACCTGAAGCACATTTACAACCAGAAACATCCTAAATGAAGCGCCTATCGTCCGGGATAACAAAAAGAAAAATGCGCCGGTTTTATAGGACCAAAAACCAAATCGCTGTTCAAGATAAGAATAGATTGAAGTAAGATTTAACCTGTAATACATTGGCATCAGCACCGTTGCAATAACGGTATAACCGATTAGGTATCCCGCTACCACAAGCAGGTAACTGAATTGAGTAGCACCTACCCAACCTGGAACCGACATAAAGGTAACGCCTGACAATGAGGCTCCTATCATTCCATAGGCGACAACAAACCAGGGAGATGATTTATTCCCAATATAAAATGATTCACTATTGGCTTTGCGGGTAGTTATCCAGGTAACAACAAAGAGCAAAACAGTATAAACCAGGAAACTAACGAATATGAGAGTGGGTGTCAAAATGTTTTATTTAAATTCTTGTTAAACAAATTTTAAACTGGTTCTATCAATCCTTTACGTAAAAGTTAATTTTTACAAATTCAGCGAATGCCAGCAGGTCAGGAAATGAATAGTCAAGAATGTCTGCACTTTTATTAGCCACATCCTTATCCATCCCAATTAATGCTGTCAGCATTCCCAGCCTGTGCCCGAAAAGAATGTCAGTGAAGGTATCACCAGCCATAATACTTTTCTTAAAATCAATTGAAGGAAACTGCTTTCTTGCTTTTAAACCAAGCCCGACAGCAGGCTTTCGCGTAAAACTATTTGAATTCCTTATATCAGGGCTGAAAAACACAGCATCAATCCGTCCTCCTTTTTTAGAAACCTCGTTGAGCATCTTGTGGTGAACCAACTCCAGTTGTTCAGTGCTCATAATACCCCTTCCAATTCCCTGCTGGTTTGTTACAACAACAATAGGATTAAAGTATACTGCAAGAAGCGCTAATGCTTCAGTTACACCAGGAATAAATTCAAATGCGTCAGGATTTTTGACATAGCCATCAGGAATACGTTTATTTATAACACCATCCCTGTCAAGAAATAATGCCCACCCATTTTCGATAACAGTTTTCTTACTCATATTTCTCCTGCGATTGAAATCATGCTTTGTGCTCTTTCATAATCTTCGGGGACTCCCATATCAAGAAAGAATGCTTCTGTTTGAAAAGCTTGCAGGTGCATAACCGAACACGAAACTTTGAACACATCATTTTCGAGTGAAAATTTCTGCTCCGGCAAAGCATTCAATACCTGTCTGTTAATAAGGTAAATCCCACCATTGATCCACCCACTTCCCGTCACTATGTCTTTTTCTTTGAAATCCGTTATCCGGCCGCTTTTATCCATCTGAACCACACCATATCTGTCAGGCTCCTGCATATATTTCACCGCAATAGTAATGTCAGCTGATACCTGCCTGTGTGTTCCCTGTAAGGCTTCCAGATCAGGAATAAAATAAGTATCTCCATTTATAACAAACACTTCATCCTGAGAGCAATACTTACTGGCAAATCTTAAAGCACCACCAGTTCCCATCGGTATTTCATCAACAGCATATTCAATGAATAAAGATTTATATTTATTCCCAAAGTAATTGATTATTTGCTCTTTACGATACGAAACCGAAAGTATAACTTTACTTATGTTCTGAGTAATCAGGTAATCGAGAACATACACCAAAAACGGAATCCCTTTTACAGGAGCCATACATTTTGGGGTATCTGGCAGAACACTTTGAAGCCTTGTGCCCAATCCACCTGCAAGTACAATTGCTTCCTTAGCATTCATCAGCAAATCAATCTTTAAATAGCTTTTCTTCAACCAGTTCACATATAATGTGACCAAGTAAAATATGGACTTCCTGTATACGCGGAGTATCTGTCGACTGCACATTTAACAGGTATGTACACTTTTCCTTCAGGAGCCCGCCGGATTTACCGGTCAGTCCAACAGTTATCATTCCCAGCGAATTAGCTTCAGAAAAAGCTCTGAGAATATTATTCGAATTCCCTGATGTACTCAAACCAATTAAAATATCATTTTTACTCCCCATTGCAAGAACAAGCCTTGCAAAAACTTCGTCATAACCGTAATCATTAGCCACTGCCGTAACATACGATGAGTTTACATGCAATGCTTCGGCAAAAAGCGGATGCCGGTCAAAATAAAACCTTCCTGATAATTCAGCGGCAAGATGCTGAGCATCAGCTGCACTGCCACCATTACCACAAAAAAGAACTTTGCCACCACCTTCATAACACTTTATAATTTGAGCAACCACTTTCTGTATGGTTTCAATCAGCTCTAAATCATATAAAACCTTGGTTTTAAGATTAATAGAGGATTGAATAATAGATTTTATTCTTGTTTCCATATTTCTTTTGATAAATGTATTCTAACAATGATAAAAAATTATAACACCCATGTAGTAAGACCTCCGGAGGTAAATTCATATCGTTCGGCATAGCCTCCATATTGGGCCAGTGAATCAATAACCTGGTACCGGGTGTTACCGGGGCAATAAAAGAACATATATCCGCCCCCTCCGGCACCTGATATTTTTCCACCGGTTGCACCATTTTTGATCGCAGTCTCGTACATTTTATCCAGCTCAGGGTTTGTAATTCCTGATGCCATCTGCTTTTTGTACTTCCACCCAAAATCAAGTATCCTTCCAATTTCATCCAGGTTCCCTTTCAGAAGTGCTTCCTTCATCATAATGGCCTGCTTTTTAAGCTGGTGCATGGCTTCTATAGCAATTTGATCTTCAGCCAGAACATTCTGCTGTTGACGGTGAATGATCTCAGAAGATAATCGGCTTGTATCAGTATAATAAAGCACAAGATTATGTGCCAGTTCATCTAAATATACATCTTTGATCCTCAAAGGATTGACAACAACTTTATCTTTATCAAACTCCATAAAATTAATTCCGCCAAATGTGGCTGAATATTGATCCTGCTTCCCTCCTGCCATAGCCAGATCTACCCGCTCGATTTCATATGCCAGTTGAGCAATTTCATATTCTCCTAACGGAAGCTTCAACCATTCCACAAAAGCACCCAGAATGGCAACTGCTAAAGTCGATGAAGTTCCCAGCCCCGATTGTTGTGGAGCATCTATCGAGGTTATAAGCTTGAAAGATAATTCTTTAGCAGGATATTTTTTTATAATCCGGTTATAAATCCCGGCATGTATATCAAAAATCCCTTCCGGTTTAATAATCTCATTTGAACTATAAACTCTCCGCTGGCTTCCATCAGCTGTTTCAAACCGGATCATTCCATCATTAGCAGGCTCAATGGATGCATAAGCATATAAGTTAATCGTTGCATTCAGTATGCCACCACCATATAAATCAGAGTATGGCGACACATCAGTGCCTCCACCTGCAAGGCCTAAACGCAATGGAGCTTTACTTCGGATCAGCATAGTAACAGCGGTTGATAATTATAAAATGGGTTACGATCATTTTTATCTAAATAACTGAAATACAAATACTTGATTCCAGTTAACCAGCATTGTACTTATTTTTTAATGTGATTTATCCTTTTGAAAGATGAACAATTTCATCAATTCGCTCTAAAAGAATATTCCAGCTAAAACGTTTTTTTTCGATGGCCGCCTGGGCAGAAAACTCTGCTTCCTTATTTTCATTAAAAAAACGAAGCAAAGCCTTACTTATTTCATCAACATGCGGTGCAACAACGAATCCAACTTTCCCGTCAGGGACCATTTCTGATAATCCGCCAACATTGGTGGTAAGCATAGGTTTTTCAAAATGATAGGCAATCTGTGTTACACCACTTTGAGTAGCATCTTTGTAGGGTTGTGCAACAATATCCGATGCACAGAAATAATAAACGATTTCACTGTTCTCAATAAACTCGGTATGTAGTACAATTCTATCTCTTAAACCTAGCCTTTCAATCAGGTCAATGTACGGTTTGCCATCAATATAGAATTCTCCTGCTATAAGCAACTTAACAGGTAATGGACTGAACCTCTCATCAGCAAAAGCCTTGATTAATAAATCCAGCCCTTTGTATTCTCTTATGAAACCAAAGAAAAGGATGTAATGCACACCTTCTTCCAGTCCTAATTTTTGCTTTGCAGTAATCTTAGGAACAGCAGCGCCAAAAGTATCATACAGAGGGTGAGGAGAGAACAGGCGGGGTTTTAACGTATCGAATTTCTCGAGATCTTTCAATACTGCGCGCGACATGGCAATAAACCCATCGCAACTTTTAACAAAATACCTCGATAAGAGTCTTCCTCCGGGCATTTTCTCATGTGGAATGATATTATCCGCAATAGCAACAACTTTGCTGTGTTTATTGCTCCTGATTATCCGGGATAGGGTGCCTAGGCAGGGGGCCATAAAAGGCATCCAGTAACGGATAATAACCAGATCTGCCTTGAGTTTTTTTATTTCAAGCCCTACTTTTACCCAGTTTAATGGGTTCACCGAATTTACTGAAACCTTGATATTCAGATCCGATGGCGGAGAATCTGTTGAATATTGAGTTTTACCGGGAAACAGAAATCCGGGGTATTGAAGGCTGAATGTATAAATCGTAACTTCATCTCCACGCTGCTGATAAGCACGGGCCAGCCTTTCGTTGTATGTTGACATTCCCCCGCCTCTGAATGGATAAGCTGTACCAATTATGATCACTTTGCGTTTTTCCATTCCAATGGCTTACAAAAATGTTGTCAGTTTGCTTTTAGAAAAGTTCCTTTTCAATCAGATAATGATTGCGCTCAGGAGAATTACGGGCAACCATCTCGGCAAGAAATCCGGTCATAAATAGTTGCGTACCGAGCACCATGCTTAATAATCCAAAATAAAAAAGAGGTCTTTCGGTCATTCTGTATTCTGCCAGAAAAAACTTAGCGTATGCCAGAACTCCTGCAATGGCTAATCCGATAACAAAAAGCAACATTCCAAGCATACCAAACAAATGCATAGGTTTCTTCCCGAATTTCGAAACAAACATGATCGAAATAAGGTCAAGAGGTCCGTTTACAAAGCGGTTCACTCCAAATTTCGTCACTCCGAATTTGCGCTTCCTGTGTTCAACAACCTTCTCCCCTATTTTTTTAAACCCGTTCCATTTTGCTATAACCGGAATGTACCTGTGCATTTCACCATAAACTTCAATGCTCTTAACTACATCTTTCTTATAAGCCTTTAAACCGCAGTTATGATCGTGCAGTTTTACTCCCGACATCCAACTTGTCATGGAGTTATAAAATTTTGACGGAATATTTTTTGTGAGTGAAGGATCATGCCTGACCTTTTTCCATCCCGATACCAGATCGAATCCCTGATCCTTAATCATGGTATATAATCCGGGAATTTCATCCGGGCTATCCTGTAAATCAGCATCCATTGTAATAATAACATCTCCCGAAGCTGTCTTGAAACCGGTATTCAGAGCTGCTGATTTCCCATAGTTTCTGCGGAATTTTATTCCTTTAATCCGTGTATCAGTCAGATGTAACTGCTGAATTACATTCCATGAACTATCAAAACTGCCATCATCAATAAGCAGTATTTCATAAGTAAACCTATTCTCCCTCATCACTCTCTCAATCCATTGACAAAGTTCTGGTAATGAATCCTCTTCGTTTAGTAATGGGATGATTACTGAAATATCCATATGTCTTTTTATATTACTCCTCCTGCAGTGTTATCGAAGATATCAGGATTTTTTTTCATCACAGCACCAGCAATCAATGCGATAATTCCACTTACAATCACACTTGTCAACAAACCAATTAATGTCGATTTGACTGAACCCATTTTGGCTGCCTGTTCATCCATTTTATCCATTGTTTGAGCCATTTGTTCTTCTGAGACTTTTCCTGAAAGATAATTTTCCATATAAGTCTTCTGAGCATCTATTATACTTTTATAGTAATCAGGTTCAATAAACTGAACAAATAAAAGCGTGAAAATGGTTGAAATAACAGATGCAACTGCCAATGCAATAAAACAATAAAGAAATGCATTTCCGAAAGAAATAAACCCTCCTGCCTCAGTTCTGTATTTCTTAAATAGAACTACCAATACTGTTATATTTATCGCTAAGCCAATCAGCATTATTACAAATGGCATCATTATACCTACGGGCTTTATATCAGCAACGTACATAATAATAAATACAACTATCGAAACGATACCGATGATAAGGCCCGATTTCAGGGCTGAACTGAAAAGTGAATTTTTTGTTTCCATAAATTTAATTGTTAGTAAAGATGGTTTAGTGCAAAGATAAGAAAGTTGATTAAAAACCGTGAAAAATCTGTCAGATGTTTTTTTGCTTGCAAAAAGTTGTACTTTTGCAGTGGGTAAGTCTTATACGACCAGCTCCTATTGAACTCCCCCAGGACAGGAATGTAGCAAGGGTAAATGGTTGAGCGGTGCGATATAAGTAGCTTACCCATTTTTTATTTAAGCTATTCTGTAATATTTTTCATTGATTCAATTTAATGAATTTCAGGCATATATAATTGGCTTGTCACTTTAACTCAGCTAATCTTCTTCTGATAAAAAAAATATTCAGTGATGTTATTTGCCTTTTTATTTAGTATTAGACAAAATAAAAGGTGCTAACTTTGCGAAAATCCTTTATTCACATTAAAATCTCCTCAAATGCAGTTTTTTATTGATACAGCCAATCTTGATCAGATTCGCGAAGCCAATGAACTTGGAATTCTTGATGGTGTAACCACTAACCCTTCGCTTATGGCTAAAGAAGGAATCAAAGGAAGGGCAAGTATTCTGAAACACTATGTTGATATCTGTGAAATCGTTGATGGCCCTGTGAGTGCTGAAGTACTCTCAACAGATTACGAAGGAATGATTGCCGAAGCTCACGAATTGGCAGGCTTACATAAAAATATAGTGGTAAAAATACCTATGATAAAAGATGGGATAAAAGCTATCCGCTATCTGACCGATAATGGAATCCCGACAAACTGCACCCTGGTATTTTCAGCAGGGCAGGCATTGCTGGCAGCAAAAGCCGGTGCAACCTATGTTTCTCCTTTTATCGGCCGGATTGATGATACAAGTAATGATGGCCTTCAACTCATTGAACAGATTGTAAACATATACCGTTACCACGGCTTTGAAACACAGGTACTTGCAGCTTCTATCCGGAATGTAAACCATATCGTGAAATGCGCTGAACTGGGCGCTGATGTTATTACAAGCCCACTGCCATCTATTCTGGGATTATTGTACCATCCGCTCACCGATCTGGGAATGGCAAAGTTTATTGAAGATACCCGCAAAATGGAACTTTAGGTTCAGGTTATGGCCCTGCTCATCAAAATACATCCTGATAATCAAAGTGACCGACAAATGCGCACGGTTGTTGAATGTCTGCGCGACGGAGGGATTATAGTATACCCCACCGACACGATCTATGGCATAGGTTGCGATATTTTTAAAAGCAAGTCTGTCGATAAAATCAGTGAACTCAGAGGAATAAAACCTGGTAAAGCAACCTTTTCGTTTATCTGTTCCGATGTAAGCCAATTATCAGATTACTGCAAACCTATTGAAAATAATATCTTTAAGGTTATGAAAGCAAACCTCCCGGGTCCTTTCACATTTATCCTGAATGCCAACAATAACGTTCCCCGCCATATTCAAAGCAAACGAAAGACAGTTGGCATACGTATTCCCGACAACCCGATTACACTCGAAATAGTACGATTATTAGGAAACCCTATTATGTCAACTTCAGTACACGATGATGACGAAATTCTTGAATACACAACTGACCCCGAATTGATCTATGAGAAATTTGCCAATTCAGTTGACCTGGTGATTGACGCTGGTTTTGGTGGTAATATCCCATCAACAGTGCTCGATTGCACAGATGGTGAAGTTATTATAACACGTGAAGGCAAAGGGATACTGAGATATTAGTACCGGTTTAAAATATGAAATAACAATAAGGATTCATTTCATTTAACAGTTGGTTTCAACTCCATTGAAAGCAGATTTTTACCACTGTGCAGGAAAGTGAATATGCAAATATCTGGCTTTCAGAGAGAAGTAATTTATTTTCTTTTTTTGTTGCAGAATTAAAGAAAAAATGTACCTTTGCACCCTCAAAATAATGAGATTGATTCGCTAGCTCAGTAGGTAGAGCACATCCCTTTTAAGGATGGGGTCTTGGGTTCGAATCCCAAGCGGATCACAAAAATAAAAAAGTCCGATTTGATCGGACTTTTTTTTTGCCCGAACTATTGCATGCATATTGAATATCAATGAATTAGAAATTTAATATTAGAAATAGAAATTTTACTCTTATACCTAACACTTAAAATAATATTATAATTCATACAGAATATTTTCTATCGAACAAAATTATTGATTATACAATATGCTCAATTCACATTTCTAAATCCTCCTTTAATATATCAGTAAAAAATAAGTCTGATAATATTCTGAAGATACCTATGAATCCAGTGATCTAATAGAAATAATTAATCTTTTATTGATTTAGTTTACCTGTTTTTTATATCTGAGAACTCCGATTTCAGGCCCGGTTTAGGGTAAAAGGCTAATTTCCTGTTAAAAGTTGTTAAACTATAATTCAGGGCTTTAAAAGATTTACTTTCGCGCAAAAATGTAAAAAAGTCTTACTGTTTTATTTCTGGATTAAACTTCAAAACCTTTAAAAGGTCTTATTAAATTAAATCAATAATTTTACCATGACAGCAATTAAACGAGCATTAATTTTTTCTGTTATTGCCTTTTTCTTCCCCTTAATTTTAATCAAAGCTCAGACAAGCGGAGGCAAAACCGGTTTAGCAGGAAATGGCCCGAAGGATGGCTTTGGGGTGATGACCGGTACACTCCGCGATGCTGTTACAAATGAATTTGTTGAATACGGAAGTATTGTGATGTTTCGTACTTCAGATAGCACAATGGTTACAGGTACTACCACCAATACAAAGGGGAAATTTCTGCTCGAGAAACTTTTTCCTGGAAGTTATTATATTCGCATTCAATTTATCGGGTACACAAGCAAAACCATTTCTGGTCTCAATATATCAGCTAAAAATGCTGATATAAAACTCGGTGAAATTACCATCCAACCTATGGCTTCCTCCATTTCAGGAGTTGTTATCACTTCCCAGAAAGCACTTATCACAAATAACCTCGACAAAAAAGTTATAACGGTTGATAAAAACATGGCCATGGGAGGAGGAACTGCAACTGACATTATGGAAAATGTACCTTCTGTTGCCGTTGATGCTGATGGAAACGTCAGTTTAAGGGGGAATTCCAATATCACACTGCTAATCGACGGGAAGCCATCAAGCCAGGCCGGGTTGGCAGCAAGTGATGTACTGAATCAAATACCCGCAAGTGCTATAGAAAGTGTTGAAGTAATCACAAACCCTTCGGTACGCTACGATCCTGACGGAAGTTCCGGAATAATTAATATTGTTCTGAAGAAAAAAGCCCTCCAGGGATTTAACGGAATGATTTCAGGGAATGCAGGTACAGGTGATAAATACAACGGTTCGCTTAACCTGAACTACCGCCAGGATAAATACAATATTTTTATCGGTGCCGATGGCAGGATGAATCATATGAAAACCTCAATGGAAAGTACACGTACAACTACTTTTAGCGATATGGTAAATATCCTTAAACAATCGCAGCAAGGATCAATGGACCGCAACATGTATAGCCTGAGTGGTGGCATTGATTACTTTATTAATACAAGGAATAACCTTACATTAAGTATACAGCACCGTAATATGTCATTTAACTCAACGGGCACCATGCATAACAGTAATTATGACGGATCTGACTCTCTTCTTCGTTATTTCGAAAGATTAAATGGCAATAGCAGGAATGTAAATTCCTTTGATTACACATTGTCGTTCAAACACTTATTCCCCCAGAAAGGTCGGGAATTTACGAATGATATTATTTTCAGCTCTAATAATATGGAAAACGGAAGTGATATAAACCAGCAGGACTATATCCTGGAAGGCTTCCAGCCCACAGGCATACCATTAATTCAACACAACATAGCTACCAATATTAATAAAGCTGCGACCATTCAAGGTAACTACATTTATCCTATGAAAGAAGATGGACGCATTGAAGCCGGTTACAAAGCTGCGCTTCGCGACATGAAAATGAGGTACAATTACAGCACATATGATGACTCAACCGGGAAGTTTATAAACCAGGAAAACCTGACTAACCAATACGATTATACGGATCAGTTGTATGCTGTATATGGCTTGTACAGCAACTCAATCGGGAAATTCAAATATCAGACTGGATTGCGTTTCGAACAGGTATGGACAAAATCCAATGTGGCTCAAACTAATACCGATTACAATAGTTCGTATTCCAGTTTTTATCCTTCCCTCCATACTCAGTATGATCTTGGTAAGAAAAGAGAGTTACAGTTTAGCTACAGCAGACGTGTTGTGAGGCCATCGCCAAGGGAATTAAACCCATATATCGATTATTCTGATTCGCTGAATATCGAAACCGGTAACCCGGCTCTTAAACCTGAATTTTCAAATTCTATTGAATTAGGTATTCAAAAATACTGGCAAAAAAGCTCACTTACTTCAAGTATATTTTACCATCACACCAAAGATGTTGTTGAGGATATTAGCCGATTGCAAGGAAGCGGAGTTACTTTAACCATGCCCATGAATATTAACACGAATACATCGTATGGAATGGAAGTGATTGGGACCTTGAATCCAGCAAAATGGATTAAACTGAACGCAAATGCCTCACTTTTCCGGGATATTATGAGTGCGATTCCGGAAGAAAATATTGCAGGCTCCGAACGATTCTCATGGAGTTCTAGGCTGAATATGACCTTTCTTCCCTGGAAGGACGGATCTTTCCAACTTATTGGTTCTTACAACTCCCCTACCCGTTCAATACAGGAGTACCACAAAGCACAATATTATGCTGATGCATCTTTCCGCCAGGACATGTGGAAAAATAAGCTTTCGCTAACTCTGCGGTTGACGGACATCTTTAATACCAGAACTTTCTATGAGAATACCTATGGAAATGGCTTTACTTCGGAAAGCAAGCGGTATCGGGAATCAAGGGTATTATATGCAGGATTGCAACTAAAAATAAACAATTACAATAAAAAGCCGGCCAAAGATGGTTTAAATGGAGAAAATGGAGAACAGGACGGGTTTTAATTCAATTGTTGGCTTAACAGTTTGAAAATCAATTGCTAATTATTTTTTGGGCGTTTTGTTGCCTT
>CAIJPI010000054.1 GCA_903822525.1 uncultured Bacteroidales bacterium | reverse complement strand
CAATCCTGAAACAAATAAAGAATGATAGCCGAAACGAGAATAGTAAATTAAATAGCAATACATAGTGCAACACCCTTTTGAATGCAAGAGCTGAATGCATAAAACCAAGGAAATATTTTAATCCAATTTCAATAACAAGGCTAAGATAATAAAAAATTGCTCTAATTATCCTGTCTGGCTTATTTTTACCAGGTGTTCCATATTAATAATTTCAAATTCATTTCCATTTACCTGTATAATACCTTCATCCTTAAACTCCCGCAAAATACGAATCGCACTTTCCTTCGACATACCCGACATATCAGCCAGATCCTGTCGCGATAGCGTAGTGCGGAAAGGATTTGATTCGTAAACCTTATCTTTCATATACAAGAGCACATCAGCTATACGACCCGGCATCTGTTTTTGTGTCAGACTGATAAATAGCTCATAATTATAGATCGACTGCAAACTGACTTTCTTTAGAAAATCTTCAGCAAATTCAGGATTGGTGCGGATCAGACCCTTAAATGTGGCTAAATCAACAAGGCAGGCCATAGAATCCTCAATGGCCATTGCCGAAAAATGGTGCATCTGATCGGCATAAATACCTGGACCCAGAATATATTCAACCGGCTTTACTATGCCCAGAATAAGATTCTTATCATTATACCCTTCGATATAGGTTTTAACCTTACCCTTGGTTAAACATAAAAAATGCATATTCGGAGTACCTTGTTTAAAAATGAGTTCTCCGGCTTTAAAATGCACTTCAATTCTTTTATCATCAATCTGATTTAGTTCAGTCAGACAAAGCCCCCCGAAAATATCAGACTTATCCTGGCAGACTGCACAACCTTTTATATACTGAGAGTTTTGATTCACTGGCAGACCTATTAACTTAATTGATTTTTTTTTATAAAAACATGCTTGAATTAAACTGCAAACAGCAAAAATCAAGCGTACAAAGATAATGACATATATCAATACATAGACTGATAAGTATCAAAATAATATTGTCAAACAATCATATTTAAAATAAACACTATTTCATGATAAAAGTATTCCTTTGTACTGTTTAAAGAAAAACAGTAGTTTTGTTAAAATTCGATTTAGCAAAACTGTTATAAAACCTAAAAAATCTATTCCAATGAAAAAAAAATTGCTACAACTAATTTTATCAACCGGCACGCTGCTTCTATTGCTAACGGCCTGTGAATATGACTTTATTGAACCAACACCTCCTCCCCCAGTACCTCCAGCCGGTGATACAATAAGTTTTTCACAGGATATTCAGCCTATATTTACGGCAAAGTGCGTTTCCTGTCATCCGGCAGTTTACAAACCTGATCTGACAGTTGGAAAAGCATATTCAGCTCTTGTTTCCGGAGGTTATGTTGTTGACAGCATTCCTGCAAGCAGTTCACTTTACACTAAAGTTAATACCGGCGGCAGCATGGCAACCTATATCTCAACAGAACAGGTAAACCTGATCTACCGTTGGATTTATGCAGGCGCCAAAAACGATTAACTTCATCAATCACTAAAAAACAGAAAATAATGAAAAATATATATTACATATTCAGAATCAGCGTTTTGACACTCTTAACACTGCTGATGATAAAAACAACTGCTTTAGCGCAGGAAGAAGCAACACAGGAAACAACTGAAACACCGAAAGAACGTCCTGTTCGTCCGGCATTTGAAAGCGGTTTATTATTTGATGCTGCTACAACAGTAGTTCAGCCATCGAAAACACTCGAGATGATCATTCAACATCGTTTCGGCACTATTGATAATGGCATTCATGATTTCTTCGGCATTTGGGCTCCTTCTAATATCCGCCTGGGCCTGAATTACAGCATTCTCGATAACTTAACGATTGGTCTGGGAGCTACTAAATACAACAAAATGGAGGATTTTCAGCTGAAATACAGAATCATGGAACAAACCCGTTCCAATAGCATTCCGGTTACAGTTATGTTTTACGAAGTAATTGGTGTTGACGGAAGCGCTGATACCAAATGGCAGGAAAGTTATAAATTCAGCAACAGGGTTTCCTATTTTACCCAGTTACTGGTTTCACGCAGGTTTAACGACCACCTTTCATTACAACTTGCTCCGGGATTTACTCACTATAATGCCGTTGATTCTATATACAACCACGACAGGATTTCGATGTCATTTGCCGGTAGGTACAAATTCACTCCTCAGGGTTCATTTATTTTCTCAGCTGATTTCCCACTGGATGTTAAAGGAATTTATGACTTTAAAAAAGTTAACACAGATAATACAAAGGTATTCGACAGGCCAAATATCTGCCTGGGATTCGAAGTTTCGACCAGCACCCATGCTTTCCATATCTACCTGGCTTCAGCCCAGGGAATCCTTCCACAGGAGGATATCATGTGGAATAAAAACGATTTTTTCAAAGGCGAATTTCTTATTGGATTAAACGTTACACGTTTGTGGAATTTCTAAATACAGTATCTTCCTTTTGGAATAGTATTTGCAAATCAGTCTTACTAAATCAAATTAATTAATCAAATCATTAAGCTTATGAAAAATTCATCAAAACTTGCTGTAATTATCTGCACAGCCATCCTTTTCATTACAGCCAATATGGCT
>CAIJPI010000053.1 GCA_903822525.1 uncultured Bacteroidales bacterium | reverse complement strand
CGGTAAAACTCTGCTTGGTATCCATAGCGGTAACAAAAACTTCAGCTTCGTAATTTTCGCCCATAAAAACATACTGGCTTTTAGGAACTACAGTAGCACCGATCTGGTCGATCTTGAAGTCAGTTGCACCAATTTTACTTCTCAGGTGAGTAACTACGTCGAGTTCGGCATTCTGAACTTCAGCAACTAGTTTATTCAATATAGTAACATCAGCGGCCAGAATAGTATGGTAAAAGTTGTGCATTTCCCAATTCTGTTGCTTGTGGTCGGCGTCGTAAAACGGACCTACCAGATCTAACCCTACTTTAATATTTGAGCGATCAGCGGGTTCAACCAGGTTGAGCAGATCCTCTTTAAATTTTGCAATCTTGATTCTCATTTCTCCTGACTTTCCTTTCGAACCGTCGTTGGAGTTTCCTATAAAATAAACTGTAGTCTCGTCGTATTTATCTTTGGTACCGATGGTATAAAGCGGACGTACTTTAGCTGAATCGATTGGAATTTTTTCGGATCTTGCAATTGCTTCGAATTTCACACCATTAAGGTATACTTTCATTTCATCTGAAAGTTTACGGGCCTGCTGTGCTTTTTCCCAATAGGGGGCAACTTTTCCCGGATCATTTTTAAATGCGTCTTCGAAACGGGCATAATAATCGGATGTTTTACTGCTGAAAGTTCTGTTGGTAGTTTCCATACTTTCATTTACTACCAGGAATGCATTCAGAATCTCAACAGACACATTGAGTGCCAGCAAGGCCGTTAGTACCAGGTACATCATCCCGATCATTTTTTGCCTCGGCGTCTCTTTATATCCTGCCATAGTTAAGCGTTTTCAGTGTTGAATTATTTGGTGAAGTTGTTGAATTACTGATTATTTGGCAAGATTTACATTCATAGCTGTAAGCATATTGCCATACACCTGGTTCAGGGCTGTAACACGCTTGGTAAGCTGATCAATTTCCTGCTGGTATTTAGTCATATTAGCTGAGGAATCATTCATGCTGCTAAGGAAGGTGCCAACGGTTGACCTAAGCTGATTGGTGGATTCAATCTGCTCATTGGAGCTTTTCAACTGTACTTCATAAATGGTATTCAGCGCGGCAAGATTGGCAGAGATTTTCTGCAACTGATCATTGTATGCTTTGCTGTCGAGTGCACTGAAATTAAGCATTTCGGCTGATTTGCTTAACATTTCGGCTGAAATATTATATTTTTCAGCAAGCCTGTTAGCTGATTCGGTAACCGTTGAAATGCTGTTTGAGAATGAATCGGTAGCCGTCATCTCTTTTTTAATGGCAATGGAAACTTCATTATAAACGGTAGCCAGGGTACCTGCTGATTCGGCAGCTGATTTTACACTTGATGAGAAATCACCAACTGTAGAAGCATCCTGTTGCAGAACGTCACTAACTTTTTTATACGATGAAGATAATTCACCGGCTGATTTACCGGCATCTTTAATATTTTTAACAAAATCATCGGTTGCAGCAGCGGTGCTGGTTACGTCCGACATTTTGCCTACATTTTCACTTATGGTACGCATTCCGTCGCCAAGGCTTTGAATGAGTTCAGGGCCGATTTTAGCTTTCGAAAGCATTTCGTCCAACTCCTGGGTTACTGTTTTGCCTCCTGAAGTCATTTTTTTAACTGAGCCGTGCGCTCCGGGTTTACCATCGTGATACATGCCAGCAAGTTCAGGATATACCAGGCTCCAGTCAGGTTCAACATGAGGAGGTTCGAAAGCTGAAAACAGGAAAATAATTGCCTCGGTAACCAAACCGACAAAAAGCATTTCATTAGCACCTGTTAAATGCACGATTTTAAACAGAGCTCCGAGAATAACAACCGAAGCACCTATACCGTACAACTTTGACATGAAATTTTTGTAACCCTTACTACTGACAAAACTTGCTAATCCCATGATGTGAATTAATTATTATTTGATGATTAATGATTGTGATTTAATCTTAATAAACTCTTCCGGAAAAGGTAACTGCGGCTTAGTTATAAATCCTTGATGCACGTGCAGGATTATCGTCTTTCTGGCGGCCCATGAAATCCTGAACGCAGCGGAAACCGATATAACATTTGGATGAATCCTGATATTCGTAAGCACGTGTTGAAACCTGCAGATAATATGCGATATCTTTCCATGAACCTCCGCGTACAAGCTTACGCTTCAACAAAGGAGAATCATCTTCTTTTGCATTATACATATAGGTTGGATTCATATCCCAGGTAAACTGGCCGGCGGATTCGTCGTAAGCATCAGAACACCATTCAGATACGTTACCTGACATATCATAAAGACCGAAATCGTTAGCCGGGTAATGTGCAACAATCACAGAGCGGGCTCCTCCATCGTCAACATAATTACCTCGTAAAGGTTTGAAGTTGGCAAGGAAGCATCCTTTATCGTTACGTGTGTATGGTCCGCCCCATGGATATGGGCTGAATGTATTTCCGCCGCGGGCAGCCCATTCCCATTCTGCTTCTGTAGGAAGTCTGAATTCATTAGGAACAGAAGTTTTCTTGCGCATAAGGAATGATTCGAGCAAACGGGTACGCCAAACGCAGAAAGCTGATGCTTGTTTCCAGTTCACACCTACTACAGGATAATTGTCGTAAGCAGGATGCCAGAAGTAACGCTGTGCAACTGGATCGTTGTAGCTATATGCATAATCGTGAAGCCAGGCAAGGGTATCAGGATAAACATTGATAACCTCTTTACGAACGTAGACCGAGCGGTCTTTCATACCTTGTGGGCGGTTTGCAAAATTTGCATTTTTCGAATCACCAGGTGACGAATAATCTTTCTTTGAAGCAGCAAGCAAGTCAATGAAATAATATTCATAGAACAATTTACGGGTGTCAATTTCTTTTTTCCTGTAATATCTTTCGTTTTCGGGCAGGAACATAGGTTCCAGAGCATCGCGGTTTTCTTCGGTATTCCATTTTATTTCGGTATCCCAGTTCAGGTATGGAGGATCATACACTTCACCGGTTTTTTTATTTTCCGAAATCAGGAACTGCTCCGCGTTTACTTCTCCCAGCATGCGACGGGCAATGGAATCTTTCACCCAGTATACAAACTGACGGTATTCGTTATTTGTAATTTCGGTTTCATCCATATAGAAAGCCGTTACCGTTATGGTTCGCGGATTGTTCAGGTGTGCATAAGGCACATCCTGATCGCCTGATCCCATGGTATAACTTCCCATTGGCACATATGCCATCCCGAAAGGGTCGGGTTGATAGAACCTTTCCCTGTTCTGAACCCCTATAAGTTCTCCGTTACCGCTATTGCGGCAGCTGGCAAAAAGTAATGCAATCAGAGAAATGCAAAGCAGTTTTTTCATTGCTGTGTTGTTTGTTTTGAGTCAAGTTCTACCTGTTGGAATGCTGATTCCCTTACTAATACTGGTATTATCCTGATAGGTAATCTTATTCTAAACTGATTAATTAGCAAGCGTAACGGTGGTTGTTGACATCATTTCAGTATGCAATTAACGAAGTGTTATGTTCTTTATTATCCAAGTTCGTAAATATTTTACTTAAGAACCTGAGTTTTTGTTGTTCTTTATTATAGAAAACGTGTATTTCGGTATCCTGTACGTGTCTTTTCTCTTTCTAATTTAAACCTGTACCTAGCCATAATTTCATGGCTTCCGGTTGCTGCTATCCTGCTGGTTGGGATATCGTATGCGTACCCGATTTCAAGATCTTTATATGCCATACCTACCATAAGGGATATTGCGTCGCTTATACGATACGATAATCCACCCCAAATTTTATTATTGTATTTAGCCATAACATTAAGGTCGGCCTGAAGCGTATTTCCATCGGATTTTAAAAATACAGAGGGGGTGAAAACATATCCCTGAAAAGCAGGAAGGATAATATCGTGACCGCCTGTAAGGTAATAATGACGCCTGTTTTTATAATAAGCTACACCGTTGGCATCTCCTGAAGATTTTTTGGTTTCGAGTATCTGGGTTGAAGAAAATGCAACGTAATATCTTGGTTTCTGAAGAAAGACGCCCAACGACATATCGCTGACCATTACTCCGGTAGCTGAGAGACCCATCAGCACAGGATCGCTTTCATCGACAGGGTTGAGATTTTCCTTATTAATAGACTTACTATTAAAATTAGCATTCACACCTATCCCCAGCTTAGCATTCCCAATGTTCATATGATAGCTGTATCCTAATTTAACCAGCATGTTTTTTATCTGCGCTTCTTTATCCTGTGCAATTCCAACACCTACTCCCCCGTGAAGAAACTTGATTGGTGAATCGCCGGTAAGCAATAAAGTTTCAGG
>CAIJPI010000052.1 GCA_903822525.1 uncultured Bacteroidales bacterium | reverse complement strand
TATCCGCGGTTGGCTAGGGGGAAGGAGAAGGAGGAGAAGGGGAAGATAGTGAAAAGTGAAGTGAATCAACAATCAGAGAGTCACCCCTCTCCTTGAGGAGAGGGGCCGGGGGTGAGGTGCCGTTTTTGAAGGCATCACCGCCAACCCCAAAACAACAATCGGAGGCAACGTCTTTGCGAGCCGGAGCCGCCTCCAAAACTGGCGAGGTATGCGACGCAGATTTAAGCCAAATTCAGCAATAGAAAATGCTGAATCGGTATAGTAAATCTAATCATTGTTTTATAAAACATTTAAAGATTTACTAAATCGGTGATAACCTAAAAAATCATTACTTCGGCTCTGGTATCGCCTCCTAATGATTAGTCAGGGTTTAATCTGTGTACAAGCTATACAAACAAACAATTTTAATTATTTGTAGCATATAAACTAATCTTTTGTAATTTTGAACTTTAATATATCCTATAAACAAAGATCTGATGCCGGAAGATATAATTATTCGCAGTAAATATCACGATAAGCTAAATCCTTTTATAGGGAAACAGATTATCAAAGTACTTACAGGTCAGCGCCGTGTTGGTAAAAGTTACATCCTTAAACAAACGATGTTACAAATCAGCCGGAAGGATCCAAATGCCAATATTGTTTATATAAATAAAGAAAACCTGGCTTTTGATAGCATAAAAACTGCCGGCGATTTAAATGATTACGTACTGTTAAATACCAAAGAAGGAGTTACGAATTACATCTTCATCGATGAAATTCAGGAAATTGAACAGTTCGAAAAAGCGTTGAGGAGCCTGCTTCTGAACCCTGCTTACGATTTGTATTGCACCGGGAGCAATGCCAATATGCTATCTGGCGAACTCTCCACTTTTCTGAGCGGCAGATACATCGAAATCTCTGTTTATAGCTTGTCGTACTCCGAATTCCTTCTATTCCACCAACTCGAAAACTCCAGTCAATCAGTTATGTTATTCCTTCGGTTTGGAGGTTTACCATATTTGAAACACTTGCAACTGGATGATGAAATTGTATATGATTATCTGAAAGGCGTATATAGTACTATTATATACCGCGATATCATTATGCGGCACGAAGTCAGGAATAGTGCTTTTATGGAAAACCTGGTACTGTTTCTGGCAGATAATATAGGTCAGCTATTTTCAGCAAAAAAAATCAGCGATTACCTTAAATCCCAAAAAACAAACATTGCAACTTCACAAATTATAAGTTATCTGTATCACTTAAATAATGCTTTTTTGATTCATAAAGTAGGGCGCTATGAAATTTCAGGTAAGAAAATTTTTGAGATTGGTGAAAAGATTTATTTTGAGGATATAGGTCTACGCAACGCTGTTATAGATTATAAGTTATCAGATATTGGGAAAATAATGGAAAATGCCGTTTATAATCATTTGCTGTTCAATGATTATGAAGTAAAAGTGGGTCAGGTTGGTCAGTTTGAAATTGATTTTGTTGGCAAACGAAAAGGTGAAATCATATATGTTCAGGTTTGTTACCTGTTGCACGAACGGGCAACTATTGATCGGGAATTTGGAAATTTGGAAAGAATAAACGATAATTATCCCAAAATGGTTGTCTCAATGGACGAATTCACCGGAAATACCAGGAAAGGCATTCAGCATATTAATCTACGGGATTTCCTGTCATCTGAAATTTAGTTTCATGTGTTATTAATTTGTTTTTTAAAGGTCACATGGAATACGCCATGATTAATCTTAATATCATCTTCGATTGGTGATTTCCGATCATGGCTATTTCATGTGTTATTAATTTATTTATACATTGCTTATTTTTAGCGGTATAAATGCTTGCTTTGCAGGTGTTTTTTAAAGGTCAGATGGAATACGCCATAATATCATTTTCGGTTGGTGATAAAATTCTACCATGGCTATTTCAGGCCAATAAATCCAGCACGATATATATAACTCTATACTTCATATTTTCATTAACAGAACACGAAATAAAAAGTGCAGGTAGTAACGGTTTTCTTCCTGGCTTCCTTGTATGCACCGAATACGATACGTTTACACCCTGTATCGCATCGGCCTCAGCCAATTCTAAATATCCGGCATACCCAGCGGCGAGCAACTGCTGGCTGCGAACCGGTACCTGCCGTGGTCGGTACTTATCGGCTTACTGAGTGTTGGGGTGTTTATGAGGGCTATCGTCCGCAAGGAAGAGTTTTTAAAGAATGTTTCTTTCTTTCTTTTTGCCCTGGTGCTGCTCAAGCTTTTTGCTCTGGATTTTGTAACGCTGAGCCAGGGAGGCAGAAGCGGGGTGTTTATTGTATTGGGTTTGTTTCTGATAGGGTTTGCGTTGGTTTATCCGCGGTTGGCTAGGGGGAAGGAGAAGGAGGAGAAGGGGAAGATAGTGAAAAGTGAAGTGAATCAACAATCAGAGAGTCACCCCTCTCCTTGAGGAGAGGGGCCGGGGGTGAGGTGAAAATTTGAGGATGTGGGGATGTGGGGATGTGAAAATTTGAGGATTTGAACAATTTGACAATTTGACAATTGAACAATAGAACAGTGGAACAGTTGAACAATTGAACAATAAAACATTTGAATAATTGAACGAGTGAAATGTGAATAGTGACGAGAGCTTTTCCGTTCGACAAACACAGGTCAGGATGCTCATTGTGGTGAATAATGATGAGTTGAGAGAGAAAAGTCACATAGAGAAAGGGGTAAGGGTGTCATCAATTAAAAAAATATTTAAATTTGCAGTAAAAGAAAAAAGGGATATGGAAACTATACTATTAAGAGGCGATTCAAAGGCAAATTCAAAATTGCTTTTGAAACTTGCAAAACAACTTAATTTTTCTGCAAGAAAATTATCACCTATGGAGATTGAAGAATTAGGTATAGAAATATCAATTAATGAAGGTATAAAATCAGGTATATTGAGTGAAAATGAGAAACAGGATTTTTTGGCGGCTTTAAAGCAGGGTTGAACGATGCAAATTGAGATAACCCGCAAGTTTCGGAAACAAGTAGAAGCCTGTAATGACATGGGTATCAAATTAAAGGTTTCACATATTATTGAAGTTGTGATCGCAACTGACACTTTGAATAATTTCCCAAATCTCAAAAAGTTAAGTGGTCACAAGAATAGTTTTCGGATCAGGATGGGTGATTACCGTATTGGAATTATTATTGACAGGAACAAGGTGATATTTTCAGCATTTGATCATCGCTCAGATATTTATAAGTATTTTCCATAAACTATTCAGCAACACCGCCATCCATCTACAGTCAACAATCGGAGAGTCACCCCTCTCCTTGAGGAGAGGGGACGAGGGTGAGGTGCAATCATCAAAGGCAACACCGCCAACCCCCAATCAACAATCAGAGAGTCACCCCTCTCCTTGAGGAGAGGGGCCGGGGGTGAGGTGCAATCATCAAAGACAACACCGCCAACCCCCAATCAACAATCAGAG
>CAIJPI010000051.1 GCA_903822525.1 uncultured Bacteroidales bacterium | reverse complement strand
TCTCATTACTGGTGTTCATGTATCTTGGTGCCATACCTGCTAGTATTTCATTCAAGATACTGAATATCAGTATATTAAATCATTTTATCAGCTATAGTTACTACCAAGTTATTAACACATATTGCTGATTATCAATTGTTTGTAATTTTTGTCATGTACTAAGGTAGAAATTATAAACTTTTTTCAAATTAATTAAAAATATTTTTCACCCTTGTAGGGGTAAAATCGTTTTCAAGTGTCTATATAATGTCTATATTTGTCTACAAGGTGTCTATATAATGTCTACGTTTCTGTAAAAACTAGTCCTACGTCATGACTTAGTAACGAAATGAGTATTAATATTTTTATATATGAATGATAAACAGCGGATTACAGCAAGGAATAATTTTTTATTTCCAGGAATCACTCATGTCCTTTCGGGGCATAGTTCTATTGTGTACAGTTTAGTAATGAGTTAAATTATCGGAATCAGCATTTACTTACCTGAGTAATACCTATAAATTAAACATTAATTAAAACACAAAACAGAAAAAACAGACAGAGAAAAATGAAACAACCGTAAATGTGCGGAAGTTTTCGCGCATTATTTTTTTTTAATTATTATTAACTTAAAAAGCAAAAAGTATGAAAAAACTTCTAACGATGATTTTCCTGGTAGCATTTGCTGCCTGGAGCTCTTATGGTGCAGTGGCTACGGGGTACTTATGGTCGCAAAACACGACCGGTACTTACACCGCTGTAACTGGAGGTACTTTGGTAGCATCGGGGTCAGGCCTTGATGATGGTGCCTACCCTGCAAAACCAATAGGCTTTACCTTTTATTACAACGGGGTGGCCTATACGCAGTTTGGATGCGACGATAATGGATTCATCCAACTTGGTGGAGGAGCTCTTTCCGGTTCCTATAATGTTATTTTTAGCGGGGCTGTTAATGCAATTGCTGCTTATAGTGCAGACCTTGCTGCTGCTTCTGCTTCTGCTGAACTGCGGTATGTGCTTTCAGGTACTGCACCCAATCAGGTACTTACGGTTCAATGGTCAAACTTCCAGAGATATGCAAATACCGGTACAACCTGTAACTTCCAGATTAAGCTATATGAAACAACCAATAGTATTGAGGTATGCTATGGCGCTTGTGCCGGATCAGCAACTGAATTTCTCGTACAGGTTGGTATTACCGGAAATCCTGGTACTGATGTAAATAACAGGGGAATTACGGCTTACGATCCAAACGCATGGCTGTTAACTGTTTCTGCTCCGTCCAATAATGCTATGCCAGTAAAAAATACATGGTTTCCTCCTTCAGGATTAATCTTTAAATGGAGTGCAGTAGCTCCCGGTGTTGCCGGAAATGTTTCACCTGCAATCGGTGCAACAGGCATAGCCCCAACTGCCACTCTTAACTGGACTGCTCCTGTAACAGGTGGTGTTCCGGATGGCTACAAGCTATATTTTGGAACCAATAATCCTCCTACCAATATTGTTAACGGGACAAACATTGGCAATGTTCTTACATACGATCCAACTCCTGATATGGCACTTCTTACCAATTATTACTGGAAAGTTGTTCCTACAAACGGCGGAGGCGATGCAGCTGCTGCAGCAGTGTGGAATTTCCAAACGACTGTAGGATATGGTGACCTTACCGGATATGTTCTTAACTGCTATGGCGTTCCTGTTCAGGGAGCTGTTGTTGCAATTACAGGCCCTGTCACAGCTACCACAACCTCTGGTATCGACGGAAAATATACATTTTTAGGTATTTCGGCAGGCACTTATTCTGTAGCGGCTCAAAAAACCGGTTACAACACCGTTACTATTCCTGGCGTTGTTGTTCCTGCTAGCAGCACCGCAAACCAGAATATTACTCTTACACAGCCTGCAATGACCGTTCTTCCTAACCCTAACAATGTTACCGTTAGTCCGAACGAATTGTATAATGGTGCTTTTGCTGTCACCAACCAGGGTTGTGGACAACTTACCTGGACAGCCTCAATCGGAAGCTGGAGCAGTGCAAACCATTCGTGGTTCAGCATGCCAACCCTTACCGGTATAGTGGCACCTTCGAGCAATATCAGTGCTACTGCTTTGTTCAATGCATCAGGCCTTCCGGTTGGCACAGCACTTTCGGCTGTTGTAACCTTTACATCAAATCCTGATGTTGGAACACTTGCTGTTCCAGTAAATATGGTTGTTGCCGGTGCAGCTCTTGTACCAGTTACCAACCTCGAAGGAACCCTTACCGATCAACTCAGCGGTGCGGTTACCCTTACCTGGGATTGTACGCCCGGCACAGGATTCCTGTATTATACAGTGAAACGAGGCGGAACGCAGATAGCCGTTGTTCCTTCAGCAACAAACTTTAATGATGTGCTTCCTACATACGGATCGTACACCTACGAAGTAGCCGCATGGTATACCGACGGACAAACAGCCCCTGCAAGTGTAGTGGTTGAATGGCCTAACCCAACCATGACCTGGACCCCTGCAGCACTTGCTGCTACAGTATGGACCGGAACAAGTAAAATAGTTCCCCTTACAGTTGGTAATACCGGACTTGGAACATTAGCCTTCGGATTTCCGGCTTACCTCGGAGGCGGCAGCGGCGGACTTTTATCGTATTGCGCAGCTGCAGCTACTGTTGAAGATGAATATATCAGTAATGTGCATATAGGAAGCATTAACAATAGCTCCGGATGGAGCGGTTATGCGAACTATACAGCCATGGTTACTGATTTAATTATCGGGGCTCCGACTTCAATAACAGTTTCCAATGGTTTTGCATATTCATCCGACCTGATAGGTGTTTATATTGACTATAACCATAACGGTCTTTTTACAGATGCCGGCGAATTTCTGCAGTTAACCGGGAATAATCCTGGTGTTGGAACCATCACAGTTCCGGGAACAGCATTACCAGGTCTCACAACCATGCGTGTACGTATGAATTACAGCGTTGCACTTGCGCCATGCGGAAGCCAAACTTTTGGTGAAGTGGAAGATTATGCTGTTAATATTAAGGATCTGACCTTTATCACTGCAGTTGCTCCTGCTGAAGGTTTTGTAGCCGGAGGCGGAAACCAGCCGGTTAATACAACCTTCTCTGCTACAGGTACTTTTGCCCCTGCAGGCGTGTATATCAGCTCGCTGAAACTGAACAGCAACGACCTGGCGCATGCTTCGGTTAATATCCCTGCAACTATGACGGTAACTGTGCCGGGCAGCATTGCCGGTGTGGTAACTGACGGTGTGAGCGGCGATGTGATCCCAGGTGTTATGGTACAGGCAGGTATATTTACGACCATGACCGACGATAACGGGGCATATGTATTCCCACTTGATGCAGGCACGTATAGCGTGGCATTCAGCAAATTGGGCTATCAGAGTGTAACCGTTCCCGCAGCAATAGTTGTTGCAGGCAGCGTTACCACTGTGAATGCACAATTGTTCGAACAGCCGTATGCACCTTCGTGTGCTTCTGCCACGGTGAATGCCACCGATACCCAGTCAACAGTAACCTGGTGTGCACCGGCAGGCCCATACGAATTATTGTATGATGACGGAACTGCTGAGAACTTTGCTGCATGGCAGGCTTCAGGCAATATGAATGCAGTTAAATTTACTGCTAAAGGCTACCCAGCTAAAGTTGTAGGTGGTAAATTCTTTGTTGGCGACGGATCATTCCCTGCCGGCGGAAACTTTATAGGTAAGCAATTTGCTGTTGAAGTATACAAGGCCGACGGTGCCAGCGGAATGCCAGGTACAAGGGTTGACTCCACAGGAGTAACTGTAAACAGTTATGGCTGGATCAATGTTGCAGGCCTGAATGCTACCATCGCTTCCGGCGACTTCTATCTTGTAATGGTACAGCTTTCTGTTTCACCTGATTGTGTACCGATTGGAGTTGACGAATCGCTGCCTAAAGCTTACAAGAGCTATTCGCGTAATATCAGTACCAGCAGTCCATGGGTTTTGAGCCCTTACCAGGATTTCATGATGCATGCTGTTGTTAGTGGCCCAATGGCTGATGATGATAATGCTGTTGCTTCTCTTTCGGTAGTACCGGGTAAAGTGCCGGGTATGATCTCGCAAAGCAGTCCCAGAGGTGGCTCAGGAATGGAGATGAATGCCATGGTAACAGCACCGGAAGGGTATGACAATATGGACATTTTTCATCACTATTCCCTGTCGCGTATTTCGTTAGGCGCTGTTAGCCCGGTAGCTCCGGCAGCTGGTGTATTCACTCTGTTGAATAATAACATAACACCTACTACTTACACTGAAGGTGGCACTACCTGGTCGAGTCTTGCCCAGGGCTGGTATGCATACGGTGTTAAAGCAGTATACCCCAATGCGCAGGAATCTCCTTTTATGTACACCAATAATGTGCCTCATAAACTGTTCGCTGATGTAACAATCAATGTGAAACTGGTTTGCGGATTTGTTCCTGCCGAAGGCGCCTTGGTTACAATGACAGGTATTGATTATCCTTTCGATGTTCTCACAGCCACAGTTCCTGCTTCAGGTACTGTTTTCTTTGATAATGTGATCAAAGGCAAGTACCAGCTTCTGATTACTATTGAAGGGTATTATCCTTTCAATATTAGTGTTACAATTAACAGCAACAGGACCATTGATGCAGTGTTAGAGGATCTCCGATACACGCCTCGCAACCTGTTTGTCGACGATATGACACTGGTAGCCACATGGGATCCGCCATTATTTGTGACTTTGACTGAGGACTTTGAAGGAGGGACCTTCCCACCCGCAGGATGGCAGGAAACCTCCAGTGGTGCAGGCTGGTTCTCGACAACCAACGGCAGCAGTTCATTCTGGCCTATTCCGGGTCATACCAAATATGCTGTCACCAATGATGACGGAGCCGGATCAACTAACAACGGATGTTGCGATTACCTGATCACTCCTGAGATGGATCTGACAGGCGCACCAAGTTTTGTTCTGAGTTTCCAGAGTTTCTTTAATCCTGTATTCGGTGGATCAGCATATGTGGAAATGAGCACTGACGCCGGACTTACCTGGACACAGATCGAGACAGTGGCAGATGCTACAACCTGGCAGCAGATTAATGTTGATCTTGCAGCCTATTCAGGAGCCGGTGGTCTGGCTTCAGTATGGTTTGCATTCCATTACAACGACAATGGAGTATGGGCCGACGGATGGGCCATTGATGATGTTACCATTGCATCCGGCAAAGCTCCGACCCAGGGATATGGAGTGTTCCTCGACGGAACCGAAGTGGGACAGACTTCTGATGTAACCTGGACCTACGACCCGACCAGTATCAACTACGGACAGACCTATGTAGCCGGCGTTGCCGGAAAGTATTGTTCAGGCTATTCGGAACTGGATACCTATACTTTCACAAGTCACTTCCTGTATCCTCCACGTAACCTGGAAGCTGTTGAGAATGTATCCTCAACCTCCGGAGCAGCTATTCTTACATGGGATGCACCAATTGGGGGAGACAAAATGGAAGGTGGTATTAACTTTGAACAATATATGAGCCAGAACAATCTGCAGCCATATAACACTACAGAAAGTTCAGAAAGAGGTATTGCTCCTTCAGTTAACCCCAATATACTTCCTGGCGTAACTCTTGATCTTAGCACCGCTATGAACTCCAAAGCATGGGGCGATGATGCGATAAATGGCTCAATGGTTACATTCAACCTTGATACACCTGGAACCCTTAATGTTCTCGGACCAGAAAATACCGATTTCATGGCTTCTGCAGATATTGTTAACGGTGTATATTATGGTTGTGTTTACGGTGGCAAATTGGTGTCAATGGATACTGCTACAGGAACATTTACTACTATTGGTACAACAGCTGATGTTAGTGGAATGGCTTATGATTTCACAACAAGCACTATGTATGGTATTGGTTTCGATGGCACACTCTACACTATTGACCTTACAACAGGTGCAACAACTGTAGCAGCATCCTCTCAAGCAAATCTGATAAACCTTGGTTGCGATAATAGCGGCAATTTATTTGCTGTTGATATCTCTGCCAATAATTTTGGAAGTATCAATAAAACAACGGGTGCATGGACTGTAATTGCCCCAGTTGGGTTTGATGCTGCATATGCTCAGGATATGACCTGCGACCATTCAACAAATACCATGTACTGGGCTGCCTATAATAATACATTAGGTGCCGGGCAATTGTATATTGTTGATGTAACAACCGGAGCATTGACTTTGGTAGGTAATTTCCAGGGTAATACTGAATTAACAGGATTTGCAGTCGGCGCCACAAGTGGTGGTGTTAATTTAAGCAACCTGGTGGCATATAAAATTTACCGTGACGATGCAGCCATTGTACAGGTACCTACCACACCAAGGGAGTACTGGGATATGAACCTAATGCCGGAAAATTATTGTTACGACATCAGCGCCATATACGACCTTACTCCTTACGGTCCTGCATTTGCTGGTTTATTCGGTGAGTCTGTTAAAGAAGGAACTGCCTGTGTTGATATAATGTATGGCTTTGACCTTCCGTTTGCTGAAGACTTTACTACCGGCCAGTTTGATGTAAATCTCTGGACAGTTGGTGATAACTGGATTATGGACGGACAGTCGGGTAATCCGCTGCCATCGGCTAAATTCAAATGGGATCCGCTGTTGACCGATTATGCAAGTTCGCTGGAGAGTTTCTATATGAACGCCACAGCAGTCAATACTACTACTCCATATAAGATCTGGCTGGACTATGATCTGAAACTCGACGACCGCACCGCTTCGACCAAAGAATTGCTTTCGGTGGAAGTATGGAATGGCGCAAGCTGGAGCAAGGTGAAGGAATACACCAATAACGGTGATTTCAACTGGAAAGCAGAGCACATCAACATTTCGTCGGGAGCAAAGAACAACGTATTCAAAGTACGTTTCCGTGCCAATGGCGACCTGTCGGGTGATATTTTCTACTGGGCAGTTGATAATATTCATATCTATGTAGGATACGAATTTTTACCACCGTTGAACCTTGTTGCCGCATCAGAAGGTGCACCTAAGAATGACATTAAGTTGACCTGGGGTGCTCCTGTTGGAGGAGGTACTGTTATGACGTATATACTCGATGACAACACCATTGAAAGCGGAGTATATGACGGTGTTGAAGGATGGATAGGAAATGAGTTTGCAGTCACTGATGCAGGTGTTTTACAATCAGCATCCGTATATGTGTTTGTACATGCAGGCGCATCTGCAACCTATTCGATTGATGTGTTTGACGGCACTAAAACGCTGGTCGGCAGTTCAGCTGATTTCACGCCTACATACAGCGACTGGACAACAGTAGCTTTGCCGGATGTAGCATTTGACGGTACGTTCTACGTTATGATTCATTATATTACATCGGTTGCTTCTGATGCTTTTGGAATGGATACCGACGGCCCGCATGCAGCTGATGATCCTGAATGGTATTATGACGGTGCAGCATGGGGAAAACTCAGTTCAATTCCCGGGTTCAGCCCTTGTGTAATAGGTGTTCGTGCTACCGCACTGGTTGGTGGCAAGAAAACTGCAGTTACCTTCAATGCAGGCTCGGCAGGCACCAATTATGTATCGCCTGGCAGCAGTTCATTGGTTCAGATACCTCTGAATGCCAATACAGGCAGCGAAGTAGCACATGCAACCTACCTTGGTGATAACAGTGAAGCATTAACGGGATACAATGTATACCGCCGTGCTTATGCCGTTTTCCCTGCTGGTCAGAATACAGCTGCCGCCGGCGACTGGACAAAAATTAATTCTGCCCTGATTGCTCCGACCGAATATTTCGATATGAACCTTTCGAACTTAGTAACCAACTGTTATGAGTATAATGTAACAGCAGTTTACAGTGAAGGCGAATCGCTACCATCGAATGTGGATTGGGACTGTATCTTTGTTGGAGTAAATCCGAACGAAGCCAACGAAGTAAAAGTATATCCTAACCCTGCTACTACCTATGTAAGACTTGATCTTACCAAAGCAGTTAGCAGCTTCAGCATATACAATTCGATCGGCTCGGTAGTTGCTGAAAAGATCGTAAAGGGTGAGACTACCATTACGCTCAATACCAGCAATTATGCAGCAGGTACTTACAATGTGAAATTCACCACCAATAGTGGCGATAGCTTCAGCCGTAAGTTTGTTGTAATCAAATAATCCTTGATTGGAAAATCCAAAAAGAGGCTGCCCCCTTATCGGGACAGCCTCTTTTTCTTTTGGGCAAAAATGGTACCTTTGCAGCCTATGATTTCAGTAAGTAACCTTTCAGTACATTTTACCGGCGATTACCTGTTCAGCAACGTGAGTTTCCTTATTGGCGACCGCGACCGCATCGGGCTGGTGGGGCGCAATGGCGCCGGGAAAACCACGCTGATGCGCATTATTGCCGGCATGCAGGAGCCCGAAGGAGGCGTGGTGGCAAGTCCTTCCGGAAGTACCGTGGGTTACCTCCCGCAGGAAATGGCTACAGGAAGCAGGCTGAACGTACTCCAGGAATCCATGACCGCCTTTGAGGAAGCCAGGCACCAACATCACCTGATGGATAAATTTTCGGCCGAACTGGCTGAACGCACTGATTATGAGAGTGAAGCATATTCGAAGCTGATTCAGCGTCTTAACGAGGCTACTGACCGTTTTCATTTGCTGGGCGGTCAAAATATGCAGGAAGATGCCGAAAAGGTTCTCAAAGGACTAGGCTTTGAGCCTGCTGAATTTGAAAAACCACTCAGTACCTTCAGCGGAGGCTGGCAAATGCGTGTGGAACTGGCAAAAATCCTGCTTAAAAAACCGGATGTCATTCTTTTGGATGAGCCTACCAACCACCTGGATATAGAATCCATACAATGGCTCGAAGACTTTTTAATTACCTACAGCGGATCAGTGGTTTTGGTTTCGCACGACAGGGCGTTTCTCGACAATGTAACCAACCGCACTATCGAAATCATGAATGCCCGTATATACGACTATAAAGCCGGGTACTCCAGGTATGTTGAATTGCGTGGCGAACAGATGGAACTTCAAAAGGCTGCTTTCGATAATCAGCAGGCTGAAATTTCACAGATCGAAAGTTTTGTCGAGCGTTTCAGGTATAAAGCTTCCAAGGCAAGGCAGGTGCAGTCGCGTATTAAGCTGCTCGACAAAATGGAGCGGGTGGAAGTGGATGATCCTAATTCGTCGGCTATTCATTTTTTGTTTCCACCTGCACCTTCATCGGGTAGGGTAGTGGTTGAATGTAAAGATCTTACAAAGCGCTATGGAGAAAAAATTGTACTCGACAAATTAGACCTGGCTATCGAAAAAGGCGATTTTGTGTCATTTGTCGGTCGCAACGGCGAAGGGAAAACCACCCTGGCAAAGATTATTACCGGAAGCCTCGATCATGAAGGCCTTTGCAAACTGGGCCATAATGTAAAAATTGGTTACTATGCCCAGAACCAGGCTGAACTTCTGGATCCCGAAAAAACTGTTTTCGAGACAATTGATGATGTTGCTGTGGGCGAAATCAGGGCCAAAATCAGGAATATACTGGGTAGTTTCCTTTTTGGTGCGGATGCTATCGACAAAAAAGTTAAGGTACTCTCGGGGGGTGAAAAAGCCCGGCTGGCACTGGCTAAACTGCTTCTTGTTCCTGTTAATTTGCTGGTGTTGGACGAACCTACCAATCACCTTGATATGGTTAGCAAGGACATCCTGAAAAATGCATTGTTGAGATACGACGGAACCCTGATTATTGTTTCGCACGACCGCGATTTTCTCCAGGGCTTGACCGATAAGATTTTCGAATTCCGCAACCGTACTATAAAAACATGGCTTTGTGATATTAACGATTTTATTAAGGCACGGAAACTGGCAAATCTGGCCCAACTGGAGGCCCGAAGGACAGAGCAGCAAAAGTCAGGTGAGCCGCAATCAGGGAATAAGCTGAATTATGAAAAACGCAAGCAACTTGATCGCGAAATCCGCAAACAAGCATCAAAAGTTGAAAAGACAGAACAGGAGATAGAATCAATCGAGAACGAAATATCACGTTACGACCTTTTACTTGCCGACCCCGAAATGCATAAAGATACAGGAAAAAGTGCCCGTTTATTCCAGGAGTACGAGGGATTAAAAAAGGAGTTGGAGTTAAAAATGGAAGCATGGGAAATGGCTCATGCAGAGTTGGAAGCTATGCAAAAAGAAGGTCTCGAATAAGAGTATATCTGTTGGAACCTTGATGTCTAAAACATCTCAATTTTACTCAGCTTAGTCCACAATCCGACATCCGTAATCCGCAATCCGACATCCGTAATCCGCAATCGTACATCCCACATTCCCTAATTCTCCCTTTCCATCAGTCCGGCTGTATATTCCCTTAAAGCTTCCATAGCTTCGCCTGATAAACTGATGCACGACAGCTCGTGCAGGGCTTTCTGATAATATTCGTCTATCAGTTTGCGGGTGTGTTGTTCGATATGAAGTTGATCGAAAATCTCTTTTACTTTCGTGATTTTTTCGTTGCTGCCGATAGCATGCGATGCATACAAAGATCGGAAGTCTTCTGATTGCGGACCGGCTGATTCGAGTGCTTTGAGATAGAGGTAGGTTTTTTTACCAGCAACGATATCACCACCGCTTACTTTGCCAAATTTTTCCTGCACTCCGTAAACATCCAGCAGGTCATCCTTCAATTGAAATGCCAGGCCGATATTGATGCCAAAATCATATATATAATTACAATCGGCAGTTCCGGCACCGGCGATAATGGCGCCTGTCTTAAGGCTAGCAGCCAGCAGAACAGCAGTTTTGAGGCGGATCATTTCCATGTAATCCGCAATTGTAACATCCTGGCGATGTTCATAATCCATGTCGTATTGCTGTCCTTCACAAACTTCGATAGCCGTTTGGTTAAAGAGTTCAACAACAGGAGAAACAGCCTGATGCCTGGTGCGCAGCATATACTTGTTGGCGAGTGCAAACATGGTATCGCCTGCTAAGATTGCCACATTGGAGTTCCATTTTTTGTAAACAGTTTCTTTGCCGCGCCTCAGAGGAGCTGCATCCATGATATCGTCGTGAAGCAAAGTGAAATTATGGAACAACTCAATTCCGATGGCCGGATGAATGGCATCGTCAATTTCGCCGCCGAACATCTGGCATGATGCTAGCACCAGCAGTGGACGAAGGCGTTTGCCGCCAAGGCCTAAGGTATAGGATATGGGATCGTAAAGGTCGGCGGGCGACGAAGGGAAACGGATCCCGCTGAAAGCTTCATCAATGCGTAGCTGAAGGTCCTGTATTTCGTTCATAGTCCTGTTATTATTCTCTTTCGGGCAGATTCATCAGGTATGCACCATAACCGCTTTTGAGCAGAGGTGCTGCAATTAACTCCAGTTGGGCCCTGCTAATAAATCCATTGCGATAGGCCAGTTCTTCAATACAACCGATTTTAAGGCCCTGGCGTTCTTCAATTACCTGTACAAACTGCGATGCCTGTATTAAGGAAGCAAAAGTGCCTGTATCGAGCCATGCAGTGCCCCGGCTTAAAATACCAACTTTAAGCTTGCCCTGTTCGAGGTAGTAGCGGTTAACATCGGTTATTTCATACTCTCCCCGTGGACTTGGCTTAATATTTTTGGCAACTTCCACAACGCTGTTATCGTAGAAATAGAGCCCTGGAACGGCATAGTTCGATTTGGGATGAGTAGGTTTTTCCTCAATAGATATGGCTTTCTGATTCTGATCGAATTCAACAACACCATAGCGTTCAGGATCCGACACATGATAGGCATAAACAACACCTCCATCAGGATCGTTGTTTTCCTGTATAAGTCCCTGGAGCCCGGTGCCATAGAATATATTATCGCCGAGTATGAGTGCTACCTTGTCATTCCCGATAAACTTTTCGCCTATCACAAAAGCCTGGGCCAGCCCATTGGGAATTGCCTGTTCGGCATAGCTGAACGAACACCCTAAGCCTGAGCCATCGCCGAGAAGTTTTTCAAAATTAGGCAGGTCGTATGGTGTGCTAATGATCAGTATTTCCCGTATTCCTGCCATCATAAGAACCGACAATGGGTAATAGATCATGGGTTTGTCGTAAATCGGCATTAACTGTTTGCTGACAGCTAAAGTAAGAGGGTGTAAACGGGTGCCGGAACCACCGGCAAGGATAATACCTTTCATAAATTCGGATTATTTAAAGAAATAGATTTTATAGCTGGTAATGAGATGCAGAAGATAATGATTTACAATTTTGATGTGTGGTTATGATTCTTTCCGTTAGTTTCATCATCACCGTCGAATATTTCAATAATAGGTTCGCCTTCGAATGCCTTGGTAACAACATATTTATCAAGCACAAGCAAAAGCGATGGCAACACCATGATGTTAAAGAACATGGCAATAAACAAGGTTGTCGAAACAAGCATTCCCAGCGCCTGGGTGCCACCAAAACTGGATACCATAAATACACTGAATCCCAGCACAAGTACAATTGAAGTATAGATCATACTAAAACCGGCTTCACGCAGTGCATTTATAGTGGAACGGCTGATATCGTTTCCGGTTACTTTGAGTTCGTGCCGGTACCGCGAAAGATACTGTATGGCATTATCAACCGAAATGCCCAGCGCAATACTGAAAACAATAATAGTGGATGGTTTCACGGGAACACCGGTAAATCCCATTATGGCAGCAGTTATGATAAGCGGGATGATATTTGGCAACATCGATACAGCTATCATCCGCACGCTCGAGAACATCAGAGCCATGAGCAGCGATATAAATCCTATAGCGATCAAAACACTTTCGAACAGATGCTTAATCAGAAATTCAGTGCCGCGCGCATATACCAGGCTGTTGCCGGTTAAAACAACGGAATAATCTTCAGCCGGAAATATTTCAGCCACTTTTGGCCGGATGGTGGCAAGCAAACGGTTCATTTCGTTGGTGCTTATGTCAGCCATCTGAAAGCTTACCCTTGTATAACGCTGGGTGCTATCGATAAATGAATTCAGCATATGCTTCTGCCCATCCGACTTACGCGGAAAATAGGAAAGTACAAAATTCTTTTCCTGCGAATTAGGAAGGCTGTACATTTCGGGATTGCCGTTGAAATAGGCCTGTTTGGCAAATTTCGCCAGTTCAGCTATCGAAAGTGGTTTTGAAAATTCTTTATGCTGAAGCACCACTTCCTGAAGTTCATCAATTTTCTGAATGGTTGGAAGCTTCATAACTCCCTTTTTCTTCCTGGTGTCGATTGATATTTCGAACGGCATAACCCCGCCGAACTGTTTTTCAAAAAATTTCAGGTCTTTATACAGTGGATTTTCAGAACTGATATCGTCGACTACTTTGCCTGAGGTCCGCATATTGAGCATTCCAATAATTCCAACAACCAGCATTATACCTGCGATCGAAAAAATCCACTGGCGTTTGTATTGAATGAGGAATATAATTTTATCCAACAGGCTGCTGAAAATTTTATTGTCGAGGTGTTTGAGGTGTTTCTTCGTAGGAGGCTTCATGTAGCTGAACATAATAGGCAGCAGCAGAATGCACAATACGTATTCAACCATCACACTGATAGCAGCAATAATTCCAAATTCGCGAAGCATCTGGTTCGATACCAGGATAAATGCGGCGAAACCTGTTGCGGTGGCTGTATTTACCATCAGCGAAGCAAAACCGATACGCTGAACCACACGGGAAAGTCCGAGAATTTTGTTGCCATGCTGGCGGAATTCCCAATGGTACTTATTCAGGATATAAATACAGTTTTCGATGGCTATAACAACAATAAGCGATGGGATTACACCTGTAAGTATAGTTATCTTAAAACCAAAAAGCCCGATCAGGCCCACGGTAAAAATAATACTGATGGCGACCACTACCAATGAGCTGGCTACCACTTTCATCGAGCGGAAGAAAAGGAAAAGGACAATAGCTGCTATGAGAATGGAGAGAAAAATAAAGAGGAATAGCTCATTCTGAATTTTACGGGCCATTACCGAACGTATGTACGGTAGTCCTGAATAATGAAGTTGGTGCCCCGTTTGAGTAGTATAAGCAGCTGCCCTCTCAACAATGTTATCAGTTATAACGAGCCGGCTTTTATCGTTCAGCTTTTTTTTATTGAGGGTTACTGCAAGAAGGTATGTGTTTGATTTTGGATTATATAAAAGCCCTTCATAAAATTTCAGCGCGAGAATTTTATTTTTTAATGAATCCACTTCAGCCTGAGTGGTAGGTTTGGCCGACACCAGTGGTATGAAATCATACCTGCGAAGGCTATCGTTCTTCACGATATTGGCAGCTTTGGCAATGGAAGTCACCCCTTCAACGCCATCAATTTTACTCATATCCGTGGTTAGCTCATACCAGGCATTGAACTCATCCAATTTGAACATGTCAGGATTTGTGAGCCCGATCACCAGAACGCTTCCGTCTTCGCCAAAACGTTTCTTAAAAGTGTCGTATTCAACAACCGTCGGGTCGTCCGATGGCAGCATGCGTGCGTTATCGTAAGAGAGTTTTACACCAGTACCCTGCCAGGCCATTAGAATTGTTAAGATACCGATGGTTATCAGTATACCGGGCCGGTTACGAAGGATTAGCCTAACCAGAAATTTCCACATACCTAGGTAAAAAGTCTAATTTGAATGAGAGGACGAAGATACAATAATTATTATAAACATGTATCTGCTTAATGCTGCATACAAGTATATGAAAAACAATTATTTAGGTAATATGAAGATTATTGATAAACGATGGCTATTTGATTTCAGCTATCTGTTTGTCATGAAGCCTTGAAAATATCAGCAGCCCAATAACTGCACCGATGCTTGCAAAAAGCATGTCCGACTGGGTATCCCAGATATAGCCCTGTGTACCCAGGAAAGAATCGCCTGATTCGCCGGTTAAAACAGATACAAGCCATTCAATAAATTCGTAGGTAACACTTATGGCCATACATATGGAAACTATGATAAAACTTTGCCAGCTTTTTTTATTAATAATATTCATGCGGACAAATATTTCGCGTATGATCAGGGCCGGAACAAAGCCCTGAGCCAGGTGACCGATTTTATCGTAATTGTTGCGTGACTGGTTCAGCGTTTCTTTTATCCAGTCGAATAAAGGTACTTCGGCGTAGGTATAATGTCCGCCCACGAAAAGTATGCAGCAATGGATGCCAACCAGGGTATAAACCAGATTTGTAAACCGGAATTTCCGATAGGTAAACAGTAGAATTCCAATCCCGATTACAGCTGGTAAAACTTCGAGTATCCAGGTAAAATATTCTTTCGGATGGATAAAGGACCAGGTGAACACAATGGCCACAGATGCTAACAGGCCGGCTAAATATTTCATAAGTTGAGTTTGTTTTAAATGGTTCTGTTTTAGAATATTGTAGCAGGAATTGATTCTGTTATATAGTGCATTGTGCATAGTGCTATGTGCTTAGCATCATTTATTTGTATTTATCAATCCTGTAACTTGTCTGCGTTATACTCTCTGAGCACTTTGCAC
>CAIJPI010000050.1 GCA_903822525.1 uncultured Bacteroidales bacterium | reverse complement strand
CATCTACACTTTTAACCCGGATACAAGTCAGTGTGCAGCAGTTGTTGCCCTGGCCATAGAGGTTACGAACCAGCTTACCCCTGTTTTTGCAAGCATTGGACCTCTTTGCCAGAACAGCACTGCTCCGATTCTGCCGATTACTTCATTAAACGGAATTTCAGGAACCTGGAGCCCGGCCTTAATCAATACTTCACTGATCAGTACTGCTATTTATACATTTACTCCGGATACAGCTCAGTGTGCTGCAGTTGTTACCCTGTCCATACAGGTGACGAACCAACTTACTCCGGCATTTGCAGCCTTAGGCCCTCTTTGTCAGAACAGCCCGGCCCCGGTACTCCAGGCAACTTCAACTAACGGCATTTCAGGAAACTGGAATCCAGCGTTAATCAATACGTCTTTAATCGGAACAACCATATACACCTTTAATCCGGATACCGGTCAGTGTGCGGTGGCTGTTACCCTGGCTATACAGGTAACGAACCAGATCATTCCGGTTTTCGCACCTATAGGGCCACTTTGCCTGAACAATACACCCGAGATTTTGCCTGCCACTTCAATTAACGGAATTAGCGGAAGTTGGAACCCTGCTGTAATAAACACGTATATCACCGGAACTACCCATTGCATCTTTACTCCTGATACCGGGCAGTGTGCTGCAATTGCATCCCTCGATATTGGTGTGGGAAGCCCTGAAATAATCGAAATCCAGACATTCACCTCGCTTAACGGGATGCCAAACGGTTATGCAGCTATTATAGCAGCCGGTGCAATACCTCCGTTTACCTACTCGCTGGATGGAACGCTATGGCAAAATATGAATGTGTTCACCCAGCTTAGTGCCGGAACCTATACAGGATGGGTAAAAGATGCTTCCGGTTGTATTGTGAATCAGCAATTTATCATCCGGAATACAGTTACAGGCGACGTTGGTGTATTAGCCGGTAATGTATTAAACTGCATAAGTCTGCCAATAGAAATACCTGTTATGGCTTATGACTTCGACAATATTGCAGCCTTCACCATTCAGCTGGCATTTGACTCATCGGTAATTTCATTTAATGGACTTTCGATGGTGAACAACATACTGAATGATGGGAACCTGACCATTACCTTAATCTCCCCCGGGGTGCTGCAGATAACATTTACTGCAACAGATTCAATTACCATGTACAATGACGGATTGCTGTTTAACCTCGATTTCTTCGGATTATCAGCGGGCCATACCGAATTGCAATGGGACTGGTTGCATTGTGTGATTTTCTCAGCATCCGGTTATGAGTTGCCTGCAATATATACAAAAGGCGCGGTCGAAATAAGGCCTGCACCTCAGATCTATACGGATGGTGGAGGTGAATACTGCGAAGGAACTCCTCTGAAACTCAATGCAGAGTCGTTAACAAGTCAGCAGTTAAGCTATACTTGGATCGGTCCCGCAGGTACCTCCAATACTGGAAATGTTTGGGATCTCGGATCACTGAACCTTTCTGATTCAGGCGAATACAGGGTAGTTGCTTCCGACAGTTCAGCTTGTGCAAGAACTGAAACCATTGAAGTTCAGGTTTATCCGAACCCGCATGTAAATCTGGCCGATAATGACACCATTTGTTCGGAACAGGAAGTGGTGCTGAGTCCGGGATCAGGCTTTGCAGCGTATAAATGGCAGAATGGAAGTACAGAGCCCCAACTGGATGTAACAACTGAAGGTTTATATTGGGTTATAGTAACCGATAACCACGGCTGTCAGGCAAGCGACTCAGTGATGCTGCGTCCATGTGAATTACTGATCTGGATGCCGAATGTTTTTTCACCCAATAACGATGGGCTTAACGATGAGTTTATGGCTAAATCGAATCTTGATCTGGACATCGAGTTTAAAATGTTAGTATTCAATAAATGGGGGCAGGAGCTTTTCAGTTCCAACGACATTAAGAAAGGCTGGGACGGAACGTTCAAAGGCAAGCCATGCCCTCCTGATTTGTATACCTGGTCCATTAGTTTCAAGGCGCCTCCAACCTATAATTTCCTGCAAAAATCCCCTCAAAGGGGTAATGTAATGCTTCTCAAATAATACAATGCTATGAAAACAAAGAAAACAACCCTGATCCTTCTGATCCTCCTGATGTGGATTGTGAAGCTTAGTGCCCAGGATGTAATTTATTCGCAGTTTTATGCGAATCCTTTATATCTGAACCCGGCTTTGGCAGGAGCAAAACTGGATCAGCGAATCACGCTGAATTATCGCAATCAATGGCCACGGATAAAGAAGGGGTATATCAGTTACAGCGCAACCTGGGACCAGCAGTTCGAGAAGCTGTCGGGTGGATTGGGCGTTATTGTGAATGCCGATATAGGAGGCGGTGGCGTTTATAACCGTTTCAGCGGAAGCGGAATTTATTCCTACCGCTGGCAGGCCTCTCACTATATAGTTATGAATGCCGCCCTCCAGGTCAGCTACATGCAGTACAGGCTCGATTGGAATAAACTGGTTTTCGGCGATCAGATCGATATTCATACCGGTACCCTGGAGCCGACAAGGGAATATTTGCCCCCGAAGCTGAACATAGGAAATCTCGATTTCAGTGCAGGATTGCTGGGAGGGTTTAAGGAAAGTCTTTATTTTGGGGTTGCAGTGAATCATCTCAGCAGGCCTGATATAGCATTTTACGATGGCAGCGCCAACAAACTTGCCATGCGCTGGACCGTTCACTCCGGCATCCTGATCGATTTCTTGCAGGGGATGGACGGTGAAGATGTGCACAATTTTTCGATTTCTCCGAATGTAGTTTATGTGCAGCAGGGGAAATTCCACCAGTTGAACCTCGGTATGTATGTAAATACGTATCCCTTTGTTTATGGATTGTGGCTAAGGCATAACTTCGGGAATCCAGATGCCGTAATTGTACT
>CAIJPI010000049.1 GCA_903822525.1 uncultured Bacteroidales bacterium | reverse complement strand
CGAAGTAGGTACTAACCCGAATTTACATACTATGAATTGAAAATAAGTTGCATACTGTTAATCGTCTTACAATGTGCTTCTTATTCTGAATAAAATAGTTTTCAGGAGATATTCGGTCTTCCGACTTCCGACAACTTGATTTGACCCACTAAAATAACAGTAGAACCAAAATAATTACAGTTAACTACTTCCACTTTGAATACTGCTGATCAAAAAATGATTGTTGTTTCCGCTCCATCCGGTGCCGGTAAAACCACTATTGTTAAACATCTTATGAAGACTTTCCCGCAACTCGGATTCTCTGTTTCGGCTACCAGCCGCAGCATCAGGGAAGGCGAACTCGACGGAAGAGAATATTATTTTATGTCGTCCGACGCTTTCCGGCAGATGATTGACGAAGGCAAACTTCTCGAATGGCAGGAAGTATACCCCGGCAGCTATTATGGCACTCAGGTTTCGGAAGTGGGGCGTATCACATCCCTTGGCAGCGTTCCCGTTTTTGATGTTGACGTGGTAGGTGGGCTGAATATTAAAAAGATGTATTCTGACAGGGCCCTGGCTGTTTTTATCCGTCCGCCGTCCTACGAAATACTCGAATCGAGGCTACGTTCGAGGGGAACCGATAACGAGGAAAGCCTGCAAAAACGCCTTAACAAGGCAAAATGGGAACTTTCGTTCGAAAAAGATTTCGACTGCGTTATTGTAAACGATACACTCGAAGAGGCACTCAGTCAGGCTGAAATGCTGGTAAGGGATTTTCTGGCAAGGCCTTAGGAGCCGGAGTAAAATAGCATAGCATGCAAGAGAACTGCAATTTTATCAATGCATAAACAGAACAGCAAAAGCATGAAGAAGACCGGACTTTTATTTGGCTCATTCAACCCCATACACATCGGGCACCTGATGATAGCCGGATATATGTACGAGTTCAGCGACCTGGCCGAATTATGGTTCGTGGTTTCGCCGCTTAACCCGCTCAAGGAGCAGAAATCGCTGCTTTCGGATCACCACCGGCTCGAAATGGTTAACCTGGCCATCGAAGACGATACACGTTTCAGGTCGTGCAATATTGAATTTAAACTGCCAAAGCCTTCCTATACCATTCATACCCTTACTTACCTTCAGGACAAATACCCTGACCGTGAATTTGTAATTATATCGGGAACGGATATTTTCCCGACTTTCCATAAATGGAAAAACTGGGAACAGTTGCTTGAATTTTACCGGTTTTATGTCTATCCGCGGCCCGGCTCACACGATCATGAACTCACCCGGCATCCTTCGGTGAAAGTATTCGATGCACCTATGGTCGAAATATCAGCAAGTTTTATCCGCGAAGCAATCCGCGAAGGGAAAAATATGTCGTATTATCTGCCTGATAAAACATATAAGTACCTGAAAGAGATGCATTTCTATGAAAAATAGTCCCTGCTTCAGGATTTAACCCGTTTTTTAAACCTGTAGCTGATCTCAATCCCGGCACGTATGCCGGCCCACTGAGGCTTTGTAAGCTGGTTCGCCGAAATACCGAGTTTTGCATTTGAGTTGCCCTTTTCATGAAAGGCAGTTGATACTCCTGTCTCATAACCGGCATAACAACCCGCCTCAATCCACTTGAATTTTACCATAACAGTTATACCCGGCTGAAAACTGACCTCGTTGGCAATAAAAGTATATGAATCTTTTAGATTCTGTGGGCCTACTTCCAGGTACTGTTCCAATTTCATAACGGTTGATGTTATACCTACATCGATATAGGGATGAAACTCAACTCTCTCCGAATGTCTTCCCGGAACATCGATCCGGAATCCGCCCTGATAGCCGTTCAGTATCATGTCGAACATCCATTTGCCGGAATAGTCACTAACATTGATACGACCGCCGGTGGTTTCGTAACCCAAATACAGCTTGTTAATATTTTGCTGTTTGCTGTTCCCTATATAGAATCGCTGGTTGAAATAAGCGGGAAATTTCTCGACAATTTTGGCCGGAAAGCCGCATGCCTTTAATATAGATTCCTGGTATTCGGATACGCTCTGCATCGAATAGGTGCCGTATCCCAGCCTGTAACCAAGTGTGACCTGCGCTTTTCCGGCTAACGACAGGCATATAAACAACACGGATGCAACTGCTCTTTTCATTTCCCGATGTTGGTTAGAGGTAAATAGTATCCTTCGCCACTGTATAGTATCCCGTTTTTAAAGGCAAATTTTCCTTCGAGTGCCAGTAAGGATTTTACCTTAAGCCCGGTTTCGTAATTATAAAATTCGAGGTTATAACTATTGCCGATAAACATCAATAATTTACTTGCAGGATCAATATCAAGAAATGAATAGCAATTTGTAGCGAAGGAACTGATCAGTTGTCCGGAGGCTACATCGCGGGTCTCCAGGATGTTGTTGTTCCATAGCAGCACTTTTCCGGGGCTGCCGGGTATAAGTTTAAAATCACGGATGGGATTTTCCCAAATAAGCGTAAGTGCATGTGAATCTATTCGATAGCATTTCAGGTTATATGCACTCTGCTCAAAAATGTATTTGTTGTCTTCCGAAATGTACTTGTAAAAATAATTGTACAAATTGAGTGTATCGATGACTTTCAGGTTTTTAAAGTCATAAAGCACCGAGGCTCCTCCTGCGTTTGCCATAGCGTAAGAACTCAGCGAAAGGTTATCGGAGTCGACTCTTAAATTAGGGAGAAGCGTTTTGTCGAGCGTCGATGGGTTAAATTTTGTAAGCGGCGACTCCTGCAGCAACACATCATCAGTCGGCGACAGTATGAGGTCAGGGCTAAAATCCGAAATCGTTACCGAATCGAGCATTTGTGCCGGGGCAATGGAATACCGGTATATTTTGTATCCCTTCTGTAAAATTACTGCATTGTTAACCTGGTTTTTCAGGAAATGATCATACTTCGGAAAAGGAAATCCGGCGCTGTTTTTTGATATAAAATAAAAATTGCCGGTTTTTTCATTCCGCTGCGGTACAACCATGAAATGGTAAGCAATCTCTTTGCCGAAAATTCCGAAATCACCGCTTATCTCAGTAGTGTCGAGGTTGTCGACCCCAATATCCTGACTATGGAAGTCGATCGAAACAGACATTGCTTTAAATGCTTTATAGTATTTAAAACGATCCCAGTATATTTTTACCTTGTTATCCCCAATCCATTGTATGTTGAATTTCAGTTCCGGTTCAGCATGAGTCACAATGGTGCTGGTTGCCACAAGATCCATTGGCGTGAGTACCCGCACAAAATAAGCGGCATTGCCTCCCAGATAGGATGAATCGTAAAAGAAATTCCGTTCCTGGTTGCTGATATACGCAAGCGAGAATGTCCTTGAATCACCCGAACTGTATTTAACTGTTTTCAGGATTTCATATTTCGAAAAATTGCCCCTTGGGTAGCGCTGCCATTCAACCTTTAACAGACCGCCGGCATCGTAAATACCCGTTATCTGAACAGGGGCGGGTGCCGAATTGTCGACTATCAGATCCCATGCGCCATAATAAATAAAGCCTTCGGCACCAACCAGATCGGCAATGCTTCCGGTGGCGGAGTTGGTGGTAACAACCACACTGAGGGTATGAAGACCATCGGTATACTTTCGGCAATCAAGCGTGAAAATACCGATGTTTTCCTCGTACGACTGTATTTCTGTTGAGTCGACAAATACCTTAATATTATAGAGTTTATATCCAAAGGTAAGAGCGTTGAAACTATACCGGGTAATTCCGGCAAGAACGTATGTGGATTGCTGTGGATCGAGAATCACTTGTATGTTGGCTGTGTCTGCATGTTTTACATCCCTGTAATATTCATCCTTAAGCTGGTATTCGCATCCGCTGAGAAAAACAATTAAAATCAGGCTGGGAAAAAGTAGAAGGCCGAAATACTTCATAAAGGATACTCTTATGTTACGGCCGAAAATGAAAATACACCTTTTGAATTATCAAACAGCGGATCCGGTCCTGAACGCATTATTAAGGAGTAAAATTAGCTAAAAAGCTTTCATTTGATCTGTTGACTCTGATTTATTTTTTGGCATAAATGTTAAAGGTATTTTCCGTTATCCAACATGCCGCATTTTAGTCATTATATGAAATAAAATTACCTGTTAAGGGCGTCCTGATATAAAGAAAATTCACTATTTTAAAAGCTATAATGTGTTATATTACAATGTGTTGTAAATTATAAATTCGCTGTACTATTACCGTTGGTTAAGAAAATAAAAATATTTCAGAGCTGTTATTAAATATATACTATTTTTGTGCCGCTAAGTCTAAATTCGCCTTATCAATATTCCTGTATTGCCGGGCAACAAATCAATAAACCATTTATGAAAATCAGAAGTCTACTACTCGCAGTTCTGTTTAGCTGCTGTTCGATGCTTGTAAAAGCGCAGAATACCCCTATCATTCCCTCCGAAACCGGAGTCGGAGTGTTTTTAGGTGAAACCAAAGCCCTTCGTGATCTCCCTGAGATTACACCTGCCGAAATGCAGATACTGAAGGCAAAAGCTGATGCAAAACAGCTGAATAAAAAACTTCGCATCAGGGAGTACCCTTATGCTGATGTAGCTCTTCCAAAAGGACCTGATGCCGTTTGGCAGCAGACTATGGGGAAATCGGGCGGTGTAAAAGCTCCTGTAGCTAACTTTGCAGGACAGGATTCGCCTTACTACCCACCTGACTGCAACGGAACAGCCGGTCCGAACCATTATATGCAGACAGTAAATAGTACGTATGCTATTTATAATAAAACAGGTACAAAATTAGTAGGTCCAACCAATATGAACCTGCTGTTTAATGGAGTTTCAGGTTCAAACTGTAATGACGGTGACCCTATTATATTATACGATGAACAAGCCGACAGGTGGTTTGCAACCGAATTCTCCTTGTGCGGATCCAACGACCTGATGTTGTTGGCTGTGTCAACTACCAACGACCCTACGGGTACCTGGTATGCATATTCGTTTGATGTGGCAGGTATGCCCGATTATCCGAAATTCAGCGTTTGGCGCGACGGCTATTATATGGGCGATAACAACAGCTCTAGTCAGGATATTTATGTATTCGAACGTGCACAGATGCTTGTTGGAGGCACAAGTCCAAAATTTGTTGGGTTTAACAACAACTGGCGTCCGGGATCTGTTGATGGTTTTATGTGTGTTCCTCCTGTCGACAACGATGGATCATTTGCACCTACCGGAGCACCCGGTCTGTTTATTGCGATGAGCGACGATGCCTTCAACAGTGGAAACGATCAGCTTTGGATATACGAACTGGCCGTTAACTGGGCCAATACTGCTGCTGCTACCTTCAACAGGGTTCAACAACTGGATGTTTCTCCTTTCGACAGCAATTTTGGCAACAACTGGACAAATATCAAGCAATTGGGAACCTCACAGGAGCTGGATGCTGTACCTCAGGTAATCATGAATGTACCTCAATACCGCAATTTCGGGACCTACGAGTCCATTGTATGCTGTCACTCCGTTGATGTTGATAATACCGATCATGCCGGAGTTCGTTGGTATGAGTTGCGTCGCACACCGCCTGCCACCACCTGGTCGGTTCGCCAGCAGGGGACCTATGCCCCTGATATTCACTCACGTTGGATGGGTAGCATTATGCTCAACGCTAACGATGAACTCGGACTTGGTTATTCTATATCAAGTTCTACCATGAATCCGGGAATCAGGTACTGTGGTCAAACAGCTGCCGAATATGCAAATGCCAGTGGCGTTCTCGACTTTGCCGAGGATGTGATACAGGCCGGAACTGCATCGCAATCCGGTGCTGAGCGCTGGGGCGATTATGCACAACTGTCAGTTGACCCTGCCGATGGAGGCACTTTCTGGTTTACAACCGAATATATCAGCGGTAGTAGCAGGAAGACCAAGATAGCTTCTTTCCAGGTTGGACCGGTTCCTCCCAATGCTGAATTTTCGGCCAGCACTACGCTGCCTTGTTTAAATAACACTACGGTTACTTTTACAACTCAAACTGTCGGTAACCCGACACAATTTGCCTGGGTATTTACTCCGGCTACTGTTACCTTTACCGATGGTACTTCCAGTTCGTCGCTTAACCCGAAGGTGATTTTCAATGCCATCGGTGTGTATACCGTAGCTTTAACCGTTACCGGAGCCGGTGGAGCCAATACCATCACCAAGCCTGACTATATCCACGTTAACGAAGCAAATGCAAATTTTGGCGTCAGTGCTACCACAGTAGTCGTTGATAACTATACAATATTCAACGATGCTTCAACATGCGGTGCAACTGCATGGTCGTGGGATTTCGGAGCCGGTGCTTCACCTGCCACTGCTAACACACAAGGCCCGCATATGGTTTCGTACAGCACTACCGGTCTAAAGACAATTACCCTGGCTGTTAACGGCAATTCAACCGAAACTAAAACCGATTATATCAATGTTATCGGTCCAAGTATCAATATGAGTAATTCCACAGTGGCTTCCTGCAACGGTACCTTCTTCGATCCGGGTGGACCATCGGTGAATTATGGCAATAGCCTTGACAATACCATGTTATTCAAGCCAGGTATTCCAGGTAGTAAATTGCAGTTTGTGTTTACCAGTTTCGAACTCGAGGCACAGGCTTCATGCAATAAGGATTACCTGAAGATATACGATGGAACAAATGCCTTGTCGCCTCTTATCGGAACCTTCTGCGGTACAACTTCACCTGGCACCATTACGGCTACCAATGCTGCCGGAGCAATACTGTTTGTATTCCACAGCAACAATACCGTGAACCTTTCGGGTTGGTCGGCTGACCTGGTTTGCACTGCAATTCCTACAGTTAATCCTGCATCCTTAATGGCTTCGGCAGTAAGCAGCACACAGATAAACCTCGACTGGACCAAAAATCCGGATAATAATGATGTTATGCTTGCATGGTCGCCCGACGGAACCTTCGGAACGCCTGCTAACGGCACAGCATACGCTGTTGGTGATGCTATCCCTGGTGGAGGTACCATACTTGCTTCGGGAAGTGGTACATCGGTAAACCATACAGGCCTGGTTTCTTCAACCACCTATTTTTACAAAGCGTTTTCAGTTGCTGCTGATAATAAATATTCGATAGGTGTTACAGCAAATGCTACCACACTCTTCCAGCCAACTCTAACAGTTGATCCTGTAAGCATCAATGTTCCGGCACCTGCCGGCAGCGCTCCTTTGGCAATTTATTCTAATACCGACTGGACTGTTGCCAGCGATCAGTCCTGGTGTACAGTAGTGCCTTCAGGAACCGGCAACCTGGCAATTACAGCTAATTATGAAGAAAACCTTTCGGTTGTTGCACGCGTTGCACACCTCACTATCAACGTAACAGGCTTACCTGCAGTTCAGGTTGTGCTAACACAGGCAGGAGCAGCGCCTTTACTTGCTGTTACTCCTCCAAACCAGAATGTTGCAGATCCTTCAGGAAATACTGTTTTTGCAGTTACTTCCAATACCGAATGGGCTGTGAGCAGCAACCAGGCATGGTGTACCGTAAACCTGGCTGGAACAGGCAACGGAACTATCACAGCCGATTTTACGCAGAACCTTACTATTCATCCAAGAATTGCAAATGTTTCGGTAAACGTAAACGGACTGCCTGCAGTGCTGGTAACAGTTACTCAGGCCGGGGCAGCAATTATGCTTTCGGTAACTCCTCCTGTTAAAAATGTAAACGCGTATGCTGCTTCTGTCGATTTTGCAGTTACTTCAAATACCGACTGGACTGTTTCGGCTGATTCGGCCTGGTGTGTGGTAACAGCGTCAGGTTCAGGAAACGGCACTATTACTGCAGTTTATCCATGGAATTCTTCAGGCAAAGAACGCAGTACAACTATCTCGGTAAGTGCTTCAGGTGTCAGCACCCAGATAGCTACCCTGGTACAAGGACCTGAAACTGCTTCTGTTCCTGAGAATGGCGCGAAAGCACTTGTCATCTACCCGAATCCTGCCAAAGGCCTGTTCAGCATTGTTGTGGATAAAACAAAATATCCTGAAATGATTGTAACTATAACCGATGCTAACGGATCGGCTGTAAGCAGCCGCATTTGCAAAGGCGCTTCCGAGTATCTTTTCGACCTTAGCAGTTCCCCTCAGGGTACTTACTTTGTAAAGGTTAAAACAGATACAGAGTTGCTGGTTACCAAAATGGTTATTATAAAATAAGCACACCGCATTTTAGCTTTCTAAAGCTTAAACCGGATCAGATCAAAACCACAGCATAATGTGGATTTGATCTGATCTTTTTTTTAGGATTTCTGTGTGTCGTTTATTAATCCACTTGAACCCAGTCCGGTGTGGATTTATAGCCCGGACCTCTGTCGCTTTGTTACAAAGTAAATCCCGACAAAAACCAGCAAGCCACTTATTATTTTTATCCACGAAATGGTTCCGGCAAAAATAATAATGCCAATGGCCGCTACCAAAACCGGCTGCAGGTATGTGTAATATGCCACTACAGCTGAGGATAGCCGTTTCAACGAATAAGTGATAAAGAAATAGGCCATAAAAGTAGTGCCGATTATTACATACAATATGGAAAACCAGGTATAGGAATCAAAGGAGGCGAAATCAATCAGCAGGGCTTGCCTGATACTGAAAGGGAATATTCCTATAAATCCGATCAGGAACATCCATTTCATCATGATAAAAGGGTTGTATTTTACCATCAGTGGCTTCGATATTACCAGGTAAAGGCTCCATGCAGCAGTGTTTACCAGTATAAACATGTTACCATTGAAATGACCCGTTTTTGTTGGTAATGGGTTGCCAAATAATATCAGTATCAATGCTCCTGCTGCGCCCAGCAGTATACCTCCGAGCCTCGATGTTCCGATTTTTTCTTTCAGTATCCACGACGAAAATAAGAGTACCATGATAGGGTTTGCTGAATTGATGATGGCAGCATCAACCGGCGTGGTATGATTAAGCCCTGTAAAAAACATCATCTGGTTGATGGATATGCCAAGTAAACTGCTCAATATCAGCCTTGGGAAATCAGCACGATCAATCTTTAAACTCCTTAAATCCTTTATGCTGAATTGTATCAGTGATGCAATAAGCAGAGTGCCAGCAACACGCAGGAATATGATCTGCAACGGCAACAGGTGGTCAGGCATCAGTCCTTTGGCTATCCAGTAATTGGCGCCGAATAGAATAGTGGCTGCAAGCATGGAAATATGTGCGCGAAAATTCTGTTTTACCATGTTTGCTTCAGGAATTGGGAGTAATGCCCTTTCTTTCAGTTTATGGTCTCACTTTGTATTATTCTTGAAACCAATCTGAAATAATGAGGTTTTTATAAAATTATTTCATTGTAAGTCTGCCTTATCCGGCCATCATCGGCTTTAAATCATGTACAAAGATGCACAAAATTGCAGACATTCAGGAAATAACATATATGGCCTGATGTTCAGATAGTGTGTATAAAAAATGGTTCTACCACGAATGGAAAAATAGAATTACTTCCGTCTTCCTCCTTCCTCCTTCCGTCTTCCTTCTTCCGACTTCCGTCTTCCGTCTTCCTCCTTCCGTCTTCCGACTTCCGTCTTCCGTCTTCCGACTTCCGTCT
>CAIJPI010000048.1 GCA_903822525.1 uncultured Bacteroidales bacterium | reverse complement strand
TACAATATTCTAAAACAGAATCATTCCAAATAACGACTCACTATTTCTGAACCTGTTCAGGGTAATAAACTATATTTCCGTCAACTCTAAGGTGGTATCCTTTTTTACATTCTAATTCATACATATCGGGCTGACTTCCTAAGAAGAGCTTTTTATTTACAGCCCGGATTTAAACAACTGATCTCTGAATAATACCATAGCAGCGTGCAGGCTTTGCCATTGGAGTAGCTTTACAATCGTATGAAAAATAATACTACTTTTGCCTTCTCATAAAAAACAATACTCAAAATGAAATTATTCTGTCAGAAAACGATTCTTTTTACTGCTTTATCCCTGCTCTTCATTACAGCGATATCTGCACAAAAAATACAGGCTCCGGTTATCATTAATGGCACAATTACCGAAAAAGGCACCTATAAACAAATATACCTTGATACCCTAAACGGGAACAATCCCTGGATTTATGTATCATCGGCAATTGACAGCAACGGCTGTTTTAAACTTGTAGCACCTGTAGCAGCTACCGATATTTACCGGCTAAGGCTCGACGATAAAAACTATATGATGATCATTCTTTCACCCGGCGAAACCGTAAGCATAAAAACTACAGGTTCAAAACTGGCTGGGGATGCAGCTATCGAAGGATCTTTCCATACCCAGCTTTTATACAACGCCATGAATACCTTACAGTTTTTCGAAAGCAGGAAAGCCGCACTTAATCAACAATATAATGATATTCAATCCTCCCCTTCCCGCGATTCGCTTTCAGCTATTCTCTTCAGCCAGTTCAGGGCGAACGACTCACTTCAGAAAGTAACGCTCAAAGCGCAAATGGAAAAACAGCCTGCATCGCTTGCATGGATATTCTTCCAGGATAAACTGGATATGACAAATGACTTTGATATTATCGATAAAACCGAATCAGCCATTTACAAAACCTATCCCGAAAATAGTTTCGTAAAACAGTACCATCAGTTGGTAGAAGTTGAACGAAAAACAGCCATTGGCTCATCTGCTCCTGAAATAGCACTTCCCGATCCTGATGGAACCATTCGTAAACTATCATCACTCAAAGGCAAAGTAGTGCTGATCGATTTCTGGGCATCATGGTGCGGCCCCTGCCGGAAAGAAAATCCGAATGTTGTTGCCATCTACGGTAAATATTATGATAAAGGATTCGAAGTCTTCAGCGTGTCACTCGACCGGGAACGCGACGGATGGCTAAAGGCAATTGCAAAAGATGGCCTCTTATGGCCCGACCACGTAAGCGATCTAAAATACTGGAAATCAGCCGGAGCTGCTGAATATGGTGTTTCATCCATTCCTTATACCGTATTGATCGACAAAAAAGGAAAAATCGTTGCCAAGAAACTCAGGGGCGAAGAGTTGGAAATGAAAATAAAAGAGCTTTGTAAATAGAAAAATCAAACCTATTTGTAAACTTTGAACATTTCTTGATTTCCAGAGTCTAGGTAAAAAGAATAAAAGCGCCACAAAGGCACGAAGGCACTAAGTTTCACTAAGTAGGAGTTATTATTAAAAAATTCAGGTTTAGATATCGATAAAATAAAAAGGCTGTTGTTTGCTTTGACGGCTTATTCTCACCAAGACCCGAAGTCATGAAGGATAAAAATGGTGATTTTGTTCCAGTTTCCCAGGAAGAAGAAGGTATTGGGAAAGCAATAGTTAATGCAGCATATGTTGTACATAAGGCACTAGGTCCGGGATTATTGGAAAAAGTATACGAAGTTTGCTTTTGTCATGTTTTAACAAATAGTGGTTATAATGTCAAGCGACAATTGGATATTCCTATTGTATTTGACAGCATACTATTTAATGAAGGATTAAGATTGGATGTAATGGTAAATGACTTAGTTATATGCGAACTTAAAGCGCTTGAAAATGTAAATCCAGTTTGGAAAGCACAAATCCTAAGCCATCTTAAACTTACAGGAAAACGACTTGGTTATCTTATTAACTTTAATGTTCCGTTAATTAAAGATGGAATTCAACGAATTGTTCTTTAATCCTTTGTGAAACTTAGCGTCTTTGTGCCTTCGTGGCAAAATAATAAGACTGCTTATAACTTCTTTCTTGGTTATAGATTTATTCCTCAAAAGTAGCAACCGCCCTTACCAACGACGCTTCTGCTGCTATTTTCAATGGAAACGCCATAAAAGTGATATTATCCTTCGAAAGGAGTTCCTCTAAATTGCTTAGGTTTTCAACAAGGAATCTTGCTTCCTTTAAAAAAATGCTGTGAAATTCAAACGGTGCCTTATCAGGCGACGGTGAATCGAAACCGGCAATTCTGACTCCACAGCTAAGCAGAGCTTCAGCAACTTCAGTTTTAAATTCAGGATAATCGTAATAATAGCAGTTATCTTCCCAGTTCCTGCTGAACCCAGTGCAAAACAGCACTATTTTATGCTTAAGGAACAAGGGTTCCCATTCCTGTTTCATTGAAACGACAGGCAGGTTTCGTACATCAATAACAACAGCAGAGCCCGAAAAGAATTCTACAGGATATGAATCAATACCCAAGGCATCGCTCTTTACATGAAAAGGCGCATCAATATGGGTACCTGTATGCATATTCGATTCGAGCCGGTACGTTACATACCCGGTATCCTCAGGCAACGCATCCCGAACGAGCGAAGGTTTTGCTTCCCCTGGGAAAACTGGCATCTGGTGTTTGATGGTATGGGTTAAATCAATAAATTTCATGGTTGTACTGTTTTTTACCCCTGCATTAATTCATCCTGTTCGCTTTGCGAGATTTTCTTCCAGCACACACCTCTGAAATCGCATGGATAAGGCTTCATACAATGTTTGCCAGGTTGAATATCAGGAGATTTGTCACGGGTTAGCACCTCAAGCATACTGTTGATTTTGGGACTGATTTGTAAATCCTGTTCTTCGCATTCAGCACTGACATCTGTAAAAACAAACTTTTCATGCAGAGCGGATGATTCAGCCATATCGGTTTCTCCATTGCGGTGAATCAGGAAAAACTTTTCCGGTTTAAGTCCTGATCCTTTGATAACATGATATTGGAGATAGGCATCATTATAATAAACATTGCTGAGTGCAAGGCTGCTTTTTACTTCGTAAGCAGCATAGCCGTTATCCTGCCTGACTAATATATCCAAAGCCACAATTACCTGCTCCGAAATAAAGCATGCTTCATATATAACAGGGTAGCCTTCGGTGATAAGTTGTGCTGTTTTTACTGCTGAGGGTTTCCCCGGCCGCGACATTTCGATTCCCCCGGGAAAAAGTTGCTGTGCCACTTTTCCTACTGCATGTCCCCTGGCAAATTTAGCCAGCTGTTCTTCACTTATCTTATCACGCAAATAAGGCCTGAACTTATGCAGGTACAACGATTTGTAACATTGCAGCCCCCTGATAAAGGTTGACTTTGAAAGAATATAATCTGACATAAATATGCTATTAAACCCGGTAAATTTGAAACCGGAAAATTATCAATTATTTACATACGTTTACCCATGTATGAATGTTTGCAAAATAAAAAAGCCTTGTCCGGCAGTTTATAACTGCAAAACAAGGCTTTCAATTATTAAATCCTCTTATTTCAGTCCGCGGCGTTTCAACAATGGATCCAGCGAAGGCTCCTGACCCCTGAACTTTTTATATTGTACCATTCCTTCATCATCGCCCGATTCGGCCAGGCAGTTTTTTCTGAATTTAGCAGCAAGTTCAGGATTGAAAATATTGCCCGATTGCCTGAAATAATCAAATGCATCAGCATCGAGAACGGCAGCCCACATATAAACATAATAACCGGCAGCATATCCGCCGCTAAAAATATGTGCAAAATAGGTTGAACGGTAACGGGGTAAAATCTCCGTAATAAGACCTGCTTTTACCATAGCTTCTTTTTCGAAAGCTACCGCCTCAACTTTAGCAGGGGAAGCCAGTTTGTGATAATCGAGATCGAGAATAGATGCAGCCAGGTATTCAACTGTTTCGAATCCCTGATTAAATAAACCGCTTTTTACAATCTTTTCGATAAGTTTATCGGGTATAGCTTCACCTGTTTTGTAGTGTTTTGCATACATCTTAAGCACTTCAGACTCTCCGGCCCAGTTTTCCATCACCTGCGACGGCAATTCAACGTAATCCTGAGGGACATTCCCGGCAGTGCGGTTATATTTACCAAGGGTGAAAAGCCCATGCAAACCATGCCCGAATTCATGGAACAGAGTTGTTGTCTCGTCCCAGTTCAGCAAGGCAGGCATATCCCCTGTTGGAGGTGTAAAATTGCAGACAATTGAGATCACAGGATCAACTTTTTTTCCATTTTCCCAACCAGCTGACTGAAAATCGGTGCACCATGCCCCACCCCGCTTATCGGCACGAGGAAAATAATCAAGGTATAAAATTCCAAGGTGCGATCCGTCAGCTTCTTTAACTTCATAGGTTTCAACATCCTTTTGATAAACTGGTAAATTAGTAACCTTTGTAAACGTAATGCCATATAGTTTTCCGGCAACGGCAAACATTCCTGTACGCACATTTTCGAGACTGAAATAGGGTTTCAGTTCGCTTTCATCAAGATCGTATTTCTGTTTGCGGAGTTTTTCGGCATAATACCACCAATCCCACGATTGAAGCTTAAAGTTTCCGCCTTCCTGGTCAGCTATTTTCTGCATTTCAACCAGTTCAGCTTTTGCAACCGGTAAGGATGCAGTCATAAGTTTATTCAGAAAAGCATCAACCGTTTCGGGTGTTTTAGCCATATTGTCATCAATAATATAGGCTGCATAATTTGCAAAACCAAGCAAACTGACTTTCTCGGCACGTAATCTTACCAGGTCGGCAAGCACTGATTTATTATCGTATGCATTGTCGTTGTTTCCCCGCATGAAATAGCCGCGATAAATTTGCTCACGCAATTGGCGGTTCCTGGCATATTGAAGAAATGGGATCAGGCTGGGTTTGGCAAGGGTAAATACCCATTTCCCTTTCAGGCTGTCTTTTTCAGCAGCCTCAGCAGCAGCTGATATTACACCTTCTGGCAATCCTTCAAGGTTATCTTTGTTATCTATTATAAGTTTGAAGTTCTTATTGGTTTCCACCAGAAGATTATCCCCGAATTTTAACGAAAGCATCGAAAGATCTTCATTTATTTTGCGCAGTTTTGCCTGATCGTCTTTCGAAAGGTTAGCACCCTGCCGCTCAAAATCGCGATAATACTTCTCAACAGCACGCACCTGTTGTGCATCAAGATTTGATTCCAGTCGTTTTTCATAAATTACTTTGATGCGGGCAAATAGTTTCGCATTCATTGATATATCGTCGCTATGTTTTGATAACATCGGCGAAACAGTATTTGCAATACGTTGCAACTGCTCATTAGTGTGAGCTTCGGTAAGATTAAAAAACACCTTGCTTACCCTGCGCAACACTTTTCCCGATTTATCAAATGGGAGAATGGTGTTTTCGAAGTCAGGAGCCGATGGATTATCCGCAATTGCTGTAACTTCAGCATCATGTTGTTTAATTCCCTCGGTGAATGCAGGCAGAAAATCTGCCGTATCTATCAGGTCGAAAGGTGGAACCTGAAAAGGCGTATTATATTCGGAAAGAAAAGGGTTAGCTTTTTTGTGGCCGCCCGAACATGAGGAAACTGCTATTGCAGATACTACCATAAGTAAAAGGATGAGGTTTTTCATATTGAATTATGTATTAATTGTTTTATCGGCGTTTTCAGGATATGAGCAGGCAAATGTATATTCAAATGCAATATATACAAGGAATTTCTTTTAATATTCTTTCTGTCATGCTTCTGCATTCATTACCAGTTGTTTAAAAATATAGGTTCTATTACGGATTTAATGGAATTGGTTTTAAATTGGTCCGAAGTCGGAAGACGGAAGTCCGAAGTAGGTACTAACCCGAATTTACAATCTATGAATTGAAAATAAGTGGCATTCTGTTAATCGTCTTACAATGTGCTTCTTATTCTGAATAAAATAGTTTTCAGGAGATATTCTGACTTCCGACAACTTGATTTGACCCACTAAAATAACTGTAGAACCAAAATATAAATACAAGCAGATAGCATTTATTACATGAATATCAGTAATAAATTTATGCCCCTCGAACAGGACCAGTTGTTTGCAGATTCTGATAAATATCTACCAAATCAGTATATTTTTCGAATACAGGCCAGACAATTTCTATAACAGCAAATAACATTGAAATAAATGATATTTATCTGTTGTCAAAAAAAATAAATTGAACTTTAAAAAAAAAATTACTTTTGCAGCCTCATAAGGTTCGGAATTCTTCTTTTTTTATTAATTTTGAGGAATCCACGAAATGTCAATTTATTTGTCTTTAACAAATAAATTAAAAGAAGACAATTTCAATATGGTTTTACCTTTTATGAATTAGTTGTTTAATAGTATTACTGAGTTGGAGAAATAGGGTGGGTATGTTGTTTAGTAAAGACTGGTTTTCAAAATTCATGGTTTTCTTCGGATACCTGATGGCTATCATATACATAGGATTAGGAGTCTTGCTTTTTGTACCAAAAATTTATCCCGGCATCCCGCAAAATTTGAAATTCGCTTTTGCATTATTCTTTTTCGCATATGGACTTTTCAGACTTGTAAAACTGATCACAAAAAAAACAGAACCTAAGGAATAAAATCAGAACGCTTATGAAAAACATCTCATCACATCCGTTTGTTCTGGCAATGACTTTGTTTGCATTGTTGGTTGCATCGTGCCGCAACCCGATGGGCGTTCAGCCACTGGATGAAGCGCCAACACGAGGAAACATTCGCATCAGTGTTGATGAATCTTTTCAATTGTTGATGGATACTCAACTGTACACATTCCAATCCCTATATGTGAATGCAAAAATTGCAGCTTCATACAAACCTGAAGCTGATGTTCTGGCTGACTTTATGAATGATTCAGTGCGCACAGTTGTGCTGACGCGTGACCTCACAAAAGAAGAAAAAGAGCACCTTCTTACACAGAAATTTGTTGCCCGCACCACCAAGGTTGCCCACGATGCTTTAGCACTGATTGTCAATACTGAAAATCCGGATACCTTGCTACTGGATAGCCAGTTGGCTGATATTTTCCGTGGTAAAATATCCAAGTGGAAACAACTCAGCCCTAAATCGGCAGATAAAACAATAAACGTTGTATTTGATAACAATAAATCAGGGAATGTGCGTTATTTTCGTGAGAAGTTCGCGCTGACTGGTAATTTCCCATCAAACTGTTTTGCAGTAAACAGTAATGATGAGGTTATCAACTACGTAAAAAACAATCCCAGTGCACTTGGAATCATCAGCGTGAACTGGATCAGTGATACTCAGGACAGTATTTCAGAAAAATTCCTGGAAGTTGTCAGGGTTGTTGAAGTTGGAACCAATACTCTTAATTACTGCAAACCCTACCAGGGATATATAGCCGAAGGCTCATACCCGTTCTGCCGCGATGTATATATGATTGGCAGGGAAACTTTTTCAGGACTCGGATCAGGTTTTACCAGTTTTGTAGCAGGCGACCAGGGTCAGAGGATCATTTTAAAATCAGGGCTAATCCCTGCAACCATGCCGGTAAGGCTGATTGAAGTAAAGAAAGACTAATTCATCATTCACAGAGGAGGAAACACCATGTTACGAATTACGCAAACTCTCAGAAAAACTCTTGCCGGAATAGCTATGCTGGTAATCGGAGGAACTGCAACAGCACAGGATCTTAATTCAGCTCTCAACCTGACCTACCAGGAACAATTTGATGCTGCTGATAAAGCATTCAGCATCCTGAGCCAGAATGCACCTGCTAATGGCAAATACTTTTATTACAGTGGTGAAAATCAGCTAGCTTCCTATTTCATTGATCCGGTAAATATTCCTTTTGATGCAATTGCAAAAAAAGCCGTCGAACGATACAATAAAGGTATAGCAGCTAATCCAAATGAACCGCTCAACTATGTTGGTATAGGGAAAGTTGCTCTTATCCAGAAAAACAAAACGGTTGCTGACGAGAATTTTGCCAAAGCACAGACTTTCCTGCCGGCAAAAAAAGTAAAATCGATCCTGACAAAACCTGAACAGGCTACATTACTTGTCAGACTTGCTGAAGCCTATGTTCAGGTAGGAAGCACTGATACGGGTCTTGTATTTAGTTTGCTCAGAAGAGCAGAAGTACTTGATAGTAAAAACCCTGAAATTTACCTTGTTAGAGGAGACTATTGGTTTTATACGCTTAATAACGGAAGTCGTGCTGCTGAGAATTACAAACGGTCGCAGGATTTCTCCCCACAGTCGACACGTGCCCGCGTAAGGCTTGGACAACTGTATACACAAATCAGAAGTTATCAGGATGCTCTTGAGTATTACCAGGGCGCTCTTGCTATTGACCCATCCTTTGCACCGGCTTACCTCGAGATGGGATTCCTTTATGCCAAGACAAAACAGCCTGAAGAATCGAAGAAAAATTTCAAAGAATATCTCAACCTTAGCAGCAGCAATATCGCTGCAAAGCGCAGGTATGCCAATATGCTGATACAAACCGAAGACTATAAAGGTGCCATTGAACAAATCAAACAGATTATGGATATGGACTCTGTTTCATTTAATGATCTGAACCGGGCACTTGCATATTCCTATTTTGAAGAAAAGCAATACGCACAGGCAAAATACTACATTGGAAAGTTTTTCTCCAATGCTCCGGCTGAAAAAATCAGCCCAAAAGATTACCTGTATTCCGGACGTATCCTCATCAAGAACCAACTCGATTCGGTCGGGATTATCAACCTTTCCAAAGCATTCGAATTGGATTCCAGCAACATCGATTTACTAAGCGAAATTGCAGCAGCCTATAATAAAACCAAGAAATTCCAGAATGCAGGCGATACCTATAAACTCAAAATACAGCTAACAAACGGCGGAGTTAATGACCATTATAAAATGGGACGTGCATACTTCGACGCAAAAAACTGGACTGAAGCTGATTCAGCTTTCGCAAAAGTAAACAGGATGAGCCCTGATTTCGAGCCTGCATATCTATTCCGGGCCCGTGTATATTCAAACCTTGATCCTGATACCAAAGACGGACTTGCCAAACCTTTTTATGAAAAACTTGTCGAAAAAGCCAGTGCTGACTCTGTAAAATATGGAAAGGATATTTTAGAAGCCTACAACTACCTTGGATACTATTACCTGGTGAACAAGCAGTATTGTGAATCATTGGCATTCTGGGATAAAATTATTTCATTCAATTTACAAAACAATATTGTAAATCAAATCACAATAGGCATGAGTAAAAGCAATGTAATAAACATGCTTGGACAACCTGAAAATATTAGCAAAACTGAAACTAATAACGGGACCGAAGAGCTTTTGTCTTATAGCAATTATGGTAAAACAATTAATATTGATAAACTTGGGAAAGTTAATTTTATCAATACCACTGGAAATGCGAATCCAGCAAATGAAAATGCACTTAGTGCGCTAAAAGACCTGAAACCACGTTGCCCTGAATTTAAGTCTGCTAATCAACCAACACAATAGTACTTGCATTCTGAATTTCATTTAAAACAAGCCGGCTTTTGAATGCCGTTTGATAAAGCAATGTTAATTAATAAATAAATTACTCTATCGTCCTGCAAAGTCTTTTTTACAAGATAAAATTTTTTATCTTTGCATGTTATTTACCAATGAAATTAACTAAAACAATTAATACAAATCACTAATCTTAAATCTTATTACAATGAGCAAAAACGGTCAATCGTTGAAAGAAACACTACGTTCAGCTTTCGCAACTGGAGCCATTCTGATTGCACTTGCAATCGCATTCCTGATTTACTTTTATGTATTAGGAAATCCTGTCAATTTTGAAGGTGGTAACCCAAATGGTCATCCAATCCCAGGTAATTATCTTGCCATGGTTTACAAAGGCGGATACATTGTTCCCCTTTTGATTACTTTAATTATCGTTCTTCTTACTTTCACTATTGAAAGAGGGCTTACACTCCGTAAAGCAAAAGGTACAGGTGGAGTAAATGTTTTTGTTTCAAATCTTCAGAATTTTCTGAACAACAACCAGATCGATCAGGCTATCGCATCATGTGATAAGCAAAAAGGATCTATTGGCAATGTAATGAAAGCCGGTTTGACAAAATACAAAGAACTTCAGTCAGACACCAAACTTGACAAAGACCAGAAACTTGTTTCATTGCAGAAAGAATTTGAAGAAGCTACAGCACTTGAACTTCCGATGCTTTCACGCAACCTGGTTATCTTATCAACCATTGCTTCCATTTCAGTACTTATCGGACTTATCGGTACTGTATTAGGTATGATCCGTGCTTTTGCTGCTCTTGCCCAGGCAGGTGCTCCTGATGCTCTTGCTCTTGCTACCGGTATTTCGGAAGCTCTTATCAATACCGCTTTTGGTATTACAGGATCAACCCTCGCTATCATTTTCTACAACTATTTTTCAACGAAAATTGATGCGATGACTTATAAAATTGACGAAGCAGGATTCAGTCTCACACAGACTTTTGCCGCACAATCCAAATAAGGTTACTCTGAGTATCAAATGCAACATGGCGCACTGCGCCCGGTTAATACACACCAAAAAAAGAAACCATGCCAAAAATTAAGCTACCGGTAAAAACGCCCCATATAGACATGACGCCTATGGTGGACTTATTTGCCCTTTTGCTTACCTTCTTCATGCTTACAACCACTTTTCGCCCTTCGGAAGCTGCTGTAATTGATACACCAAATTCCGTAAGCGAAAAAGTATCCCCTGATAAAGATGTCATTATAATTCTTGTTGGTAAAGACAATAAAGTGTTTCTGAATTTTGATAATGGAAAAGACACTTCTGTACTGATACGAAAAGAAGTTTTGAAAAAAATGGCTGAACAGTATAACCTGACGTTTACCGAAAAGGAATTAAAAACCTTTTCAACCTGGGCTTCATTCGGCATGCCGGCTGACAAGCTCAAGTCCTGGATAAATACCGCTGATTCGAAAGATCGCGATGTTTTTCAGATTGGTATTCCTATGGATTCTACTGACAATCAGCTTAATCTGTGGGTTCGTTTTATCCGTCTTCAGAATCCCAACGCAGAAGTTGCGATCAAAGGTGATTCAGATGCTGATTTCAAAACTGTAAAACGTGTAATGGATATTCTTCAGGAAAATCAGGTGAATAAATTTAACCTGACTACCAACCTCATGAAGGATGAAGCAAAATTGGAAGAATAGTAATTAGAATGTTAATAATCTAAAGAAATCATAGTATGGCTGAAATAATCCAAGCGGAAGGCAAACAAAAAGGCGGCAAGAAGAAAGCTAAAAAGTTTTCGACGCACATCGATATGACCCCCATGGTCGACCTGATGTGTTTGCTTATCACCTTTTTTATGCTTACCACAGCTTTCAGCAAGCCTAAAGCCATGGAAATCACCATGCCTGAGAAAAAAGATGATCCTACTGTTAAAGCGCCCGAAATTCAGGCTGACAGAACTATCAATATTCTAATTTCAGGTAACGATGAGATTTACTATTACTTTGGACTTGCAGATCCAAAATTAGAACTCCCTAAATTAATTAAAACGGATTACAGCAAAGATGGTATCCGTAAAATACTGCTGCAGCGCAATAAAATTGTTTTTAAAGCTGTTACAGAATTAAGGGATAAAGTAATTAAAGGAGAAGAGGTCATGGCAGATTCAACTTTAACCCGAAAAGTCAAGGAGTTAAAGAAATCTGATAAAAATGCACCTATCATCCTGATCAAGGCCGATGAAAAGGCTAAATACAAAAACATTGTTGACATAATTGATGAAATGGCTATCACAACTGTTGCTAATTACGCAATTGTTGACATTTCAGCTGTTGAACTCCAGATGATC
>CAIJPI010000047.1 GCA_903822525.1 uncultured Bacteroidales bacterium | reverse complement strand
TCTGGTTCAAAAGGGAAGCGGGAAAATAGCCATAGGTTTTGGCGGGAATCCAAAAGATAAATCTGCAGTTCGGGGCGGACCTGCTTTTGAACTTATGTTCAATATTCACAATTATCTGAAAAGCAAAAATCTCAGGAAGAACTTTGAGCTTACATTTTTTGCGCCCATGGACGAACCCGGCGCCAGGATGGGGATAGGGGCACTGGCTATGCTCGATAAAATGTTTGCAAAATATAACATTCAAAAACGCTTTGGTAAAAAGATTAAAGAATTTGTTGGTGACGGGGTAATTTTCGAGGACGACTCGAAACTGGATTCCGATTTCACTATGTTTATTGCAGCTGGAACAGGACCCACCTTCCTTCAGAATTCGGATTTGCCTTTATCGGAAGCCGGATTTATAAAAATTGATAATTACTGTCAGGTGATTGACGTTACCAACGTATTTGCTATTGGCGACATTGCTTCGTTGGAAGGGCCTGATTGGATTGCAAAACAAGGACATATCGCTGAGCTTATGGGCCGTAATGCTGCATTCAATATAACAGAAATTGAAAAAGGCAGCAACAAACGCAAAGGGTACCAGGAACATCTAAATATTCTTTGTGTGATGGATACCGGCGATGGTGCAGCTTTTGTTTTCCGAAACAGTGCTAAGGCATTTATGATCCCCTTGCCGGTTGTTGGCCACTGGATGAAAAAGGGTTGGGGCGTATATGCCAGATTAACAAAATTGGGACAGTTTCCACGATTGCCGGGAATGTAAAAAAGAGATGAATTTTGAACTAAAAAATGTGATTGGCAGTAAATCCGATTGCAAATATTAAGATTATCAGTATGTTGAAATTACTTGTCGATAAACGAATTCTCATCCTTGCATTGATGGCTGCCGGGCTGTATTATGGCATTTCGGTGTATTATATCTCCCTTTGGTATGTCTTGCTGGCCGGTGTAATACTTGGAGTGGTATTCGGTAAAGTATTCTGCCGCTGGGTATGTCCTCTTGGCTTAATGATGGAATTTATGATGGGTATGAGCCCTGATGGTAAAATAAAGGGAATGTATCAATATCATAAAGTGGGTTGTCCTATTGCCTGGATTTCGGGATGGCTTAACAAATATTCCTTTTTCAGGATAAAGATCAATAGCGATAGTTGTAAAAACTGCGGCATCTGCGATAAGGAATGTTATATCGTTGCCATGGAGCCGGTGAAGTACAGTTTGTATAAACCTAAAATGGACAGACCAGGTGATAGTTTTACATGTTCAAAATGCCTGAAATGTGTGGCAACATGCCCTAATGGAAGTTTAACGTATAAAGTATAAACGGTGAGAGGAAAGTTCGGATTAATAATCAGCGATTCGCGTCCGGTTATTGTAGATTTTCATGCATTGTGGTGTGGGCCTTGTAAGGTCCAGTCACCGATATTAGCAGAAGTGGCGGCTGAATTCGGCGATAAAGTTAGGGTGATTAAAATAAACGTGGATCAAAACAATGTGCTGTCAGCTCAATACCAGATTCTAAGTGTTCCAACACTCATTGTTTTTAAAAATGGCAAACCGGTCTGGAGGCAATCAGGTGTAGTTACAAAGGCTATTTTAAAAAATGTGGTAACTCAGTATTTGGTGTAAAAATCAGAGTCATTTGCTTTCAAATATTATAAAATGGTTTAGGTAGCTCAAACTGCAGTAGTTTCGAAAAAGCCTGCACGAAGACTTCATTCCGAAAATATTAGTTCCTGATAATGTACTTCTGTATTGCCTTTTCATTATCTGATTTTCATTATTCATTTGAGTCAGTTGCTAAAAAAGGTTATTTTTGCATTCAGTTTACTCATCATTACCTATTTTATGGCTATTGATTCCATCATTGCTCTCGAAGGTGTTTCCGTTTATCAGCGTGATAATTTAATATTATCAGATGTTTCGCTTAATATTCATAAAAGTGAGTTCGTTTACCTTGTTGGCAAAACGGGGACCGGAAAAAGCAGCCTGATGAAAACCCTTTATGCCGACCTGCCTTTAAAGGAAGGGAAAGCCGAAGTAGCCGGTTTCAGTATTCCTGATCTGAAACACAAGGAAATTCCATTCCTGAGACGTAAGATTGGTATTGTTTTTCAGGATTTTCAGTTGCTGAACGATCGCAGTGTGAACGATAACCTGATATTTGTGATGAAAGCCACCGGATGGAAGGATGAAGATGCCATGCGCCACCGCATGAACGAAGTGCTTGATAAGGTCGGGCTGATTACCAAAGGATTTAAAATGCCACATCAGCTTTCGGGTGGCGAACAACAGCGTGTTTCAATTGCCCGTTCACTCATCAATGATCCGGCATTATTGCTTGCAGATGAACCTACAGGAAATCTCGACCCCGAAACTTCGGATGGGATAATGCAATTGCTTTTCGATATCAGCCGCTCAGGGAGAGCAGTATTTATGGCTACTCATAATTATGCACTACTTCGCAAATACCCATCACGTATTATTAAATGTGAAAACGGGAAACTGGTTGAAGTCGGCGAAGGGCTTATTGGGATAGGGGAGGAGTAGGGGGTTGGATGTTGGATGTCGGAGTACTGAGACTCTGAAACAACTATTATCACCAAACTTCTTTAATCAGCTTCTGTACATTAGTTTCGTCCGAGAAGCGTTTCTGAAGTAACACTGTTCGGGTAAGAATCTGGTTCTGATCAAATTCAGTATCGAACAATAATTTAACCCTGTTTTTCATTTCTGATACACTTCCTGCAATTTCGCATAGGCTGTCAAGTCCTGTGCCTGCAAGCATTTCATTATTTACCAGCATCCACCGGCCATTGAAAAGTGTATTGAGAAGTTTCAACTTCAATCCGGTTGCCTGGAAAGTCACCAGCACATTGATCTGTGCATTCTTTATCAATGCTTCCATCTCCGCCTGAGGTGGGTTAGGCACCAATTCGATGTTTTTATATTGCAGAACCAGATTTTTTAGTGATTCAGAAGGATTTAATCCGGCAATTTTTAAAGGAACGGGCAGATCATTGAATACTTCCTTAACCAGGTATTCCGCTGCCAGCGCATTTTCGCCTACCGACAGGTTTCCGTGATATAACACATAGTCTCCTTTACCCGGCAGGCATGCTGCTTTGTTATTTCCATGAAAACTTGGCAGGTATATTACCTCCTTACCCGGAAATCTCAATGCCAGGTAGTCGCGGTCGGTTTGGGAAACGACCAGCATTTTCGATGCATATTTCAACTGTTTCTGGTAGATCCGAAGTTTAAGGCTTTCGATCAGGAAAAATGCTTTCCGCCCCGGGTTTTTCTCAGCTTTAAACAGGCTGAAATAATAATCATGCTCAATATTACTTTCGCGATAAATAAGTGTGCGCCCTTGCAATTCTTTCCGGCTCAGGTAAAAGCAGCTGTGAAGCCCTTCGAACAGAATAGGATATTTATATGAAAGTAGATTTTTCAATAGCGAATCCGATTGCCGGCTTTCGACAATATAGGGTTTAATCGAAATTTGTGCTGATAATCCTGTCTTCCGGGGATAATAATTGACTGACTCGCAATATTTGTCAAGTTCTGTTGTTTCAGGCCGGTCGTATTGGTAGCAATGCAGATGAATTTTAATTCCTGCTGCGTGCAGTGCCTTAAGTTTGTAATAAACATCAATTACACCGCCGTAATTAGCCGGATATGGAATGCTGAATGCTACAATATGCAAATGTTTATCAGACATAGGGCGCGAATATTTCGACCAGCGTATTTTTTTCCTTGTCCCAATTCAGTTCGGCAGCAGCTTTATGGGTATTGGTCCGGTATTGGGCCATTAGAGTTTCATTCTTCAACATAGTGGCGATGGTAGCTGCAATATGTTCCGGCTCATGATTATCGATAAAACCACCGATTTGGTATTGTTCAATAATATTTTTAAGTTCCACCAAAGGAGTGGCCAGCACCGGTACCCCGGCATAAATATAATCGAAGAGTTTATTTGGTAAACTGAATCTGTAATTGATATTGGTATCCTTATCGATAGTAAGTCCGATGTCAGCATTAGCCGTATATCCTGAAAGTATTGCAGGTGATTGCCGGGGGACAAATTTAACTTTTTCCTGCAACGACAGTTCGTTTACCATGGTTTTGAGAACAGGCAGCACATCGCCACCGCCGACAATCAGAAGCAGTACATTATCGAGGTATTGCATGGCTTCAACAGCTTCTTCGGCTCCACGTTGTACATTAATGCCTGAACCTTGCATCAGGACAATTTTTTTATCTGCTGGTAAGCCCAATGATTCCCTTGAAGGAATTTCTGTTTCTTTTCGCCTTTGTGGGATATTTCTTACTATTCTGAATGGTACATGGTACTCATTTTCAAACAGATCTGCAATACTGGCATTCACAGTGATGCAATTCTTTAGCCTGGGAACAATTATTTTTTCAATCCATTTCCATATCCGCTGAATTTTCGGTCTGTCGACAAGTTCAGGAGTAGCTGTAAAATACTCATGGCTGTCGTAAACAATCGGGATGCGTTTCAGTTTATGAATCAGGTAATTTGGAAGCAGGGTGTCGAGGTCGTTGCTGATAAGCAGATCTGCAGGCCGCGAGAGAAGCAGCAGGAGAAGTCGGATGTTGTATTCGGCATAAAACAAGGGGCCTTTCTCCCAAAGCAGGCGCATACGCAAAGTTTCGTAGAGCCGGTCGGGCATAGCGGGGCTATCTGTTTTCCTGCGGCCAACCATCAGAACTTCAAATCCGAGATCAAGCAGTACACCAGCAGTTTTGTCAACACGCTGATCGGTAACCAGGTCGTTAATGACGGAAATGATTGCCTTTTTCTTTTTCATGACAAATTTTACAGTGCGAAAGTAAAGTTTTCGCACGAATTTTCAGTAAATAAGCTTATTATTGGATAGGTTAACTACTTTTGCCAAAAATAAGTCGGAAGATTTCTCCAAAAAATCCAGGAATTTATAAAGTCACTGATTTTATAAAGTCGAATACTCATTGTATTACTATCTATATGTCACACTATTCCGATATCAAAGAAAATATTTCCCTTCATCCTTTCAATACATTTCATATTGAATCAAAAGCACGTTATTATACAGCTATCAGCAACCTGGCGCAATTCCGCGAGTTAATTGCTTCAGGGATTTTGCTGGAAAATACTATGCTGCTTCTGGGTGGCGGGAGCAATTTGTTGTTTACCGGAAATTATAAAGGAACCGTTGTTCATTTTCTTAACAAAGGAATTGAAATCATAAGCCGTTCGGAAGATACTATTTTGATTAAAGCAGCGGCAGGTGAAAACTGGCACGAATTTGTTTCCTATTGTGTAAATGAAGGATTCGGTGGGATTGAGAACCTTTCGCTTATTCCCGGTAATGTTGGCAGCAGTCCGATCCAGAATATAGGTGCTTATGGCGTTGAAGTTAAAGACAGTCTTCACTCTCTTGAATCTATTGATCTGGTAAGCGGTGAACTCAGCACTTTTTCAAGGGAAGAATGCCGGTTTGGTTATCGTGACAGCATTTTTAAGAGCGAACTTAAAGGTAAAAAAGCAATCTGGTCGGTAACATTCGAATTAAGTCTTAAGCCGGTGGTACATATCGAATATGGCGCTATCAAAGATGAATTAGCCGCGATGGGTATCCAATCCCCGGGTATAGCTGATGTAAGCAGGGCCGTATGCGCAATACGCAAAAGCAAGCTCCCTGATCCTAAGTTGCTTGGAAATGCAGGCAGTTTCTTTAAAAATCCTACCGTTGATCATAAATTTGCAGATAAACTTTTGGAAGCATTTCCCAAAATGGTTTCATATCCTTTAGGCGATGAGCATCTGAAACTTGCAGCAGGATGGTTAATTGAGCAATGCGGATGGAAAGGATTCCGCGAAGGCGATGCAGGTGTTCATGAAAATCAGGCACTTGTGCTGGTTAACTACGGAAATGCAAAAGGCAGCGATATACTTACATTGGCACACCGAATTCAGAACTCTGTTTACGAACGTTTTGGCGTTAAGCTCGAAATGGAAGTTAATGTGATTTAATGCGAAACTGGTTTTGATTCTCCCTGAAATCGGGAATCACAAACGAAACATCAAATAATTTGCTTTCTACGGCTGCGCAGCCTTCTCAATACAATTCCACAATTTATCGGCGGTTTGTTCCCACGAAAATTTCTGTCGTTGTTCCCGTCCTGCACGTATAAGTTTTTGCCTTAAGTCAGGATCGGATGCCACTTTCTGCATAGCGTCGGTGATGGAATCAATTGAAAAAGGATCGGTTAAAATGGCGGCGTGACCTGCAACTTCAGGCATTGATGTTACATTGGATGTTATTACAGGCGTGTCGCAGTTAAAAGCCTCAAGAACCGGGATCCCAAATCCTTCGAAATACGAAACGTATGTCAAAGCCAGGGCAGAAGCCATCAGTGAAGCCAGTTCCTGATCTGAAACGCGGCCGGTAAAAATAACATCTTCGCGAAATTCCATGCCTTCATAGGCCAGGCGTATTTCATCAGTCCACCACATGCGCGCCCCGGCCAGCAGGAGTTTGATTCCTTTTATATCGTTTTTCTTAAACTGGTCGAAGGCCTTAAAAAGGTTTACCAAATTCTTCCGGGGATGCAGTGTGCCAATAAAAAAGAAATATTCGCGACCCTCCGAATATTTTAACCGGGTTTGCTGCTGGTCAGCTGTCGGTAAGGGAATGAATATATTTCCTGCTCCATTGTATACCACATCAATAAGGGATGGATCAATATGATAGGTATCGGCAATATCTGACTTTGAATATTCGGAAACCGTTGCAATTCGAGCGGCTTTGCGTGCAAACCGGGGAAACATCTGCGAATAATATTGCCTCACCAGATAAGGAATATCCTCAGGGAAATGCTCGAAATTCAAATCATGTATTACTCCTAAGGATTTCACCTGGGTTGTTAATGAAAGGAATCCGTCAGGGGAAAGGAAGATGTCAGGTTTTGATCGGAAGAAATGCAGCGGCAGCGATGCTTCGAACCATGCCAGAAACAGAAAGGGATGCCTTGCCTGGGGAGGAACGATTACCGGAGTGACATTTGAATTATAGATAAATCCATCATCAAATTTCCGGTCAAAGTAAAAAATGAACTGATGTTCCGGATGACGTGCGGTAATGATACGCAGAGTTTCGTCAGCGAACCTTCCAATTCCATCCAGTCGCCCGGCAAGCAGAAGTCTGGTATTTACCGCTATTTTCAATCTAAATGTATTTCGTTGTGAATGCAGATTAATATACGCAAACCTATGAAAATAATTGTTTGATCACCTGAATTAAATCGCCCTTTTCAGTTTAGCGGAATACTGCGGGCACTAAACCGGGCAGGAATATTCTGAAATCGGTCAGTAGAAGTACCATCCGGCTTCAATTAATAGTATTTTCTGACATATTGCTTTCTCTTAGCTAAATCCCTCTCAGAATGTTTCTGGCAGGCATTAACCAAACCTTTTTTAGCCAATGAGTGACATATTTTAGGCAGTTTATCAAATAGTCGTACTTTTGGCAATAAATAGGTCATTAATGAAGACGCTTGTTAAGTTTGTATTACAGAAGGTACTGGGATTTAAAAATTATCTTTTTATCTTTTCGCTTTATATCATATATACGCTTAAGAATAACCGTAAAGAAGGCGATTTCCTGCACTTTCTTTCATTATTGCCTGATCATTCATCGGTTTTGGATATTGGTGCCAATATTGGCGTTATGTCAGTTCATCTTGCCCGGAAACTTCCCGCATCACAAATATTTTCATTTGAACCTGTACCCGAAAATCTGCATACACTCCGCAGCCTGTTGAAATTTTTCAAGCTTCAGAATGTAAAGATTTTTGATTTTGCGTTGGGGAATTACGAAGGAACAGCTGAGATTATACTTCCTGAGGTTAAAAATGTTAAATTTCATGGTCTTAGCCATATTGAGGGTATAGAAGGTACTGCCGGCGATCGTGGAGTAAGGTACAGTGTGACTATGCACAAACTGGATGATATTGCTGAATTGCAGG
>CAIJPI010000046.1 GCA_903822525.1 uncultured Bacteroidales bacterium | reverse complement strand
TGGCAAAGTTTCATTTTTGTTGATAAAGTAGGTGTAATTTTGCTTTGAAATCAAAAGAAACATCTAATATGAAACATATAGTTGATACAGCCTGGAAGGGGAATATGAAATTTGATGCTTTTGTAAGCGGCCATCATATTGTTATGGATGCTTTACCGGTAGTTGGCGGAAATGACGAAGGCGCCCGTCCTAAAGAACTTATGCTGGCTGCGTTGGCAGGATGTACAGGTATGGATGTGGTTTCGATTTTAAAAAAGATGCGCGTTGAGCCTGAATATTTCAATATCAGAGTTGAAGCCGAAATGACTGACGAACACCCGAAACATTATACTACAATGCACATTTTCTATGAGTTTAAAGGTGAAGGTCTGGAACTTGAAAAACTTCAGAAAGCCGTTAATCTTTCGCAGGATCAATATTGTGGTGTTTCAGCTTCCTATCGAAAAGCGATGGAAATTACTCATGAGATTGTAATATTAAAATAATGTCGGATGTATGATGTCGAATGTGCGATGTATGATGTAGGATGTGAGATGTATGATGTAGAATGTAATATATCTATATCAATCCAGCATCTAACATCTAACATCTAACTCCCAACATTTAACATCCAACATCCAACATCCCTAACCCCCAACCCCTAAACCCTTTTTAAAAATGCTTTATACAAATTTAAAACACATTGAAACTGCTGATGCTCACCAGAAATTTATCAGCGAAAACGAAAATGTAATGATCTGCTGTGGCCGCATGGGCCCAATGTGTATTCCGGTATACGGAATAATGGAAGATCTTGAAGGACAGTATACGAATGTAAAATTTGCCGACATGGAGTTTGATAGTCCTGAATCACATGTAATCCGTAATGTGCCTGAAGTTAAAAGCTTCATGGGGATTCCTTTTACCATGTACTACAAAAATGGTAAACTGGTGAAAGCAACATCAAGCATTCAGTCGATGATGCAGGTTCGTACTATTCTTGATGCTGAATTCAGCACTGCCAAATAAGTTATGGAAACCAATAATCATTACGATGCAATTGTGATAGGAGCAGGGCCGGCAGGATTATCAGCCGGTATCTACTTGTCGCGTGCAAGGGTAAAGACGTTGATTCTGAGTGAAGGAACAGTTGGCGGACAAATGATTCTCACACATGAAATTGCCAATTATCCGGGCGTTGAAAGTATAAGCGGATACCAGCTATCAATGATTATGCGCAACCAGGCAAAGAAATTCGGGTGTGATATTAAATCAAATATTTTAGTTGAAACATTTAACCTGGATAAGGATTTAAAAGAGATTGTTCTTGCCGATGGCACCAAGTACACAGCTGATGCTGTTATTCTCAGCCCGGGTGGACGTTCGCGTACGCTTGGTATGCCGGGAGAGGATGCATTGAAAGGTAAAGGAATTTCGTATTGTGCTACCTGTGATGGCGACTTTTTTACGGATAAGAAAATTATAGTTGTAGGAGGTGGGAATTCAGCTCTCGAAGAAGCCGTTTCGCTTACAAAATATGCCAGCAAAGTTACTATAGTGCATCAATTTGACCATTTTCAGGCATTTGAATATGCAATTGAAGAAGCCCGGAATCATCCGAAGATCAGTTTGCATATGGAATCTTCTATAACGGCTTTTCATGGTAATGAGAAACTTGAAGGCGTCGAAATTACTGATCTGAAGAGTGGTTTGAAACAGAATCATCCTATCGATGGCGTTTTCATTTTTATCGGATATGTTCCAAATACAGAATTCCTGGAAGGAAAAGTTGAGCTTTCCGAATGGAAAGAGATTATTGTTGATGCCGATATGCAAACCAGCATTAAAGGTATATTTGCTGCCGGCGATTCTATCACTAAAAAGTATCGCCAGGTAACGACTGCTGTTGCCGATGGAACTATTGCCGCACTGGCAGCTTCAAAATACATTCACGAACTTCACCAGAATAAACAACTCCAACATACTAGATAAATGACAACTGCAATAACAGTTACTTTTTTAATTTTTACAGTTTTTATCGCTTACATGTACTTTACATACAAGAAGATAAAAAATACACCTGAAGAGGAGTCACATGCTAATATAAAGGAACTCAGTGATGCGAATTTCCAGGCACAGATAAAAAATGGCGTAATGCTGGTCGATTTCTGGGCTTCGTGGTGTATGCCATGCAAAATGATGGCTCCGGTTTTGAACGAAACTGCCGAAGGACTTGGCAATACAGCAAAAATCGGCAAACTTGATGTTGACGCAAATCGTGAATCTTCAGCAAAATATGGAGTACGAAGTATTCCGACTTTGATTTTATTTAAAAACGGTAAAGAAGTTAATCGTTTTGTAGGCGTTAAAACTAAGGATTTCCTTCTGAAAGAAATTAGTAAAGTGGTTTGATCTGCTCCAAAATCAGACTCATTTTAAATCACATTAAACCAAATATTTATACCATAAAAATGAAAGAAACCTGCGAAAACGAAACCCGGCCTAAGAATTTCAATGAAATGATCCGTTCGGCCTATTTTTGGAAACCTGCTTCAGGAGTAATAATTGGAGGAATTGGAGGCTTTTTGTATTACTATTTTGTAGGCTGTGCATCTGGTTCTTGCGGCATTACCAGTAACCCAATTTCAAGCGTACTCTTTGGCGGAGTTATGGGGTTGTTTATTACAAACAGACCCTGTAAAACATGTTAGCAAATTCGATATCTTTGAAAAGATCATAAAGCAATGGAAATAAAAGAGATAAATACCAGGTATAGCGGGTTGGCTGAGTCAGATTGTTGCCTGTCGTGCGGTGGAGCAATCAATTATGCTGAGCCTAAATTAGGTGAAGTATGTGTCGATCTGGGAAGCGGGCGCGGGACGGATGTTCTTCGAATGGCTGAATCGGTTGGCAAAATCGGGTTTGTTTATGGGGTCGATATTTCGGATGGAATGTTGGAGAAAGCCCGTAAGAATGCAGATAAATTTGGAGCCACTAATGTTAGTTTTATTCGCAGTGAACTCGAAAAACTTGAACTTCCTGATAAGGTAGCCGACCTGGTAATCTCAAATTGTACCCTCAATCATGCTTCAGATAAACAGGCGGTTTGGAATGAGATCTTCCGCATTCTGAAGAAAGGTGGCCGGTTTGTTATCAGTGATATTTATGCTAGTGCCCCTATAGCAGATGAATATCGAAATGATCCGGCTGCTGTGGCCGAATGCTGGGCTGGATCTGTAACCCGGTCCGAATATATGCAGCATCTCGATAATGCTGGTTTTGCATCTGTCGAAATCCTCGAAGAATCAGCTCCTTATGCCAAAGGCAATGCCGAAGTATGCAGCTTTACAATAGCGGGTAAAAAAGCGGCTGAAAAATGCTGTTGTTGTAGCTAAATCAAATTAAAACAAAAATGAAAAGAATAATTATTTTAGTAGCGTTAGGATTCACAATATTGTTGACTAACTGCAATAGTACCTCAGGGAATGCCAATAATGCATCCAGTGCAAT
>CAIJPI010000045.1 GCA_903822525.1 uncultured Bacteroidales bacterium | reverse complement strand
TCATTTCTTTATCCCGTTCCAATTTCTAATCTTTGTGAATTGATTAACACAAGCGTATTTTTCGGACAAACAATTCATTTACTTTGAATTAACCTTAATTGGAATAAAATTTCAAGCAAAGATGAATTTATGATCAACCTGGTTTTCCTGATAGTTATCGGAACCATCTGACCCCTAAAAAATAAATAATAACAGATGAAAGCTGCAATCAAAGACACTCCCATCGATTCGGAAATCGTTAACGACAAGATAAAAGACCTGAATGTGCAGGTTGTCGGCAAAGCTACTATCAGGGAAATAAAACGACTTGTCGATAATATTGAATCAGCATCGGGCAAGAAATTTATCCGTATGGAAATGGGTGTTCCCGGATTACCACCTGCTCAGGTCGGCACCGATGCTGAAATTGAAGCTTTGCAGCGTGGAGTTGCTGCAATTTATCCTGATATTGATGGCATACCCATCCTGAAAAAAGAAGTTTCGTTATTTGTAAAAAACTTCCTCGACATTGATGTTGATCCTGCAGGCTGCATCCCAACTGTGGGTTCGATGCAGGGAGGTTTTGCTTCGTTTATGACCCTTTCGCGATTAAATGAAGGAAAAGACACTACACTGTTTATTGATCCGGGGTTTCCGGTGCATAAGCAGCAGCATAAGGTTATGGGCCTTAAGTTTGAAAGCTTCGATGTGTATGAATTCCGGGGTGAGAAACTCCGCGCAAAGCTGGAATCGTATTTTGAAAAAGGGAATATTCATTCTGTATTGTATTCAAATCCCAACAATCCTTCGTGGATATGCTTTACCGATCTGGAACTTAGCATTATCGGTGATCTGGCCAATAAATACAATGTAGTAATATTAGAGGACCTTGCCTATTTCGGAATGGATTTCCGCAAGGACTACAGTAAACCGGGTGTGCCGCCTTACCAGCCAACGGTTGCAAAATATACCGACAACTACATCCTGCTGATCAGCAGTTCGAAAGCATTCAGTTATGCAGGGCAGCGGATTGGAATGATGGTGATAAGTAATAAATTATTTAATACCCAGGCCGATGATCTGTTAAGGTATTATACCAGCAATCAGTTTGGGCGTGCCATGATTTTCGGAACGGTTTATTCGCTCAGTTCGGGAACAGCTCATTCGGCTCAATATGCCCTTGCAGCTATACTGAAAGCAGCCAACGAAGGAAAATTCAATTTTGTTGAAGAAGTGAAAGAGTATGGGGAGAAGGCGAAGATCATGAAAAAATTATTTCTTGATAATGGCTTCAGGATCGTTTACGACATGGATATTGACAAGCCTATCGCCGATGGATTCTATTTTACAATCATGTACCCCGGATTCGACGGACCGGATCTGATTGAAGAATTGCTCTATTATGGCATAAGTGCTATTTCCTTATCCATTACCGGAAGCGAACATACCGAAGGACTCCGGGCTTGCGTGTCGCTGGTTAAACGCACCCAGTTCCCGGACCTGGAAAGCAGGCTGAAAAAATTCCACGAACATCATCCCATTGCTTAACAAAAGTGTGAAGTCTGCACTTCAGTCTGATATTGAAAGAAGTCAATTGTTTCGATGATAAGCATCAAAAGGAGCGATTGACTTCTTGATTTTTACCTCAATAAATCAAGTCACATCCCTGTATATTTCCCAAAAAACAATAGCTGTTGTATACCTGAAACAGAATCAGGTAACTTATTGATTTTAAAAAATATTCCATTATATTTACAGCATTTTCTGAAATATAAATTCTGAATTCCGGATTTCGATCGCAATATATTCCAAACCAATTTAAACTCATTTTAAATTACCCTCATAATTACGATTCTCATACAAAAAAGGCGTCCGGATTGCAATAAATATCTAACTTCGCCGGCACAATTCAGTGAAACTCTTAATAATTATGGCAAAAAATAAAGGCGAAATCGTAGTTGATGTCGAAAGGTGCAAAGGATGCGAAGTTTGTATTCCTGCTTGTCCTGAAGATGTGATTGCGATGGCAAAACCAGTTAACAGAAAAGGCTACCACTATGCTGTGTCGACCAATGATTTATGTACCGGCTGCACCAATTGTGCTGTAGTTTGCCCTGACGGAGCAATTACTGTTTACCGTAAGAAATTTAACGATTAAAGAAAAACTAACCTGAGCATGAAAGAATTACGGTTAATGAAAGGGAATGAAGCTTTTGCCGAAGCTGTTATCCGGGCCGGTGCTGATGGATATTTTGGATATCCTATCACACCTCAGTCGGAAGTAATGGAATACCTGATGGCCCAGAAAACACATGAGCGTACAGGCATGGTTACATTGCAGGCTGAAAGCGAAATTGCTGCTATAAATATGGTATATGGAGGAGCAGGCTGTGGCAAACGCGTTCTGACTTCATCATCGAGCCCCGGAATGAGCCTGAAACAGGAAGGCATTTCATATATTGCAGGAGCCGAACTTCCCTGTTTACTCCTTAATGTTGTAAGGGGCGGCCCTGGCTTAGGCACAATACAACCTTCGCAATCCGACTATTTCCAGAGCACCAAAGGCGGAGGCCATGGCGATTACAGGCTGATAGTACTGGCACCTTCATCGGTTCAGGAAATGGCTGATTTTGCAGGCCTTGGTTTTGAACTGGCTTTTAAATACCGGAACCCAGTTTTGATTCTATCGGATGGCGCTATCGGACAGATGATGGAAAAAGTGGAACTGGATGTTCAGAAACCACGTTTTACTGACGAAGAAATAAGGCAGAATACACCATGGGCAACCATCGGGAAAACTCCCGACCGTGAGCATAACGTCATCACTTCGCTCGATCTCGAATCCATTAAAATGGAACAACATAACCATGTATTGCAGGCGAAATACCGCATGATTGAAGAAAACGAAGTGCGTTACGAGAAAATTGCCTGCGAAGATGCTGAATATGTTTTTGTAGCTTACGGTACCAGTGCACGAATTTGCCAGAAATCAATTGAGCTTGCACGCGCCGAAGGCATTAAAGTGGGCCTTATGCGGCCAATTACTTTGTTCCCTTTCCCAAAGAAAGTGATAAAGGAAATGACATCGCGCATTAAAGGAATTCTGTGTGTTGAGATGAGTGCCGGGCAAATGATTGAGGATGTTCAGCTGGCTGTTGAAGGCCGCGTTAAAGTTGAACATTTCGGACGTTACGGTGGAATTGTACATTCCCCCTCAGAAATAGTGGAAGCATTGAAGAAACAAATCATCGGAGGATAAGGAATATGGCAGAATTTAAAACAAACCCAGAAATAGTGCAGCCG
>CAIJPI010000044.1 GCA_903822525.1 uncultured Bacteroidales bacterium | reverse complement strand
TCAGGCAGTGGCAGCGGCTCCGGCTAAAGTGGAGACAGCTTTTGCCGAATTCAGGAAAGAAACCAAGGTTGAACCAGTAAAGGAGACTCCGGTTGCCGTTCAGCCCAAAGTTGAACTCAAACCTGAAGTTCAATTGACTCTTGAAGAGAAAGTGCTGCTTTTTATCAGCAGGCATCCCAAAGGTGTGAAAGTAGCGGAAATGGAAGAGCCAATGGGCGAAACACGGATGAAACTTGGTTTCATAGCTAAAAAATTGCTTGATGAAGGCAAGGTTCAAAAGATGGACAATGTTTATTTCCCAATAAAATAATCAACAGAAAAAAGTGGAGTCGAAGAAGTAAAGAACTTCGGCTCCACATTTTTCAGTTTTTAGTTCAAATAATCCATGACAAAAATAATAGGATGTGCGTTTTGCAAAGGAACCGGAAAGGATCCTTTTGATCTGCTGTCGCCTATATCGGATTGCCTGGTTTGCAACAGTACAGGGCTGGTCGAAGTAGGAGAACCCATGGGTACATGTATTTTTTGTGCCGGTACAGGCAAAAATCCGCTTGGAGCCCGTGTTGCCTGTATTGTTTGCGGAGGAAAAGGGAAAAATCAGGTTACTGCCGGATTTAAATGCAGTCAGTGCAAAGGAACCGGAAAATCGGGTGATGGACTGCCATGCAGCCGTTGCGGTGGAAAAGGTTCTAATTAAGCAAAGTATGAATAATACAACCACAGATAAAATCAGAAAAAGCCTGGTTAAAAGACAGGAGGCCTTAAGCAGGTTTAAGGAAAGAAGGGAAGCCTATAAGCTTTCAAAAGAAATGATAATCAGGGATATTGAAGAGGCCCGTGCCATTTGGATCAGCACCCTGGAACAATTGCCCAATCAGGAATTTGAGTCATAAATCATCATTCCCTAATCAGTAAATTAACTATCAGCTATTTAAATAATCAAAACTAACCAACAACCTTTTAAGCCATGAGCAACAACAATGAAATGAATACCGTACTTGAACTGAGGCCGATGTCGAATTTTGTAGAAACAGAATATATAAAGGATATTACCAGTCGTGGCCTCACTTACATAAAAGCAGGATTTCCGGTACATTTCAGGGGCCCGTCAGGAACCGGGAAGACAACAGTAGCTATGCACCTGGCAAGTAAAATTGGCCGCCCGGTTGTTATTATTCATGGCGATGCCGAGTATAAGACTTCCGACCTCATCGGCAGTGAGCAGGGCTATAAATATAAAAAGCTTGACGATAAATTTATTCATTCGGTTCATAAGTACGAAGAGGATATGACCAAGCAATGGGTGAACAACCGTTTGACCATTGCTGTAAAAAATGGTTTCACGCTTATTTATGATGAGTTCACGCGTTCCCGTCCCGAAGCAAACAATATTCTGTTGCCTATTCTGCAGGAGCGCATGCTGAGTACATCAGCAGCAAAAGAAGAAGACTATTACATGAAAGTACATCCTGAATTCCGTGCCATCTTTACTTCGAATCCTGAAGAATATGCCGGAGTGAACCGCACACAGGATGCCCTGCGCGACCGTATGGTTACCATGGACCTCGATCATTTCGATTATGAAACCGAACTGAAGATCACCATGGCCAAATCGGATCTGTCGCTTAAAGATACCGAAGTGATTGTTAAAATTGTACGGGGCCTGCGCGAATCAGGGAAAACAGAATTTGACCCTACCATTCGCGGATCCATCATGATTGCAAAAACACTGGCCACCCTGAAAACAACCCCTTCTAAATCAAAAGATATGTTCAGGAAAATATGCCAGGACATTCTTACCTCCGAAACGAGCCGGATTGGCTCCAAAACCAACCAGGAAAAGGTGAAATACATCGTTGATGAATTAATAGAAAAGAACATCTGATTTTTGAATTAAACATCCCATCAACCAACCTTAAATACAGAAGAATATGCCAATCTCAAGCGCAATAAAAGGACTTCAAAGCATCAAATCGATGCAGAATGTGGTAAAGTCAGGTATCCCTAACAAAGAGGAATCCGATTTTATAAAATTGTATATGTACGAGAAGGAGAGAACACGGCTGAAAAGTGAAGAAATCCGGATTTTATTAAGGCTTGAGATCATACAGGACAGGCTGAAAGAAATACAGGATTATAATGATGAAAAAGCCGGTCAGATGCACTCTCCTGAGCAACAGGCACCTAAGAAGAAAAAATCGGCTGAGGTAAAATCGGATTTTAAAACCATGTCGATTGACTATTAACACGCATGTGATGTAAAAAGGGTTATTGTGTTACAATCTTTATCATTTGGGCTTTTTCTTATTACAAAACCTGATGACAGAAGCCGACAGCAGCCACCCTTTTTACTGAACATTGAACACCAGAAGTGCAGGTACTTCCTTTATTTGCTCTCATCCCCCCGCTTACCCGCTCCCCTCGCCCCAGTGCCTGTGCTTTTAACCAGGAAGTTTTTGTTATTCATTTCATATTTTAAAGTATAAAAACGTTATGCCCGAACCAACCCATTCCATTAATGCGACAGGCCTTGCCGATATTCTCGAAAGAGTACTCGATAAAGGGATCGTCATTGCAGGTGATATCAAGATACAAATTGCTGATATCGACCTGTTAACTATTAAAATCAGGTTACTTGTGGCTTCGGTTGACAAAGCCATGGAGATGGGAATCAACTGGTGGCAGGAAGATACCTACCT
>CAIJPI010000043.1 GCA_903822525.1 uncultured Bacteroidales bacterium | reverse complement strand
TCTAAAAATGATAAAAACCACTTTCAGGCATCAAAACCCTGTATTCCTGTCACATTGAGCGAAGTCGAAATGCACTCGTTCAACGCTAAAACCAAAATATTGAGATGATATAGTGGGCTTCGACTCCCCTTCGGCAGGCTCAGGGCAGGCTTCTAAGCCTGACAGTAGATTGAGCAAATAACTTGATAAATCACTTCTGTTTAAAATTTAGACAGTTTCTAAAAATAATTCATCGGTCATTTCAACCCGAATCCCTTAATACTCACAGCTTTTAATTCTTAATTTTTCAATTTTATACCATGGCAAAAACTAAAACAGTATTTTTCTGTCAGAATTGCGGAGCGCAGTCAGCCCGGTGGATGGGGCGCTGTACTTCGTGTGATGCGTGGAATACTTTTGTGGAAGAGGTTGTGCAGCGCGAAGGCTCTACTGCAAAGAGCGGAGGCAACTTCAAAACCACTGAATCGCGTCCGCGGAAGCTGAAAGAAATCATACAAGGCAACGAGCAGCGCACTACAACCGGCAACGGCGAACTCGACCGTGTGCTGGGTGGCGGTCTGGTTGAAGGTTCGCTTATACTGGTAGGCGGCGAACCCGGGATTGGGAAATCGACACTTATGCTGCAGATAGCTCTCCATATGGAGGGGATAAGAGTACTTTATGTTTCGGGCGAGGAAAGCGAACAGCAGATACGCATGCGTGCCGACAGACTTGGCTTTAACGACCCTGACTGTTATATTCTCACCGAAACCAATACGCAAAGCATTTTTCAACATGTTGAGAGCGTTGACCCCGGCCTGGTGATCATCGATTCCATACAAACCCTTCAGACAAACCTTATTGAATCGTCAGCTGGCAGCATCTCGCAGATCAGGGAAACTGCCGCCGAAATGCAGCGTTTTGCCAAAACCACCGGTGTACCGGTGATCCTGATCGGGCATATTACCAAAGATGGTACCCTGGCCGGTCCAAAGATACTGGAGCATATGGTGGATGCCGTACTGCAGTTCGAAGGGGACCGTAATTACGGATATCGTATTCTGCGTGCTGTAAAAAACCGTTTCGGTTCGGCATCGGAACTGGGTATCTATGAAATGCGCGATACCGGGCTTCGGGAGGTGACAAATCCGTCGGAGATACTTATATCGCAGCGTGAGGAGCCCACAAGTGGCGTTGCTATTGCCAGCACCATCGAAGGAATGCGTCCGATGCTGATTGAAGTACAGGCATTGGTAAGTTCAGCTGCTTATGGTACACCACAGCGGTCGAGTACGGGGTTCGACAGCCGCCGCTTAAACATGCTTTTAGCCGTACTCGAAAAAAGATGTGGTTTCAGACTTGGGGTAAAAGATGTTTTCCTGAATATTGCCGGTGGCATACGTGTTGACGATCCGGCAATTGATATGGCGGTGGTAAGCGCAATACTTTCGTCGAACGAAGATATTCCTGCCGATCAGCAGATATGCTTTGCCGGTGAAGTTGGACTTTCGGGCGAGATTCGGCCAGTAAACAGGGTTGAGCAACGCATTGCAGAGGCTGAAAAGCTGGGATTCAAACAGATACTGGTTTCGCGGCACAACCTGAAGAGCCTGAAAACGGATAAATGGGCTATTAAAGTTACAGGAGTAGGAAAGGTGGAAGAGGTATTCGGGATATTATTCGGGTAGTAAGGAAATTTGTGCATGATAAGGGTTAACCACTGAGGCACGGAGGGCACGGAGGAACACTAAGATTTTATCGATTTGCTGGTTTTGAGTTGTTCTTGCTATTGACAAATTAGTGATCTCAGCGCTATAAAGGATTAACCACAGAGGCACTGAGGACACGGAGGAACACTAAGTTTATAGCATTTTACTGTTTAGTCTTGTCATCCAAATAGATACATGAGTGTTTCTTAGTGCAATTAGTGCCTAAGTGGTAAAAAAAAATGGTTCTGTTTAAGGAAAATGTGGAAAATCATCTGTGCTTAGTGCAAAGTGCTCAGTGCTCAGAGAGTATAACGCAGACAAGTTACAGGATTGATAAATACAAATAAATGATGCTAAGCACATACCACTATGCACAATGCACTATATAACAGAATCAATTCCTGCTACAATATTCTAAAACAGAACCAAAAAAATCAATACTCATCCCAGCTATTAATCGCAATGTCTTCGGGTTGCAGTTTGCAGAT
>CAIJPI010000042.1 GCA_903822525.1 uncultured Bacteroidales bacterium | reverse complement strand
AGAATTACAACTGCCATTAATGAAAAAGCGATCAGCCATTTACTGGATGAAGAAGTTGACGCCAGCAGTATTTCAGCACTATCCTTTTTCGTACCTCTGTTATCACTTATCGAATCATTTCCAGCTATAATCACATAGTTTTCGGTATAAAGATCGAGTATGCTGTCGGCAGTTCGAAAATTATGGAGAATTGCATTACTGTGAATGAGGTTGCGGTAGTTTTCACCAACAACATACGGTGCTTTTAATCCGATCGAAATTTCGAGGCTTTTTGAGAAGTATCCCATTGCTTTGTCAATCTCATTAAGTTCCAGTAAATTTCGCCCCATAAAGGTCATAATGATAGCTGCTTGTCGTTTATTCTCAATATTTTCGGTCCGGTTGAGTATTTTAAGCAATATTTCATTCGATTTCGCATATTGTTTTTGAAAAGTAAAAATCTCAGCGATTGTTTTAAGCGTGTTATCAATATTATATCCATCATCGGTTTCATCGCTCATACTTAGAGCTGTATTCAGGAATTTCATGGCGATCACGGGTTTGCCCATGTGCCAGTATGCAACACCTAAGTTGCTGTTAGCCTGAATTTCCTTGTATTTGTCGTCCAATTCGCGGGCCATCTGAAGTGCTTTTGTCTGATCCCGTATGGCCTCTTCATATTGAGCCAGGTATTCATATTCTGCACCCCGGTTGATATAACTTGCAAGCAATCCCGGCTTGTATGATTGATCCATGTATATCCTGATACATTGATTTGTAATTGACAGTGCTTTTTTGGCATTACCCTGATACATATATATATCAGCTATGTTCTCGAGTGTAAGTGCAACTCCGATCTCATCCCCGAGTTTATGGTCCATTTCAATTGACTTCGTGTAATATTTTAAAGCCTCATCGTATTTTCCTGTTTCCTGTGCAATGAGTCCAAGGTTATTATAACAAGCCGACATTCCCGTTTTATCCCCGATTTTAGTAAACAGAACAAGAGCCTGTGTATAGCAAATCGTTGCCGAATCGTTACTACCTATATAGAACCAGCCTACCCCTTCATTCTTCTTTGCCAGTGCTTGCCCAGGCAGATAATTATCTTCAACTGAAAGTTTAAATGCTTGCCGGGCATATCCCATTGATTCGTACCTGTTGGTTTTTCGGAATACCACCGACAATTCATTGAGAACACCAATTTTCTCAATTCCTTTTGTTTTCTGCAATCTGTCGAGCAGCGGTGTAGCTTCATCCTGTGCCTTACTCAGCACCATACTGAATAGTAATATGGATGTAAAAAAGAATTTAAAATAATTTGTCATTTTAGTCTACAAGTTTTCAGGTTAGTGAAGTTTTATTCAGTTACAAGGTAATTTTTTATCTTATTATAAAGTTCGTCATGAATCAATGGCAATCCTTTAATCTGTTGGAGTGAAGTAAATTTACCCAGAATAATGCGTTGATCTACAATAGCTTTTGCCGTATAATAGTCAAAATAAGGATGTTTTTTCAACTCATCGGTACGGATTAAATTAATGTTTATTTTCTTTATGCTTTCAGCGTTAACATTACAATAGGCATCTATCTTATCCAGTCGTTCCTGGTCGAAACCATACACTTCGAGCAGTTGAGCCTTACTATAGAAGCCACCCAGCAAGGCTCTGTATTTAATGATCCGTTTTGCGAACGAAGGTCCTATCCCGTATAATGAAAGCAAAGAAACTGAATCAGCGGTATTCAGATCGATCAGAATTTTTTCCTTTATTGCTTTAGCTTCTGTTTTTCGTTCCGGGTATTCAGCTTTTTTCTCAGTAATATTGATGAAAGGCTCAAGAATATCATATTCGGATGGTGAAATGCAAAACATTTTTTTGAAATCCTCCTTTTTATAAAACTTACCTCCTTTTGCCTCATATTTCTTTATCACTTTTATTTGCCAATCCTTCAATCCCAACTTGCTCCATTGTTCGGAGGGTAGTTTATTGGGATCAAACTGGAAAGGAGTAATTTTATTTTCAGCGACCGACCTATCCATTTGCTGAAAATCAAATTTGCGAGCCTCAGCAGCAGAATCAATTGCTTTTTTCTGACTTTTTTCGAATTTCTCAATATCAGATATAAAACTCAAAAACTCTTTTGTGTTATCCTGTATAGTCCCTTTTAAAAAAAACGGATAAACAGTTACAATAATTACTATTATTATAACTACAATAATACCAATGCGTTCTCCCCTATTAAAATTAAAATAGTTCTTTACATTTTCGAACATCAATATCAAATGTTAAAAAAGAGATACACTCATATAAGTTCCTCAATTGCAGCATGATACCCGGAATATTTTTTATTCAGTCATTTTCTGCCCCCATTTCCGCCAGATATAATAAACAGGAACACCCATAATAACAATTCCTAAACCAGGCCAGGTATAATCCGGCTTGTATATAAGCAGCACGAACATTACCAGGGAGGCAGCGGCTATATATAATACAGGAACAAAAGGATAACCAAAGGTTTTATATGGCCGTTCGACATCGGGGAGTTTTTTGCGCAGTACAAAAATCCCGGCAATGGTTAGCACGTAAAATATTAATACTGCAAAAACGACATAATCAAGAAGATTGGAGTATGTACCCGATAAGCAAAGGAGCGAAGCCCAAACCGCCTGAACCTTTAATCCGGCAGCAGGAACAGCATTCTTGTTCAGTTTACCGGCACTTTTAAAAAAGAGATTATCCTTCGCCATGGCATAATAAACCCGGGCACCTGACAAAATCAGCCCGTTATTGCAACCAAAAGTGGATACCACAACAAATCCTGCCATAAACAAAGCAGCCATGGAGCCGAACAAACCATACATAGAAGCTGATCCAAGCCTGTCGTTAACTGCAAACTGCATCCCTCGTTCAAAAACTCCTACTCCGCCAGGAATGCCGCGTAGCGGAAGGGCATTCAGATATACGAAATTTGCCAGGATATAAAGAATGGTTACAAGCGTTACCCCTGTAACCAGACTGAGTGGAATATTGCGTTTTGGATTTTTCACTTCTCCGGCTGCAAATGTGATATTGTTCCAGGCATCGGACGAAAACAATGAACCAACCATGGCAACACCAATTGCAGCAATCAGTGCCCATCCGCTTAACATTTTACCATCCATAGAGATCGGCTCCCAAAAATAGCTCCTGTTTACAGCCATTGCTTCCGGATTCCGTGCAAAGAAAAGTCCAAGCACAATAAATCCGATTAGTAAACCTACTTTCAGGATGGTGAAGATATTCTGAACCCATTTCCCGTTTTTTATACCCTGCAGGTTATTAAATGTAAGGGCAACTATCATTGTAATAGCTAAAAGGTGTACCGTGTTGATTTTGAAAAACCCTAGCTGAAATAGAATATTACTTTCAGAAAACCAGGGGACCAGCACTCCTGCAAATTTTGCGAAAGCCATTCCAACAGCTGCAATTGTCCCGGTCTGTATTACTGTGAAAAAAGTCCAGCCATACAGAAATCCAGCCAACGGATTGAAAGCTTCGCGCAGGTATACATACTGGCCTCCGGCTCGTGGCATCATGGATGCCAGTTCCCCATAACTGAGAGCCGCAAAAATGGTCATAATTCCAGTGATTACCCATACTATGAGCATCCATCCTGGAGAACCGACATTACGCGCAATGTCGGCACTTACTATAAAAATACCTGAACCGATCATTGAACCGGCTACAAGGGCAGTGGAATCTAAAAATCCAAGGCTTTTTTTAAATTCTGACTTTTCAGTTACCATGTATTAGTTTATTTTACATTCAAATTATGAAAACCCTTTGTATTCATTGGCTCAAAGGAGCAGCCTTTTTGACGATGCGATTTCAGTTTACCTGAGCAAGTAATTACCTATGCTGCAGTTTAAACACTTTTTCAAATCGCAATAATTTGTTTTTAGTTCAAGCAATGACTGTGTGCATGCCGCATTGGAAACATCCATGTCCAATTCAGCCCACTTACGTATCATGGAATTTTCTTCTCCTTTAAGCTGCATCAAAATATCAATTGGTTTTCCTGTCATAAGCGTATCGCCTTTGCGCCTGCCATAGGCTAACAATATAGGTGCAACCAGGTTAATAACAAGCAAATCAACAGATGACCGGCCAAGTGTTTTTTTGCGGGAAGCCGATGCTTTTTCAAAGGTATAATGTGTATTCCAGTATTCAGATGCTTCAACACTAAAAAGCTTATAATAAGTATTTACGTCAACCGAATTAAACAACTCACTTATCATGGAACCTGAATGGTGAATAATGGAGGCAAACTGAGCCAGGCGCAGAGTTGGAAAATTGCCGGGGTGTAAGCGCATAAACCGCCACAAATGAGCATCAATCGGTTTCAGATCAAATTTACCTTTCAGGAATTCATATTCCTTTTTAAGTTTACGCGGATATTCGTCTGTAAAAGAACTTTCGAGTAAACCGGCCTGCCCGAAAACCATGGCTTCTATCTGGAATAAATCATCAGCATGTTTTGCTAAAAACGGGTAGGGCAGCGATTGTGCAAGCATTTCGAAAGCCTGGTTATTCAGCTTAAATCCCATATTACGGGCAAGCAGGCGGTAAAATGTATGCGCCCAGTCATTGTTGGTAAGCGATAATATATGCTCAACCTGCAGCGCTTTGCGTTCGAGGCGTTCAACAAGCACCCTGTCGAACCAGGCATTCCGGATGAAGGGATCTACACCTGAAATCATAGTATCGCAAGGAATCCATTGTTGCGAAGCCATAAAGCGAAGATAGTTCTTCCAGGAATTTTCGTTATACAACCCATCAAGCGCTAGTGTTGGAATCTCTGAGCCATTCATACGGAGAACCGGAGTATCATCACGCCACACAACATGCATAATTACATTATCGTAACTGATATCCTGCTGGTGGTTATGACGTTTCCAGTCGGAGGAATGTATATGAATCTCAACATTCCCTGCCCATATTGTCTCGCCAATCCTAACCTTTGCATTAAAGAAATCAGGACCTGAATCCAGGTTGTGTATACCGGGATGCAGAACATCTGCCTGCTCGCCGGTTTGCAAAACCAGATCAGGTTTATAAAGCCTGTATTGCCAGATATAATGCAGGAATTCCTCAGTCATAATACAAATATAATAGAAAATATATTGGCAAACACTTATTTTTTATTTGCACAAAGGATCCGGCTGTCAAAGCTTAATTAACATTGACCAGATATAACCATGTTTTATATTCTATTTTCATGCCAGCAAACTATGATTCGTAAACCGGTATATGAAATCTCTGGTACAAACATTCCGTTCAGAATAAATATGATTTTCATTCTTGTGCTCATCTAAAACAGAAACAAATTTAATATACGAATTTGAAAAACTGCAAAACACAAAATTAAATCCGAACAACTAAATGCACCTTGAATTATTCCCGGACAACGAGTCTGACAGTTTAAAAATCAACCTGTTTTACTCCAATAAAAAGAATTTTTCTGTTGAATTTTATAGTATCAAAAGCAAACCTTTATAAAGAGAAAAGTCTTGGCAATTTACACTAACAGACTGTTTAATAAATTCTTACACAATTTTTCGTAGAATTAAAGTTTTAATATTGTTATTATATCATTAAGTAGCTATCTTTGCACTTAATACATCGTACATTAAGCAGCTTGATAGCGTATGGAAGATTTGAGCAACCTGGTAAAAGGGCTTGATATTAAAAGCAGGCAACTTGCGCTCAGATACAAAAAACTAAATGAGAATTTTAACCAACTACAGAAAAAGCAAACTGAAACTGAGAGCAGTATAACATTACATAAGCAAACCATTGTTGAACTAGAAAAACAAATACAAATACTAACAATAGCAAAATCAATCCCAACCGGCAAGGAATCATCCAAAGCCAAAAAGAAGATAAACGAATTATTGCGGGAACTTGATACATGCATTGATCTTTTGAATAATAAAACAATATAACAGCCTGTGGCAGACGAATTACCCATCACCATTACCATTGCAGGAAGGCCTTACAGGCTCACGATTGGTCGTAATGAAGAGGAAATTGTTCGCAAAGCGGCAAAACATATTGAAGGACAAATCAGCCATTATGCAGGAAACTATCGTTATAGTGACAAACAGGATTTACTGGCAATGGTAGCATTACATTTTGCTACACTTGCTATTCATGCTCAAAATGAAGCATCATTTGTAACCAACAGTTTATCCACTACTCTAACTGACATTGACAACATATTGACTGAAACTCTAAAAGACTGATGCGCAACGTTCTTTGAAAAAATACAAGGATTAAAACCCGCGTTAATTCAATCCGTTTGGAAACTCAACATTTTTACAATCGGGCGAAGCTATTGAAATAACAGGACAGGCCTTACCTTTTCCTTCGGGTAAAAGGATTCCCTCCGGGGAACATTGGAAGTCCGACGATTTCAGGCAGCCTATTCTTGTCGTTTTGGGGTTTCCCGAAATGCATGAATTAACTGCGGGTTTTTTCTTTTATCTTCAAGCTATTTCCTTATCCGGTTATATGTTAAACCCTTATAACCAACACGAAATGAGCAATATTATAGTAGCTGTTATAGCAGCTATTGTCGGGTTAGGTGCAGGAATCGCTTTGGCGACATCCATGCTGCGTAAGTCGATCGAAAAAAAGAGCATTCATCTGATTCAGGACGCTGAAGAAAAAGCAGAAATGATCAGAAAAGAGAAAATGCTCCAGGCAAAGGAGAAATTTCTCCAGCTTAAGACGGATCACGAAAACATGACTCAGGAAAAAAACAACCTGATTGCAAAAAACGAAAACCGTCAGAAACAACGCGAACAGCAACTAAACCAACAACACAGCGAAGTTCAAAAGAAAAACGAAGAAGTTCAGAAACAGCTCAAAGAAGTTACTGAATCAAAAGCAAACCTCGATCAGCAAAAAGAAGTCATAACCCGCAAACAGCAGGAAATTGACAAAGCTCACAAACAATATATTGAGCAACTCGAAATCATTTCGGGCCTTAGCGCCGACGAAGCAAAGAATCAACTGGTTGAAAACCTGAAGGATGAAGCCCGCACACAGGCAATGGCATCCATCAACGACATTATTGATGAAGCTAAACTGAGAGCCAATAACGAAGCTAAAAAGATTATTGTTGAAACCATTCAACGTACTGCTGCTGAGCAAACAATCGAAAACACCGTTTCCGTTTTCAATATTGAAAGCGAAGAAATAAAAGGCCGTATCATTGGCCGCGAAGGTCGTAACATCCGTGCATTAGAAGCCCTGACCGGAATCGAAATTATTATCGACGATTCGCCTGATGCTATAATCCTTTCCGGTTTCGACCCGGTTCGCAGGGAAATAGCACGCCTTTCGCTTCATAAACTGGTAACCGACGGCCGTATTCACCCTGCACGTATCGAAGAAGTTGTAGCCAAAACAAAAAAACAAGTCGAACAGGAAATTATCGAAGCTGGTAAACGCACTACTATCGATCTGGGGATCCATGGTCTTCACCCTGAATTAGTAAGGCTGATTGGCCGTATGAAATACCGTTCATCCTATGGACAAAATCTTCTTCAGCATTCACGCGAAGTAGCAAACCTTTGTGCTACCATGGCTGCCGAACTCGGTCTTAACGTAAAAAAAGCAAAACGTGCCGGACTTCTCCACGATATTGGAAAAGTCGCCGAGAACGATGCCGAATTACCACACGCAATCCTCGGCATGAAAATAGCCAAGGAGTACAAAGAACAACCAGATATCTGCAATGCAATCGGAGCACATCACGATGAAATTGAGATGGAAACGCTTATCGCTCCAATTGTTCAGGTTTGTGATGCTATTTCAGGTGCCCGTCCGGGTGCGAGGCGTGAAGTTGTTGAAGCCTATATACAACGACTCAACAAACTTGAGGAACTTGCATTATCATACCCGGGTGTTGTTAAAACCTATGCCATTCAAGCCGGACGCGAATTAAGGGTAATCGTTGGTGCTGATAAGGTAACGGATGAAGAATCAAACCAGATAGCTTTCGACCTTTCTCGTAAAATACAGGAAGAAATGACATATCCGGGTCAGATTAAAATTACAGTTATCCGCGAAACAAGAGCTATTAGTTTTGCAAAATAAATAGTTTACAATTCAGAAAAGGAGTTCTTCTGGCAAGAACTCCTTTTCTGTTTTTAAATGGATGCTAATGCCGATTACTAAAATTTGGTAGTCTCTGTTCTTGTTTTACTCTAAATGCGAATCTAACATCTGAAATCACACATCCAAAATCTAACATCCGAAATCCCACACCCGAAATCCGAAATCCGAAATCCGAAATCTAACAATGGACTCCAATCAGCTGAATCTCTTCAAAAAACTCCTTCCCGGCTTATTACCTATATTCGTATTTATACTGGTTGATGAATTCTGGTCGACTGAAGCAGGACTTATTGTTGCCGTAGTTTTTGGAGTAGGACAGCTTGCATACGTATTTTTGCGGGAAAAGCGTTTTGACAGGTTTATCTTTTACGATACGGCTCTGTTGGTGGCGCTTGGCGGTATATCCATAGCGCTTAATGATGAAATATTCTTTAAACTCAAACCTGCGTTGATCAATCTGATTTTCTGTGCTGTACTCGGATTCTCAGCTTTCAGCAGCAAAAACCTGCTCATGATTTATTCTCAGCGGTATATGGGTGATTTAAAGATGCCTGAAGGCGCTGAAAAAGCCATGCAAAAAACCATGAAGATACTTTTCTGGATGATGCTGGCTTATACACTGCTCATCGTATATTCAGCTTTCTATCTGAGCAAAGAAGTCTGGGCCTTTATCAGCGGAGCTTTTCTGTATATTCTTTTTGGATTGTTTTTTGCCTGGCAATATTTTTCTGCAAAGCACAAACATAAAAACCCGGATAAAAATACAGAGTGGGTTCCTCTGGTCGACGAAAATGGCCGGATTACCGGCCGGGCAACCCGCAAAGAAGTGCATAACGGGCCCGGCATGCTACATCCTGTTATACATCTGCATATCATTAACAGCAAAGGTGAAATATATCTGCAGAAACGTGCAATGCATAAAGATACCCAACCTGGCAAATGGGATACTTCAGTCGGAGGGCATGTTGATATAGGTGAGACAATTGAGCAGGCACTGATCCGTGAAACTGCTGAAGAACTTAACATTACAGGAATTCATCCTATCCCGTTGGTTCAGTATAAGTGGGAAACTGAAATTGAATCAGAGCTGGTATTTAGCTTCAGAGCATTGTATAATGCTACACCGGTATTTAATAAATCAGAAATTGATGAAGGCCGATTCTGGACATTTTCTGAAATCGACAAAAATCTCGGGACAGGTATTTTTACGCCAAACCTGGAACATGAAATTTCTGTTTTGCTGAAAGCCTTAGCTCGGACCTGAAAAGACTAATTGAAATTAAAATGAAAGGCCTATTCTAATTCCGAATATTTACAACACAATAACACCCTCAATAGCTGAAGCTTTTTCGTAACGGTCAATAACTTCATCAACACTTAACATGACTTCTTTCACTGTTATGCTCACATATTTGCCCCCTTTTGATTGCCTGTTGGTAAAGTCAGCCTGGGTAGGAAACAACTCATGTAACAAGGCAAATATGCGATTTTCGGCAGGAGCAATGAATTTAAACATGTAAACCGATGGCCAGGATATATTTAAAGACAGTTGCTCACGAAGAGATTCAAAATTATGTTTTTCCAAGCCGGTATTTTTAAAACTGTTTCTGTAACTTCGCTTTTGCAAACTAACATTTAGTGATTACAATATGTTCGATACAATAAAAGAAGTAACTGCTTTTCTGAAGCACAAAGGTATTACATCTCCTGACACGGGTATCGTTTTAGGAACAGGATTAGGCAAACTGGTTTCTGAAATCGAAATAGAAGTTGCTATTGACTATGCCGATATCCCTCATTTCCCGGTTTCGACCGTTGAATCCCACAAAGGCAGGCTCATCTACGGTAACCTTAAGGGGCATAAAGTTTTGGCAATGCAAGGCAGGTTTCACATTTACGAAGGATATTCCTTACAGCAGGTAACTTTGCCTATCAGAGTAATGAAAATGCTTGGAGTAAAATGGCTTTTGCTTTCAAATGCTGCCGGAGCAATCAATAAATCATATCAGAAAGGTGATTTAATGCTACTTGATGATCATATTAATCTTTTACCCGAAAACCCGCTTACCGGGAAAAATATCGACGAACTCGGCCCCCGTTTCCCGGATATGAGCTGCCCGTATTCGCCGGTAATCAATCACAAAATGGAAACAGCGGCCCAACTACTGAATATAACACTCCATAAAGGCGTGTATGCCGTAGTTTCCGGTCCAAATCTCGAAACCCGGGCTGAATACCGGTATCTGGGATTGATAGGCGCTGATGTAGTAGGAATGTCGACTGTGCCTGAGGTAATTATAGCCAATCATATGGGATTACCTTGCGCTGCCGTTTCGGTAGTAACTGACTTGTGCGATCCGGATAACCTGGTACCTGCAAAACTTGAAGATATATTGGAAACAGCAGGCAAAGCCGAGATAGGTCTTATCCGGCTATTCAATGAAGTTATCAGCAAGCTGTAATAGAAAATACAACCTATTTCCGTACGTAATTTTCGTTCGTATTAGTAAAGAAATAACTGTTTGACTTATTTTTCAAAATAAAGTCTTTCAGTTCTTCTGAAGTGCTGAAGGTTTCCTTGATATAATCAGTAACTTCGGAAGTATTAACCTCTCCGGTATTTTCATCGAAGTCGAATTTATACAAGCTATAGGAATCACCACCATCTTCGATGACGTTCATAAATGTCTCGCCCTTAACATCCGAAAACGTCAGGTTATACGTCGTCGCGCTGTATGCGCTGTCGGATGATGAATATTCCATTTTTTGGGCTTGGGCATGGAATTCATCCTCAATGGTGATAGCAATGTAAGTAGGATTCTCAGATTGCACATCTGCCGAACCAATCCACTCCCCTGCCAGTTTTAGTGGAACTTTTATCGTTCCTTCATCAATAGGTACAATGCTCGAATAGGGACATCCAGCAAATAAAACAACAATAACCAGAAGGCCTAATGTTGTCAGAATTTTTTGAATTCGGTTGGTTTTCATAATTATTTTTTAAAAAATTTATTATGCCTTGCTAGTTGAACAAAAGTAATTGAAAATAGTTTAATTTTGGGTCAATAAATTACTACCCAACATAATCAGACCTTCAAATTAATAAATACCTAACCTTTATTGCTCATGGACATTTCTACTGTTAAACAGGTAGTGGCATTCTTTTTATCAGTATTCCTGATAAGTAGTATTAAAACGTATGCACAGCCCGCTACAAAAGATAACAATATTCACCGCGATCCAATGGTGATGGTTCCGGGGTATAAAGCCCCTCAGGGCGATGCATCCCAAGCCTCTGTTATAACTATCGGAGATTACGACAACTTTAAACTTGGTGTTGATTTTGCTGAATGCAGCATTACATCAAATCCGCTGAATCCGTTGGAAATGTACGCAGTTTGGAATACTACCGGTACATCTGGTGGAAAAGGTTACCGTACAACTAATGGCTTCGACTGGACTTCGGCAAATCCAAGCTGGACAGGCATGAGTGGTGATGTTGTTGTTACCAGCGACAGTACCGGCAGGCTCATTTATGAAAACATGTATGGGACCAGCATTCAAGGCTGTAAAATAGTTACATCAAACGATTTTGGTCTAAACTGGGATCCGGTAGTTGTAGCAATAACCGGTGTGGACAAAAACTGGTTAGCTGCTGATCAGACAGGCGGATCGTATTCAAATTACATATATACAACCATGACTGCCTCAAGTGGCGGTAACCATGCCAGATCAACAAATAACGGGGTATCGTATACAAATACCCAGAATATGAATACTCAGGCAATTCCGGGAATGATGGTTGCTGTGGGTCCGAAAAATGCACTTCAGGGAGGGTCAACTTATGTTGTTACTAATTCGGGAAGTTCATTCGCATCTACATATACATTCTACGAATCAACTGACGGGGGACTTTCATACACTTTTAAATCATCTCAAAATTTTGCCAACTATGTTGGTACAAGCGTTGGCGGGCGGAATTCCATACAAAATATGAGAACACGTCCATACCCGTTTATTGCTGCTGATAACAGCCATGGACCTCATCGGGGAAGACTTTACCTTGTTTATGCTTCAAATTTCCCTTCAGGCGATGGGAATAAACCAAATATATTCTGCCGCTATTCCGACAATGGCGGAACAACCTGGTCATCGCCAAAAACAGTAAATGATGATGCCAATACTCTAAATAACCACAATTGGTTTCCTGCCATCTGGAATGATATTAAAACCGGCAGACTTTATATTTCCTGGATGGATACTCGTGATTGTCCAACCAGTGACAGCGCAATGATCTATGCTTCCTATACTGATAACGGCGAAACATTTGCTCCAAATCAGCAGGTTTCCAATAAAAAGATGAAAATCAACTGTACCACCTGTGGAGGAGGTGGTTCTCCTGCTTACTTAGGTGATTATAACGGCGTGACCTCTAACGGTGTAACCGCAGTTTTAGCCTGGACCGATTTCCGTGAGAATAGTTTTGGGAGCTACGTTGGTTTCTTCCCCGATTATGGACTTCGTGCAGAACCTTCCCTCGACACAATTGCCCCAGTTGCAACATTTTATGCCAAAGTACCAAGTGTTAAACTTTATACTGATTCAGTATTTGTTACAGCTACAGTCAATGCAGGACTCGGCCTGTTTACGGTTACCTATCCGCAGGGAAACAAGCTATGGTCGTATCCCGGTCAGATTCCGATACAGATAAGCAGCAATTCAGCGCCTGTTGGTGATTACACTGTGACTATAACTGCCACAGGTAGTAACGGAACACCTATTCATAAACGCACAACTACTGTAAGAGTGGTTGCCTCGGTTGCACCAATTGCAAATTTCACCACCAGCAATGCCAACCCATGTTCAGGTCAGCCTATAAATTTTAATGACCTTTCATCAGGACCTCCAAGTTCGTGGGCCTGGTCGTTCCCAGGTGCTACTCCTGCTACTTCAAATGTGCAAAATCCAATCGGGATTACATACAGTGAAGCAGGAAATTATAATGTTAGCCTGACCGTGACAAACCAGATGGGCACAAATAATTTAACTTTAAATAATTTTATTACTGTTAAACCAACACCTGCTCCACCAGTGGCTGCGAATCAGTCAGTTTGTTATGGACAGCCAGTACCCGACCTCACATCAGCAGGTACCGAAGTACAGTGGTATTCAGGAGGCTCATTTATCGGAAGCGGTAATTCGCTTACCACAGGTCAGACATCGACAGGTGTATACAATTATTCTGTTACACAGACTGAAAATGGCTGTGAAAGTTTACCAACTTCAGTATCACTGATAATCAACGAATTGCCATCAGTTTATCTGAACCTATTGGATACTGTTTGCATATCTGTTCAGGCATTCGATTTAACAGGTGGCATTCCAGCAGGAGGAACATACTCGGGCGCTGGTATCAGCAACGGGCTTTCGTTTGATCCAACAGTCGCTGGGGTAGGAACCCATACAGTAACCTATTCATACACTGATGGAAATACCTGTTCCGCTTCATTTGCGCAAACGATTACCGTTAATCCTTTGCCGGTAGTAAGTATAAATGCAGTCAATCCAGTATGCATAAGTGCAGGGCCTGTTTTGTTAACAGCAATTCCTGTTGGTGGAACCTTCGAAGGCCAGGGCGTTTCGGGTGATACACTTTACCCTGCTATTGCCGGAGCAGGTCAGATAAATATTTCATATACCTACCAGGATCTGGTTACCGGTTGTCCGGGAACGGATGTTAAACAGGTTACCATAAATGCATTACCTGATGTTACAATTAACGATTCTACAGTTTGTGGAAACAGAAAATTAATTTACGATGCAACAATAAGTAATCCGCAATCGTATTTGTGGATTCCTGGAGGTGCTACCACGGCTATCTTGCAGATTGACACTGTAGGACAGGGTTTGGGTGCACATATATACTCCGTAACGGTTACTGACGTAAACGGATGCGTTTCAACTGACTCAGCTGTAATCAGTTTTTACGATTGTACAGGACTAGAGGAATTACCTGACAGCAAACTTATTGAGTTATTCCCTAATCCAAGTTCAGGTGAATTTACAATGAGGAGCCAGACTATCCCGGCAGGGAAATATGATCTGACTGTTTTCGATGCATTAGGGAAACTGGTATACAGCGAACCGGGACTTACCATTGAGAATGAGTTTATACATTCACTTCACCTTTCATCGTTATCCAATGGAATCTTTGTTATTCATTTGAATAACAAACAATCCGGAATCAGTAAACGATTTATCATCAACAAGTAATAAAATTTTGTGCAAAAAAAAGGCTGTCGTTCCGGCAGCCTTTTTTTTTATTTTCATCCAAAGAATCTATACCATGATATTTAACGAAGCTATTTCCTCCTTATAATCATGCTGTAAATCTTCATGCAACGAGCTTAATGCTATATGGATTTTCTTTAACTGGCTTATATATAAATTGCTGAGCGAATTACCCTGCCTGATTGAAAAAGCCAGTTCTTTCAGCCTTACACAAAAATGAATAAGCAACTCAACTTCAGTTTGTTTATTACCCGAATACCGGATGTATTTTGAAGTGATTTTCAATATTTTTCTGATGCTTTTTTTTGCAAAATACGGATGACTAAGGTTAATTTCTGAAAACTGAAGGTCTATTTCCTCTTTGATATTTCGGATGTATTCCAGTTCATTATTTGCATCAAATAACAGGTAACTCAATAATTCCTTATTCTCTTTCTTATAGCGAACCAACTTCATGCATATATCAAGTACATCGCTGGAAGGCAGTGAACCTAGTTCTTTTTTCAGGGTACTGATTGATACTGTTTTCATGAAAATTGATTCATCTTTTTTATAGGATCGAGAAGGTATTCGAGTCCGTTGAGTTTTATTTCATATATCGTACGGAGCAACATACCCAGCTTACCATCAGGAAATCCCTTCACATTAAACCACTCCAGGTAGGAGACCGGAAGATTACACAAAACGGTTCCTTTATATTTACCGAAAGGCATCTGCATCTTTACTAATTGAACAAGTAGCTGTGGATCAGGCTGCATATTTAATTCCTTATTTCTATTTCTGCTTCAGTTATCATTCTTGATAAACTTGTTCCGGATTGAATTACCGACAAGTAAACGAAAATCCTGATTACCATTAGCAATATAAACCAATTTATGACTTTCGGGTATACGCTCAATCAAATTAAGCAAGATCATCTGAATGAGTTTCAAATTTAGTTTAAAATGTAATGTGATCTTATTGATACGGTCAGATTATGGTGTCATGCCTTCTATTTCCGCTATTGGAAGCTATTCATGCTGCCCATACTTGTCAATTTCAGGAGCTCTCCTATAATAGGAACTAGAAAAACAGCAGCTCCTTTTCTAATTTCGCCGATGATTTTTAATGGTTAACCGATTTAAACAGTGATTAAGATTTTTAAGTGTAACAATTCAAAACTGCTATCGTCATATATTCGAATTCCAAAAATCACCAAAAACCAAATCCATCACAATAGTATAATTTCAGAAGCCATGAAAACATCAATCCTAATGTCAAGTTTCGCAGCACTTTGCCTGATGATAACTTTTGCCGAATCACCTTCGAGGAGAACCATACATAACAATAATGCAGTAACCTCCAATGAGATTTCCTATATTACAGTATACTCAAAAAATATGTCGAATACAGACAAGATTATCGCCTGCATTGAAAACACGGCAGTTGATAAAAGAACAGTTGTTGAAACGAATGATTTAAGTTATCTTAAATTTAATGTTTCTGATTATGTAACGCCTGAGACTAACGATGAATTTGAAATCGCACCGTCCAATACAGCGGATAATAAAAATCTGGATTACTTAAAATTTGATATTCTGAATTACAAAATAAATACTGACGAAATCACTTTTGAATTACCAGAAATGTCATTAAATGACTTTGGATACTTAAAATTTAACATTAACAGCTTTACGAATGGAGATGACAACGATCTTAACAAAATAACTGATCTACCTTCCGATGAATTCAGCTACCTGAAATTCAAAGCTAACAAATTCTCAGGCAATTCTGCCGACATTAAAACTCTGGACGAATTACCATCAAATAATTAAACCTTGTCTGCCAGAGATTCCGGCTAGAGTAAACAAACTTAAAAGGCTGCCCAACCAGGCAGCCTTTAAAATATTCAGAAAAAAACTGGATCAACTATCAATCAATAGTAAATTCATCGATCCGTTACTTAACTTTTAATTCTTCAAGAATAGGAGTTGTAATACCACTTATTTCTGTTTGGAGGGAGTAGTTCTGTTGTTCGAAAATTACGATTTCATTCTCGCCCCTATTCAACCAAACCCCTGGCAAATACAATGTTTGTTGAGGACCGACACTCCAGTACCTGCCAAGGTGATGGCCGTTTACATATACAATACCCTTCCCCCAGGTGCGCATATCCAGGAAAGTATCACCTGTTTTATCCAAAGTAAAATTCCCCTGGTAAAATGTGGGCCTTCCTTCTGTATTCTTTGTTCCCAGGTCATGCAAATCAGGCAATGTTTCAAGTGGAAATTTATACATCTGCCAATTTCCGGAAATTTCATTTCCGTTAATTATAACCGGGCTGATAATACCTTTAAGGTTATTTATGATTTCGGATCCATAGTTGATACGGCCCATATTTTCGACCAGAATTTCGAGTGTTGCATTGACAGGTATTTCAATCTCCATCGTATAATTTTTAAAATACCGGTTCAGTTCCCCAACTTTATTGCCATCAATATAAATAGTCGCGAAATCTCTTAATCCTTTGATTTCCATTTTTCCAGCAGCTGGCTGAACAAACTTCCTGCTATAAAGCACATAGCCATGCCCTTGGTTCAGGTCTTCAAAAGTCAAAGGATTATCACTTAAAACAGCTTTGGTTACACTTTTTAATTCAGCGATATCAACAGTTTTAGTCAATTTAATGGAAGGAATTGAAATAACCGGTATAGCTGGCGGAATTTCAGGCATAGCGTTATCCATATATTTCATCAATTCAGCGCGAATTGCCATGTACTTTGGTGTTGACCATCCCGCTTCACTTATGGGGGCATCATAATCATAACTGGTTATATCAGGCTGAATGTCATGATTCTTATCATAATTGGCACCGGTTGAAAATCCGAAATTTGTTCCGCCGTGGACCATATAAAAATTGAATGAAACATCTTCAGCCAGGTATAATTTCATTTGTTTTACAACATCTTCAGCAGGCACGCGTTGGAACTCTTCTGCCCAGTGATCCAGCCAGCCAGGATAAAATTCGGCGACCATATAGGGCCCTTTCCCGTTATTATACGCATCGACAACTTTCTTCAAATTGCCGATATTATCTTCACCGTTAGCTGTAGGCATGGCACCTTCGATGGTTCCGCCTTCGAAAAGCCAACTACCATCGGAAGTGAATAAGGGCACATTAATTCCTGCTTTCAGCAATTGATCCCGTATAGCCAGGCTATACTTTTTGTGTTCTTCCAATGTGATATCTTTACGTTGCGCTACATAGGAGCCGAACTCATTTTCAGCCTGGACCATAATTACCGGACCACCATTTGTAATTTGCAGATCCTTTACCTGATCAACCAGTTTGCTGATATATACATTGCACGAATCGAGAAAAGGCTTATTATTTGTGCGGATAACCAAATCTTTGTTTTTTACCAGCCACCATGGATAGCCTCCAAATTCCCACTCAGCGCAGGCATAAGGCCCCGGGCGAAGAATAACCATTAAGCCTTCTTCCTGAGCAAGCTTTATAAACTCTCTCAGATTATGATTATTTGTCGAAAAATCCCAAACACCAGGAGCGGTTTCATGAAAATTCCAGAAAACATAGGTTGCAACGGTATTTAGTCCCAATGCTTTAATCATCTTCAGGCGGTGTCGCCAGTATTCAACAGGGACGCGGGAATAATGCATCTCGCCGCTATGAATCATAACTGGTTTCCCATCGTACATGAAACTTCCATTACTAATGGCAAAAGAATGTTTTTCCTGCGCATGAGCAAAGGAAAGCAGGGCTGAGAACAGGAATAATAATGCTAATTTTTTTTTCATCGCTCGTTCATTCATATAAACAATAAATCAATTTCTGCAGCTTGGATAACCATATTTATCCATTTCAATAGGTAAGTTTTATCGAAGTTTCAGTGTCAGTTTCTAATTTTGAGGTCTTTATATAGATTATTCCTTGCCTGTCACCAGGATTATAATACCACCCGGTTATGGCTTTGTTGTAATCTTCAACCTTTCTGAATTGTTTTATTTTTTTGTCTTTCACTAATATTTGTTCAGGAAGAACTGAACTATGAATCTGGATTAAATAAGTCCTTTTTAGTATTTTTCCTTCAAAACTGCCATTAGCTGCTGAGATGCTAATATCATTAATCCTAGTTCCGTTGTTTCCTGAGTAAGCTTGAATTTTTGTAATTGCATATTTACCCTGCCTGTAATCCCGGTTGGATCCTTCATCCTCAAACATTTCGAATCCGGCATCAGGGCCGGGATATATATCGAGAGTCAGTGTATCGGCCGGTCGCTCATTGTCAAAACCCATTTGCTGGTACATTGGGATAATAGAACCCGCCTTGACGAATAGTGGAAGTTTATCAAGTGGGGAAGGATACTTGTTTAAAAAAGTATTCCCCTGGTATACGAATCCGTCCCAGTAGTCAAACCATTTACCTTCCGGCAAATAGATACTGTCGCGTATGGACTCATCCCGGTATACCGGTGCCACCAGGAAATTTTTACCCAGCAGAAATTCATACTGCGTTTCAGTCCCTTTAGCAAGCGGGTCGTCAGGGTATTCGAGTACCAGTGCTCTGACTGCCGGAACACCTGTTTCGCAGGCTTCGTTACATAGAGTGTACATGTATGGGGTAAGACGCAGTTTGAGCTGCAGGTAGTTCCTGTTTATAGAAGTATACGGCTCACCATAAACGTAAGGCTGTTTATCTTTTGGCGCCCATCCCGACATTGACATTAATACCGGCGTAAAACATTTCCACTGCAGGTCGCGTGTAAAAGTCTTATCACTTCCTCCAAATATACCATCTATATCACCCGTTGCACAATTCTGGGCGGAGAGTCCCGAGCCAATTACCGTTGGAATATGCCAGCGGATATAATCCCAGGTTCCTTTCTGATCGCCGGTCCACATCACCGAATTACGCTGTGTTCCTGCCCATCCACACACTGACCAGATAAAGCCCCTTGCATTGCTGTTATTCTCAATTCCTTCGTATGCAGCGCGGCAACCGTCGATTGCGAACTTATATCCTTCGCCAACCCAAGCCACATCAAGCTTACACAATCGACTGCCATACTCCCCTACTTCCTTTGCAATTTTTTCAACACCGTTCTCGGTCCACAATCCGGTATGAAAACCTCTTTTTTGCAGTTCGACAACTACGGAATCAAGTTTTGTATAGCCACAGCCATACCCATCGTTAGGCAGAATCCACCCACGAGGCATATTATGTTCTATATACTTATCGGCTATCAGAGGGATAACTTCAGGGGTTGTACCATTATACCCTGTCGTATTCTTTCCTTTCGAGGCTCCACGGTTATAACAGTTTGCATCGCCCATGCCTAACGCCCACCGTGGCGGGAGGAAAGGCTTTCCTGTAACATCTGTGTAACTGTTCAGGATATCTTTTAACGACTTACCTGCAAAGTAAAAGCAATCGAATCGTGTTTCGGAATGCAACAACCTTATGGTATCCTTAAAAGCATATTCACCGGGAGCAAACGTATTTCTCAACACCCCATAACCATTTGTACTCATGTAAAAAGGAGCCGGATTAGGAGCGCCTCCATCCTCCCAGTTCCAGTCGATACGCAACTGAATGGTTTTATCCCGATGAGAAAATCTTCCATTCTGCATGCCTCCTCCATAAAAATATTCGTGCTCCGATCTTTTTAACGACTGCACGGTTTCTTTACCGTAAGTAAGACCTTTTATCTCCTCCCAGACCAAGGTTTCATTATCGGGCTTGTACATGGCAAAGCGCAACGGATTCTTGTATGCGCGCAAGGCAGTTTCGGATGTTACCATCAGATAATAATCTTCCTTTTCAATACATGTAAGGTTAACTTTTTCAGAAGGAAGTTTAATTACAATATCACTACCGGCAGGATTTGTATATTCACCATTATACGACATTTGAATCCGGAAAATGTCGTCCCTGTAAAAATCAATTTGCACAAGTGCATGATTGCAGTTAAATGTAAAAGTATTGCCTTTGTTTTTAAACCCGGTAACTGGTCCCAATTCGTATGCCTGCGAAAAAAGTTCCATGTCGAGTGTGTCATTTACCCTACGGTTATCATCAGGAAAGGAAGTATAAAACCTGATCTTGTGAATTCCGAAATCAGTAAGATCAGCCGGAGGAAAAACTACCAGAGCAGTATCAAGAACCTGCATCTCATTTTTTTCACTGAAGGGCGTTGTAATTTTTACAGGGGCTCTGTTATCAATCTTCAGATAGGAATCGAATGGCTTTTTAATAGCACCTGAGCTCAGGTTCACTACATTAAATTTAAAAATATCGGAATTTGTAAACGTATTGCCCGACCGGGGATGTGATATCAATGCCGAGGCCGACAAATCGACATCGAGGGCTTCGGAAAGTTCAATATCGTCAATCATCCAATACCAGGCATACATTCCTTTCCAATAAAACCTCACATACACTGTTTTCTGAAAAGCAGCAGTACCGGTAATATTCAACTCAACATTAGCCGGATTCTGACAATCGGCTTCGCTGCCAATGCCATTTCGGACTTCATACTCTTTCCATAAAACTCCATTACCGGACACTCCAACAAATAAACCTCCGTCATTTCTCACTTTACCCCAGTCGTTCCATATGAAATTCTGCTGGAATTTGAGCACCACAGAACTTCGTTTTGAGCAATCGATAGGTGAAGTCTGAAAAAAAGCATCAGGCCATATCCCAGCTTTCTCCCACCTGCGGTAGAATTTATCGACTTTAACACCGGGAGCGTACTGCATATGAAATCCACCGCTTTTCGATGCAATAGGCGGCGCTTGCTGGTCGCGGCCATACGATCCGGGAAAAGGCTGATTGGTGCAATCCCAAATTATACTGCTGTCGTTCACAGCCTGGTTAACCCAACCATCCGGAATTTTCCCGGACGAAAAATCTTCCTTCCAGATTAATTTAGCAGGCTGCGTCCAACTGCTCTGAGCTAAAAGCTGAAAGTTAAAGAGCAGAATTATATATATCAGTAGTATTCTTGTCATAGCATAGTATTAATTCTGTTTTCATTCCTGAAACAGGAAACCATGTTTGTTGTTTTTACTTTAACGAGGCAGATCGAAACGTAACAAAACAAATTATAAATAACCTTCAGCAACCGAGGCTATTTATTATCAGGGACTTTTAGTCTATCGTTTGTTCCCTGTATCATAATACGCTCCCATTCCTTGCCATACCCGGGCTGCACAGGAGCTTTCGGGATATTTCTTCCATTTCCGTTATCGAGAAGTTTATGACCTTCAGAATTCTTCACATTTCCATCAATGTACTTCATAAAAAGATATTGAAAAAATATCTTCCAGTCGCTAACCAACTTATTTGCAGTATATACTGAATATCCTGTAATGTAATCATATTCAGAGCCTGAATTTTGTGTATAGAGAGCAACAGCCTGTTTATCAATAATTTCAATTTCACTGGTGAACTGATCTTCTAATTTTTTCTGGTAATCTTCAATCTCCGGATGAATAAGGTTATAGCGGTTATAGGCCCAATTATTCACCATACTAAAAGTCCAGAAAGCCGATGTTTCAGACCAGGTGATCATTGAACCGTTTCCGACAGCATAACTTTTTGGAATTTCGCGTACTCCGCAATATATCGGGGCATATACGCAACCATCAGCATCATCGACTCCAAACCAGAAAATACCACCAATAGGTGCTGGCAGCCAACTGCGCGATTGTGCCACAAAACTGTACCCTGTTTGCTGAGTTGCAACGGATCTTTCATTCAGATACATTACACTATCAACTACAAATTCCATCGGGCGCCAGCGGTAAGGCAGCTTAAAAGGTCCTGCCCCAGGATCATTCCGCATATCAAGAGGCGTATTCTCATAATGGTCGCGCATACCTGCCATGACTAGTTTCCGGTCAACAGGCACATCAGCCTTTACCCATAATGGAAGTCTGTTCGAAACGAAGCTGTTTGGATTTTTACTGCCATCCATAAAAACCTTGTCGTGTAAAAACTCACCCTTTACATACATGGTATAAGCAGGATTCTCACGTATTTCTTTATTGATTTTTCTAAAAAAAGACCAAACTCTTGCATCGCAGAAACGGGCACCTCCAAAATTTAAAGGATTATACACATCCGAAAAACTGAATGATTCGTCACTACCCTTATAGAAGCCGTATTTCTTTGAAAAACTGATAACATCCGACGAGTGGTAAACTGTTTGCTTTTGATCATTCCAGTTGTTGATTTCCTGAAAAGGGAAAGTTGTAATCCGGGCCTGGTTTGCATGCCCGCTTACATAACCATCCGGAACTAAACGCGCAACCCATACTGCTCCTTTTTCATATCTGCCTTTCCCGATCATTTCCAGAATCCAGGCTTCGCTGGCATCGGATACTGAAAAAGATTCACCTCCTGATGCATAACCATATTGCGCAACCAGATCAGTTATCACTTTAATCAGTTCGCGGGCAGTTTTCGAACGTTGCAGACCAATTTTCATCAAAGAACCATAATCCAGAAATGCACCAGGTTGCCTGCTCAATGAGTCGAGACCGCCAAAAGTTGTTTCCCCAATAGCTACCTGGTATTCGTTCATAAACTGCACCACCGAATAAGTATGAGGCACTTCAGGTATACTTCCAAGTAGTTTGCCATTTTCATAATGATACACTTCACACATTTCACCCGGTTTGTGATCAGCGGCCGGATAGAATGATATGGCACCATACCGTGTATGTGAATCGGCAGCATAGCTGATCATAACCGAATGATCGCTGGAGGCGCCTTTCGAAATAATAAAATTAGTACATGCGAAAATACGGGTACTGCCAGCCAGTAAAGCCAGAAAGAGGCACAGTAATGAAATACGATTAATCATGCAGGTTTTTTTTTGTAAAAATAAGAGAAAAAAGGCGCAGATAGATATAATATTAAACCTTTCCAGTCTCAGTTCTGCATTTGCTGCAAAGATGGCTGTTTTTTAAATCAATATCTTCAACATACGTACTCGACTGCATCACACAGCTTGCTGTATGGCAATGTATTAATCCAAAAGTATGACCAAGTTCATGGATAACTTCCTTAATGAAACGATTCAGTAACAGTTCATCATCCGCCTTCATTCCATATCGTTCATTGCTTAACCTGTACAACGAAGCAATAGCAGTGCGCCCGCCCAGTTGCGCCTGTCCGAATATGTATGTAAGGATTGGAATAAAAAGGTCAACCTGAAACAACCCTATTACTTTAGCTGATCCCTGGACTTGCAACGTGTCCACCTCTCTTAATAATTTATCTCCATTGTATTGTCTCCTTCCGGGATCAAAGAATTCACTGATATCAGTATGGGCCTCTTTAATAACAACACTACAATTATATTCCTTTGTAACAGCCCCTGAAATTCTTTCAAGGAACCCCCTTTCGAAATGACCAAAAGTAAACAGTGTTATGGTTGGAGGATTCATTTAGAGGCAGCCTGATTTTCAGTTTTAATTTAAACCAGTAATGATTAGAGAGTGACCATTCACGAACAAAAAGAAAACTCATCCTGTATTCCGAGAGTAGTAATTGGCGGATTCATTTTTCTTTGCATCCTTTAATTTTCGGACATTAGTATCAGGAATCTAAAATCATTATGACTTCAGGCTGTATTTCTTAATCTTATTATACAGAGTCACCCTATCCACTTTTAAAGCCTGAGCCGTGCGGGAAATATTCCAGCTATATTTATTAAGGATCTGAAGGATAAATGCCTTTTCAAAATCCTCAAGGCTTTCGACGGAACTTTCGATAACATCCTTACCAAATGGAAGGTCTGCTAATCCAATTTTCCGACCATTCCCAACAACAATAGCCCGTTCAATCATATTCTCCAATTCCCGAATGTTTCCCGGAAACTGGTAAGCAAGTATACGCTTTGAAGCAGCCGGATCAATGGTAATGACTGGCTTGTTCATGGTAGTACAATATTTCCGGATAAAATATTCGACCAGTAACGGAATGTCTTCCACACGCTCGCGTAAAGGCGGAACATGAATATTCATCACATTTAGCCGGTAGTACAAATCCTCGCGGAAGGTCCCTTTTTCGACCATACTTTTTAAATCGCGGTTTGTTGCACAAATCACCCTGAAATCAGACGATATTTCCTTATTTCCTCCAACCCTCATGAAACTTTTCGTTTCGAGAACCCTAAGTAATTCAACCTGCATCTTTGCTGAGATTGTAGCTATTTCATCCAGGAATATAGTTCCACTGTCAGCCATCTCAAACCTGCCTTTGCGGTTATACAATGCCCCAGTAAATGAACCTTTTTCGTGCCCGAACAGCTCACTCTCCAATAAACTTTCGGTTAAAGCACCGCAATGCACACTTACCAGCGGATAAAATTTTCTCAGCGAATTGGCATGTATAGCCCTGGCAACAAGCTCTTTGCCTGTACCACTTTCGCCGGTTATAATAACTGACGAATTGGTTGGAGCCACACTTTCAACCTCCTTCAGAACCCTTTTTATAGCTTCGCTTTTTCCGATCAGATCCTCAACACTTTCCAATGAATCAACTCTTTTCTTTAAAGTCTCATTCTCCTGGGCAAGTGTAATCTGCCTGGTTGCATTCCTGATAAGATGTGAAAGATCATCGGGGTCAAACGGCTTGGTTACATAGTCAAAAGCTCCGTCTTTCAGTGCTTTAACAGCAGTATCAACAGTTGCAAAAGCTGTCATAACAATAATTATCGAATCCTTATTTAATACCTTTATCCTTCTGAGCATTTCCAGGCCATCCATGCCCGGCATTTTCAAATCAGTAAGGATAATATCGAATGTATCAGATTCAAGAATTGACAAGGCTTTCTTAGCATTTTCAGCACATTCGACCCTGTAACCATCTTCGACAAACCAAAGGCTGAGTGAATCTCTAACAGATTCTTCATCATCAACAACTAATATGGATATCTTCTTCTCCATTGTTTAAAAGCTTTAATTTCTTATTAATGGTAAGGTTATCGAAATGGTAGTACCAAGTCCGGATTCCGATTTCACCTGTATTTTTCCTTTATGGCTTTGAATGATACCATGAACTATCGGCAAACCAAGTCCAATGCCTCTGGCTTGCTGTTTTGTTGAAAAGAAAGGTTCGAAAATATGCGGAATATCCTCAGCAGAGATACCTATTCCATTATCAATAATATCAAACCTGACGCTGTCGGAATCTGGATTTGAGGTTCGTACAAGGATTTCGCCATTTTCGGTAACAGCCTCGGTTGAATTAACCAGAATGGCTACACAGGCTTGTTTAATCTGGTTTGGACTGCAGTAAATCAAATCTGACTTTGCAGTAAAATCAGTCAGAAAACTGATATTTGCTATCTTAATCGGATGTGACATCAGGTCATAGGTTGCATGCAAAATCTCATGTAAGTGAACAGGCTCAAAGTCCTCCTGATCTTTTTTCGAGAAGTCGAGTAATCCTTTTACTATTTCCCCGCAGCGCTTTGTTTCGGATTCAATCATCTTCAGATGCTTAAGCATCAATTCCTTCCTGTCCTCCGTAAGTTCCTGATTACTTAATAGTTTATGAACCAGTTTTGTGTATACCAGGATTCCCGACAAAGGATTATTAATTTCGTGTGCCACCGAGGATGACAATTTTCCAAGAGAGGCCAAGCGTTCAATATGGATTAACTCACTCTGAGCCGTTCCCAGTTCTTCCGATTTTTTCTGTACTTTATATTCAAGTTGTTGCGACCAGTTCTCCAATTCTGTAGTGGCCGTCTGCAGATTATCGAGCATATCATTAAATGCCACTGACACCATACGCATATCGTCGAGTTGATTGCTTTTAATTTCAACCCGGGTGCTCTTGTCGCCATTTGCAACAGCTATACTCGCTTTTATAAGTTGATTGAGTGGGTTTTTAATTTCCCTGCGGGTAAATAAAATTAAAAATGATGCCAGCAGCAGAGTTGTTAAAATTGCAAGAAAATAGAACTCCAGTGAAGATTTTTCAACAGCTGCATCAAAATCCTTCAAGGGAACCTTTATAACCAGCGACCCCAGAACATCTTCTTTCGGAGTGTGGGCATGGCAGGAACTTTCGTAACATGATTTCGAATTCAGAATAGGCGACCGGATTAAAAGGTGTCTTTCACCATGATCGATTTTATTCATCTTACATTCATTATCCGCAGAAATAATTTTATACGCTTTTTCCTTCCTTGGAAACATAACACCAAGATTTTTATGGCAATTTCTGCAATTAGGATTGATGTTTCCTTCGGTATCGGAAGGGAATGATGAATATACAAGACTGTCGAAGGCATCGTACATATTTACATCCTCAATGCCGGGCAAAGTATGAATTACATCGAGGGTATTCTGCAAGGCACTCTCGTCGTTTTCGAGCATCGAATGATACAAAGCTCCTTCGACCAGTGAACCTACATTGTTTCCGCTCTGAAGAATAACGGTATTAAGGTATTGTTCGTAAACCGATTTGAAAATTATACCAAAGGAAACAAAAAGGAAAACCGATAATATAGTGATAATCAATACAACACGACCATAAATTGACCGGCCAAATTTCAAGTATTTGCCTCTGAATAAACTGCCGAGGCTCTTTTTAGTTGCTGATGTCTTTAATAAAACCATATTGCCTTTATTTTTAAAGTACAGTATTATGACCTATTTAAAACCCGCATATATTCGATCATGTATATATATAACCGCAATATAAAAAAAACCGGCGATTTATAACCGGTTTTTTTTATATTTTTCGTGAAAATTTATATCTGGACTGCCAAACAGACAGAATACTGAAACCCGGTTTTTAGAAAAGGCTCAAATTTTTTCAGGTTTATTCAGGGGTCAAAAATTGGTCCTGAAAATCCTTCCAGCTTTCACCGGGAAGAGCCGAAAGAGAATTATCAGATAATTCGCCTCCATCCTGTAAAACCGGCATCGAATTTTCCGAATTATATTTCCCGCTGCTTACTGCTACAAAATCTTTATACCTTTCCAGTTCTTTCTTCATCCAATCAGTCGCATCTTCAGCAAGGTAACATGAAGGCATTTCAGTTACCCATTTTGATGGTTTAACATCATAAATCCAGCCTTTTCCATAAGGATCCTGCTTCAACAATTCTTGTCTTGATTCTAAAAGTGAATTTGAACCAAGAATCTTTCCGGAAATAGGTGAATAAATATTCAGCAATTTTCCATCCTGCTCTATATGGGCAATTAAATCACCTTTACGGATGCTATCGCCCGGATTCTTGAGATGGCGAACATCTACCTCGCCTGTAATATGCATCAACAGATCGTCAAGACCTACTTTGGCAATTCCCGACCTTTCAAGATAAGCCCAGGTATGATTTTTACTGTAAAAAATACCTTGCGGAATTTTTAAAACAGCCGCTGACAATACGCCTATAACTTTTCGGATCTGTGCTTTAATTTCGGATTGCCTGTTCAATGCAAGCCAGAAAGGAATGAGCAACAACAGGAATGCAATGATCGCTAGATATTCTATTCCTTTTGTATCGAAAATGTTGTAATAACTGAATCCATCCATTTTGTTAATTTTTATGCTCTCCGATGATCATCTGCAAGAGCGGTTTGACTTTTATTTTCTTCATTTACCCAATTTGGGGATTCCCTTAATACTGGCATGCGGTTAATCACCCATCTGAAAATCCAGATTTCTGTGAATAATACAGTCAGGGTAACCACTATTTCCATCCACGATGGTACATACCGCACCGGCATATCCCATCTGAATCCAATAATAGTAACATTTAACCTGTTCAAAACTACGCCTATCATAGTCAGGATAGCAGCAACTCTTATTAGTAAGATGCTATTAGTTCGATAGCTGTAAAAGAACAGCATCATCGGAAGAAGTACAAAACCGATCATCTCAACCAGGTACCAGTAACCCATAGGTGTATTGATCAGATCCCAGTGTTTTCCATGAATAAAAACCAGCATTTGAAGGAAGAAGTAGGCAAACAGGGTTCCTGTACATATTTTTGCCAGTCCGTGAATGATTCCACGTTGCGACTGATGGCTTTTGGTGCTAATCTGATCTGAAAACACTTTGTGGCTGATAGACCCTTCAAATATCACCATCGAAAGTCCGGCAAAAATACTGGATACAAAAAACATCACAGGGATAAACTCTGAATACCAGAGCGGATGTATCTTTTCTTTAGCCATAAGATAAAGGGCTCCCAAGCCTGATTGATGGAGCATGGATAAGGTTATCCCAAAAATAACAGCAGCGAGGGTCATGCCTGAAAGAATTTTATGGGCACGCCGGGCTCCAAGCCATTCAGCAATTGCCGGCGAAAACTCAATAAGCTGTGCTATCATATATAGCAGGAAGTGCCAGGCAACAAGAAACAATACCGAACTTACGCCAAAATTATTTCCTATTATAGGATTAATCACATTCCACGGACGCCCAAGGTCAAGCAATAAAGCGCCTGCATAAAACAAGTAAGCAAGGAATCCGTTTAAAACGGTGACCCTTACTATAGAATGGTATTTATGCATATTCAGAATATAGACCATAAAGGTTATTACATAGGCCCCTCCGGCAAAGGCTACACCGGTTACCACATCAAATCCTATCCACAGGCCCCATGGTATTTCCTGTGAAAGATTTGTTATAGCACCTATCCCTTTCCAGAAACGGAAACCAATCAGAATGACTCCCAGAATGATGATAGGAACTGAGATAATATTAAAAGGCGTAAGAATTTTGCCTTTTGGTTTAAATTCCCTGAGCAAAAACCTCCAGATGGGTTGCCCGTCGTTATCTGTTGCAATCATAGGACCCTTATTCATTTTCAATGTCTGTTGTTGAATTTTCCTTTTTTGTTGCTTGTTGTACGCCAAGTAAAAGTGCTGGCACCAGCACAAAAACACTTGGCACTGTATATAGAAATCCTTTTGTCAATTCAGGATAAGAAGCCTTTTGGATGCTTGTATTCATCCCTATTTCGCTGAATGGCACAGGCGAAATATAGAGCCAGCAGGTTCCGCCGGCTTCATGTTCACCATATATCTGATCAAAATACAGATCTGGTTTCTCATAAATTCTTCGTCGTGCTTCCTGTATCAACTCCCTGCGTGAACCAAAAGTAAGTGCTTCATTAGGGCAGTTTTCGACACAAGCAGGTAATTCACCTTTTTGCACCCTGGTATCAAAACACATGGTGCATTTTTGAATCTTCGGATTCGGACTATGGTATTCGAACTTTGGCATATCAAATGGGCATGAAACCATGCAGTACCTGCATCCCATACATTTGTCGCCTCTCCATATCACAGGACCATCTTTTGTTTTACTCATTGCCTGTGTAAGACATGCGGATGCACAGGCAGGCTCATTGCAATGCATACACTGCATTTTAGAGTATACTTTACCTTTCGATGTGTTGAATTCATTCACAACGGTCCTTCTGGCTTCATCCGTCTTTCGTAAGCCCTTAATTTGTTTTGTTGGAATAGGCTCAGGTAAATTATTAGCCTCGGCGCAATCATATTCGCAGCCTCGACAGCCTGTGCAACGGGCTGAATCGTATAGAACTCCGTGGAATTCCATTTCGTTTTTCGATTTGGGAGCTGCGTTCAGTTCTTTTCCAACTGCCAGAGTAATTCCGGTTGCGCCAAGTACTTTAAAGAAATCACGACGATGTAAATCCATGATCTTATTTTTTTTTGATAAACCTAATATTATGTGTTATTGAATTGTTGACTATTTGTATATGTCCAGAAAATTCGTCTGGAAGTCGTCCCATACTTCGGGACCGAAATCATTCAGAATACCTTCCTTTAACACACCCCCATCCTGAAGAACTACATGCGAATATTGCAGGCTGTCAGGCTTTAAGGTGGCTGCAAGAAAATCTTTTACTCTTGAGAATTCGGTATTCAACCATTTCCTGTATTGCATGGCCATATCCATAAACTGTATTTCTTTATGCCAGTTGCCGGGCTCTATCTGGTATACCCATCCTTCTGAGTAAGGAGCCGTGTTCAGATATGACGAGTCTTTGGTAAGCAGATCATTTTGTTTTCTTATAATTCCTGAAACAGGAGAGTAGAGATTTAGCTGCTTTCCATTCTGGATAATAGTGAAGAGCAGATCACCTTTTTTGATCCTTTCGCCCTGATTCTTCATCACGATACGATTTATCGGACCTGTAATATGTTGCAGAAAATCATCTAACCCTATTGTTACATCGCCATCTTTTTCCATAAATGCCCATGTGTGAGTTTTATCAAAATAAAGTCCGGCAGGCACAGCAACAGTATTCTCGTCGAATCCTGCTGACTGAATACTGAAATCGGGAATTATACTCTCCTGATTCCGGTAGGCACGGATAATCTTAAAGGTGATAACACCTACTGATATAACTATTCCCAGGATGAGCAATAAAATTCCAACAACAGATGATTTTGCTGTAGTTGTTGGAATACTTACAACTGTTGTATTAATTTTATCAAGTTGCGATTGACTTTCGCTGCCGGCGAGATCGCAATATCCATTTTTATTCAGATATTGCTGACCATCATTCAGTATCCATTTTAAATAACTGAGCTCAGCTTCATTTACAGGTTGAACTTTACTTACCGCATAAATATTAGTATACAGTGTTTTGGGATACTTACCAATCCACACACCTCTCAGAAATGTATTTGCATCACTATATATGTCTTCCATATAATCGATAGTACCGTTGCTATTTTTATCAACGGGCAGTAATCGGATATTTTCAGCAAGGCTGCGGGTGTCCACATCCAATACATCAACAAGGTTGCAGAACCCTACAGCATATGGATCCAGCTTAACAGCACTGACAATTTCTTCTTTTGTTACAAACGAAATTCCCGTAAGTGGCAGATTTTTTGTCCCCAGGAATTCAGCCACTGCTGTTTTGACGGATTCATCGTTAACCATATAAATATGCACAGGAGCCTTCTGCTGGCCTGGAAGCAGAGTTCCCCAAAACTCCTTATCGGGATTATTGAAAAACTGAGAAAACCGTTTGGATGAAACACCTCTGAGCAGAATATCGCTCATAAACGGATTTTCAGTATTTATAACAGGAACAATAACATTCCTTCCTACTACTATTTTCCAGTTCTTTTCATTAGTCAATTCATCAGTATTACCAGCTTTAATGATACTTATCGTTTCACCCATTCCTGAACCGGTTTTATTTTCGGCCACATTTTCGATCCTGATTTTGGACTCAGGATTTCGACTGTTGTAAACACTGGCCCAGTTTGAACTCAATTGATACAGGTCGGGAGTGCACTGTATGGCTGGAATGCTTTGTTGCTCTTCCCCATTTTTAGCAGTAATTTCCTGACTGCTTAGTTTGCTGCTCAGGGCTAGCAGCATAATTACGACGGGTAATAATTGTTTTGTTTTCATGATCTTTGGATTTTCAATTCCTTTACATTTAGCTATTCAATTACAGTGCCAAAGCATAAAACGAATCGTATCTGTTTGATATTCTGTTTATTACAAATTTATGTGTTTAATAAATAAACAATAGATATGTTGAATAATTACACACCTCTTCAGAATACACAATGCAAACGATTGTTGTTCAGTCCATTAAATGAGTGTGTATATTTTTTATACACCTGTTGCATTTATATACATTTTTTCCATTTATTAAGCCTGAAGAGCTCCAGAATCACCTTTGCTGCGTACTAATCAATAAAAAAATATTTAAATCGATAAAAAATAATGGATATAATTATATTTCGTATTTTTGCGAAATACTAAATGAAGATTGAAAACACCCTATACTGAAGATCAGGTTAAACTGGCACGTTTTGCTAAAGCACTCGGGCACCCTGCACGAATAAAAATACTCGAAATCCTTTCAAAGCAGGATTGCTGTTACAGCAGCAATATTGCTGACGAATTCCCTATCGCACTATCCACTCTCTCCCAGCATCTGAAGGAACTTAAGCAGGCTGGACTGATACAGGGTGAAATTAATCCTCCATTTATTAAGTATTGTATCAACAAGGAAAACTGGTTGATTGCGAAACAACTTATTGATACTTTTCTTTCTGAGAAATCAGTTCAAAAAATAATTTGTGATGGATAACAGAAAGCCACTAATAAATATCGGCAATGTCAGAAAGTATGCCCCTGTCCTGCTGCTTCCTTTATGGGTAATCCTATATTACAACCTGAGCTGGTTCTCCAATGAGTTGGTATTAAATATTCTTGGCATGCCTGCAGGAAAGCACTTTACCGAAGCAATGAGGTTCTTTATTTTTGAAGTGCCCAAAGTCTTGCTTTTACTAACACTTATTATTTTTATTGTTGGCATTATACGCACTTATTTTTCGCCTGAACGCACACGCAAGGCTCTGGAAGGAAAATCGCTTTTTACAGGAAATGTAATGGCTGCATCGTTGGGAATTGTAACACCATTTTGCTCCTGCTCGGCAATACCGCTTTTCCTTGGATTTATTGAATCGGGAATACCGTTGGGAGTAACATTCTCCTTTCTGATAGCAGCACCTATGATAAATGAGGTTGCTATTGTTCTGCTTTTCGGCTTGTTCGGCTGGAAAACGGCGCTGATATATGTTGTAACAGGATTAATAATAGCCATATCAGCAGGGTGGGTAATCGGGAAGCTACACCTGGAGAAATGGGTCGAAGACTGGGTTTATACCGTGAAAACAGGTCAGCACCCTGAAGATGAAAAGCTGAGCCTTCATGACCGGGTGAACCGCGGATTTGAAGCTGTTAAAGAAATTGTCGGGAAAGTCTGGATTTACATTCTTATTGGAATTGGCGTCGGTGCAGGAGTTCATGGATATGTTCCGGAGGATTTTCTTGCTGCCTTTATGGGTAAATCGGCCTGGTATTCAGTGCCTCTCTCTGTTCTGATAGGTATACCGCTGTATTCAAATGCTGCAGGAATAATACCAATAGTTTCAGCTTTGATTGAAAAAGGAGCAGCCCTTGGAACCGCATTAGCTTTTATGATGTCGGTGATAGGATTATCGCTACCTGAAATGATCATACTGCGTAAAGTGCTTAAATTGCCCCTTATTTTTACCTTTATTGGGGTTGTGGGTACAGGTATTATACTTGTCGGATTCTTGTTTAACTTTATATTCTGACATTTTTCATAATCTAAACTATTAAAAACCTTTACAAAATGGAAATCAAAATACTGGGAACCGGTTGCTCCAATTGCCGTAACCTCGAAAAAGCCACACGCGAAGCCGTTGCAGAACTTAACATTGAAGCCACAGTGGTTAAAGAGGAAGATATAACCAAAATTATGGGTTATGGTATTATGCGAACCCCTGCGCTTGTTGTAGATGAAAAAGTGCTGCTATATGGCAGAGTACCTTCCGTAAAAGAAATTAAAGAACTGCTTACAAAACCCTGATCTAAAAATCCTTATTATGAAAAAGAGCTTTTTATTTATAATACTGTTTCTCGCAACTGCTGCGGTTTTCGCCCAGAAACAGACCAAACTGAAAATTATTTACTTTCATTCGGAACGGCGGTGTCCGACATGCATTTCAATAGAAGATAACACAAAAAAAACACTCAATACTTATTTCGCCAAGCAGTTGAAAGATGGCACAATTTCTTTTCAGGTTCTGAATGTTGAAGACACTAAAAACATAAATATGGTTGAGAAGTATGAAGCCGAAGGCTCATCCCTTTTTCTAACCAGCATAAATGGCAAAAAGGAAAGCACTATCGACTTCACAAACTTTGCATTCAGCTATTCACGTAACCAGGCAGAGAAATTTATCAGCGGATTAAAAGCTGAGATTGAGAAAAACTTAAAATAACCGACATTACCATGGATTTTCTTCAGAACCTCATTGACCAGAGCACTTTTCCTTTTTTTACGGCCTTCCTGCTGGGTTTAATGACTGCCATCAGCCCATGTCCACTGGCTACTAATATTACGGCATTAGCATATATCAGCAAGGATGTTCAGAACCGGAAGACAGTTTTCCTGAACGGGCTGTATTATACACTTGGAAGGACACTTACATATACCTTGCTGGGATCAGTTATTTTCTTCGGAGCCAGTAAGTTTCATATTAGCAGGGCCATACAGGCAAATGGTGAAAAATGGATAGGACCTTTGCTGATTGTTATAGGGATATTCATGCTTGATTTCTTCAGAATACCTGCTTTATCGGGTAATATCCTGCAACGCTTTGCTGATAAAGTAAAATTTGGGCACGGATGGGGCGCTTTTTTTCTTGGATTGATCCTTGCCCTTGCTTTTTGCCCATACAGCGGAGTTTTATACTTTGGAATGCTAATGCCTATGGTTTTATCGCAATCTGCCGGGCTACTGTTACTACCTGATTTTGCCATTGCCACTGGCTTGCCGGTAATTCTGTTAGCGTACCTGCTGGCATTCAGTATTGGTGGTATTGGCAAAACCTATAACAAGATCAAGTATTTCGAAGTGTGGTTCAGGCGAATAGTGGCAATGCTATTTATCCTCACCGGATCTTACTTTATAACAGTCTATTTTTTGTAAAACGACAGAAAACCTACTCTTAAACTTTAAACCAAGCACTATGCCATCTCAACCCCGTTTGAAATTTCTCGATCGTTATCTAACACTTTGGATTTTCCTTGCCATGGCTATTGGCGTTTTATCAGGCTACTTGTTCCCTGTCATTGCCCGATTCTGGGAATCACTTAAAACATCACCGGAAAGCACTACGAATATTCCAATTGCCATTGGTTTGATACTGATGATGTACCCCCCATTGGCTAAAGTAAAATACGAAGAGTTAGGCGACGTATTCAGCAATTGGAAAGTACTATTGCTTTCGTTGGTACAAAACTGGATTATCGGCCCAGTACTTATGTTTGCCCTTGCCATTACAGTGTTCAAAATATTTCCCGGAGAGAACAACGCAAATCTCCCCTACATGTATGGAATTATTATGATAGGGCTAGCACGTTGCATTGCCATGGTCATAGTATGGAACGATCTTGCAAAAGGTGACACTCAGTATGCAGCAGGGCTGGTTGCCTTCAACAGTATTTTCCAGGTACTGTTTTTCTCCGTCTACGCTTATTTTTTTATTGCCGTTCTCCCCGGATGGTTTGGAATACCGACCAGCAATGCCGTCGAATCTATAACTATCGGCCAGATTGCTGAGAGTGTTTTCATTTACCTGGGAATACCTTTTATTGCCGGATTTCTGACACGTTACATACTAATCCGGGTTAAGAGCAAAGAATGGTATCATACCAAATTTATTCCCAGAATCAGCCCAATAACGTTGATTGCGCTCTTATTTACCATAGTTGTAATGTTCTCTTTGAAAGGAGAATATATTATTAAGATCCCGCTCGATGTTGTGATGATAGCTATACCATTGCTGATATATTTTGTGGTAATGTTTGTAATATCATTTTTTATGAGCATGAAAGTAGGCGCAAACTATGGGCAATCCGTTACACTGTCGTTTACAGCCGCCAGTAACAATTTCGAACTGGCTATAGCTGTTGCCATTGCAATTTTCGGAATGAATTCCGGTGAAGCTTTTGCAGCCGTTATTGGCCCGTTAGTTGAAGTCCCGGTGATGATTGGATTGGTTAGTGTGGCATTTTATTTCAAAAAGAAATACTTCGCATAAAAAAAGGCTACTCCAAAGAATAGCCTTTTCAAGTAATCAATTCAATACATGCTTTCAATTCGATACGTGTATTGAAACACGATAAAAATTGCAGTCTGTCTTACTGCATAAAACTACTGCCCAAGATACGACTTCAACAATTTACTCCTGGAGTTGTGCTTAAGCCGGCGAATAGCTTTTTCTTTAATCTGGCGCACACGTTCGCGAGTAAGATCAAATTTTACAGCGATTTCTTCAAGTGTAAGCCCATGAGGTATTCCAATGCCATAATACAGGTTAATAACATCTCTTTCCTTCTCTGAGAGGGTTGAAAGCGACCGCTGAATTTCCATGGCCAGTGATTCACGCATAAGCCCGGCATCGGTAAAAGGAGTATCTTCATCAACAAACACGTCAATAAACCGGGTATCCTCGTCGTCGACCAAAGGAGCATCCATCGAAATATAACGTGTTGTTATTCTCATGGCTGCATCAATCTTATAGCCTGGAAGGTCTAAAGCTTCGGCTAATTCTTCGGCTGAAGGTAGGCGTTCAAACTTTTGTTCGAGGCGTGAAGTCTCTTTCTTGATTTTATTGAGTGAGCCAACCTGATTTAATGGTAAACGAACCATACGTGACTGCTCGGCAAGTGCCTGAAGTATGGATTGTCGAATCCACCATACTGCATATGAAATAAATTTAAATCCACGGGTTTCGTCAAAACGTTGTCCGGCTTTGATCAGGCCAACATTTCCTTCATTTATCAGGTCAGGAAGACTGAGTCCTTGATTCTGGTATTGCTTTGCAACCGAAACTACAAACCTGAGGTTAGCCCTACACAATTTATCGAGTGCTTTTTGGTCTCCGGTTCTGATCTTCCGAGCCAGTTCAACTTCTTCATCGGCAGTAATAAGAGATTCCTTTCCAATATCCTGGAGATATTTATCCAGGGAAGCAGTTTCCCGATTGGTAATCGATTTGGTTATTTTTAATTGTCTCATGACCCTTATCTTTATAATATTGTCATTAAACTGAACATTCCCCGGAGCGGTTTAATGCCTGAATACCTGTTTTATGGAAAATCGGAAGAAACTCCTTTTAACCTTTGTATTGAAACAAAGAAATACACGGTTTGTTTTAAAATTCTGTTAAATCGAACCGTGTATAGGTTTTAAAAAGGAATACCTAGTTAAGTCCAAATCCATAGTAGGCTCTGACTCTGTTAGGATAAACACCTTCGAGCAGAACCCCTCCACTTTTATTGGACAATATCTTATTTACATCATCTGCAGTATGAATTGGTTTTTTATCAATTTCAGTTATAACATAGCCTTCGCGGATACCTGCATTCTGCAACAGGCCTTCGCCTATATCAGTTACCTGTACTCCATGATCAATTCCAAGTTTACGAAGTAAATCAGCAGAAGCAGGGTGTATTTTAGCTCCCAGCCTTGGCAATACATCTTTTGTTTTGCTTTCAACAAGGCTTGTATTCCCTTCCCGGTTCCGTAAGGTAACGTTAATTATTTTTTCGGTACCATCATCAGAAATGCCAACAGGTATCTTTTCACCGGGACGATAACGACTAATCTGCTCAAGTAATTCGGAAGTACTGTTAACAGGAATCTTATTTATTGATGTAATGATGTTACCTTTTGTGATTCCTGCTTCTTTGGCTGCACTACCGTCGTTTACATCCGAAACATATACACCTTTAAGTTCTTTAATTCCCAGCTCCTGAGCTAACTTACTATCGATCTCCTGAATAATGACGCCAAGAAATGCGCGTTGAACCTCATGGTAATCAACCAGGTCGCCAACTACTTTCTTAACAATATTAACAGGAATTGCAAAAGAATACCCTGCATAGAAACCATTGCCGCTGGCAATTGCTGCATTGATCCCAACAAGTTCACCCCTGGTGTTTACAAGTGCACCTCCGCTGTTACCACGGTTAACTGCTGCATCCGTTTGAATAAAGGATTCAATAGAAGTTCCATCGGGTGTTCCTAAAATATTGATATTACGCGCTTTGGCGCTAACAATTCCAGCAGTTACCGTACTGGTAAGATTGAAAGGATTCCCGACTGCAAGTACCCATTCGCCTATCTGTAATTCATCAGAATTTCCATACGTGAGGAAAGGGAGGTTGCTCTCCTTTATTCTCACAACAGCAAGGTCGGTCGACACATCGGTACCAACAACAGTCCCTTCGTAGGATCGCTTATCATTTAATACGATTTCGATCTTACTTGCATCCTGTACAACATGGTTATTTGTAACTATAAATCCGTCGGCTGAGATTATAACACCCGATCCTGCACCTTGCAATGGGCCTTGCTGTCCAAAAGGAGCATCACCAAAAAAATCGTGAAAATTAAAGAAGTTATCGTACATGCTATTTTTGCGGGCATATTCTGTTTTGATATGCACAACTGCATGTATTGAATTGCTTGCCGGAACAGTAAAATCGGGATATGCAGCAGTAAGCCCTGTCATGCTTGCAAGTTGTGCCGGAGTGGTTTGTTGCGGCACACCTCTTACTGTTTCAGTGCTTTTTTGCATGAGGGCTGAACCGCCCAAAGCAAATAATCCCCCTAAGACTGCCATCAGAAAAAAACCTGCGTACTTTTTCATTTTTTCGTTCATTTAAGTTAACAATTTATGGAATTTAATTAATAATACTCAAGGTTTTGAGTAAGTCCTGCCTTATAACGCAAGGATAATACCATTAGTTTCCACACCCTTGTTAATTAATGTTAACACTATGAACCTAAGGGGTTAAGATCATTGACAAATGATAATTATTATATTGTTTTTCAATTACATAAAGTGTTACAGAATATTTTATCCTGGTCAATATTAAAAATATATTTTGCAATTGTATAAATCTTTAAATGATAAAAAATGTCAGATTCGTGCATCAATATGACAGATTGACAAGGATTATATTAAATTTGTTACCGAAATGACCCTACAATTCAGCAAATACGAAGGAACCGGCAATGATTTTATTTTAATCGACGACCGGAAGTTACAGTTTCCTATCAACGAAGAGTTGATCAGCAGGCTATGTGACAGACATTTTGGCATAGGAGCCGATGGCATTATTCTGCTTCAGCGTAGTGAAGGCTATGATTTCGGAATGAATTATTTTAACAGCGATGGAAGCCAGGCTACTTTTTGCGGAAACGGAGGACGCTGTATAACTGCCTTTGCGCATCAGTTGGCTATAACCGGAAGCACGTGTCGTTTCATGGCAGCTGACGGGATACATCATGCACAAATTACCGAAAATAACGGTTCTGTAATGATAGTGGAACTCGGAATGCAGAATCCGGAGATTTACAATCAGGATAACAACACCTATTACCTGAATACAGGTACATATCATGTTGTAAAATTTGTCGACAATCCTGATAACATTGATTTAATAGAAGAAGGCCGTGAGTTACGATTTGATTCGCGGTATGAACCTCATGGCACGAATGTTAACTTTGCAAGGCTGTTAAAAAAAGAGCTATACGTCCGTACTTATGAGAAAGGCGTTGAAAATGAAACACTTTCATGTGGAACCGGGGTCACGGCTTCGGCAATAGCAGCTTCTTTAAAATATGGCGGCAATGCATTTTATGTGAATACAGCCGGAGGCAGGTTGTTCGTGAGTTTTACACGAAATGGCGACACCTTTAACATGGTAAAACTTTCCGGCCCTGCAAAACTGGTCTTTGCAGGAGAAATTGAAATTTAAAGGTTATGACTGGTCCGAACGTATTACTGAGAGCACCTGAACCTACTGATATAGATATACTCTACCGCTGGGAGAATGATACGCGTATATGGCATCTGAGCAATACGATAACGCCATTTTCGAAATTTGCCATCGAACAATATGTGCTGAACGCGCAGGATGATATATTTTCATCCAAACAGTTGCGCCTTATGATTGAATGTCATACCGCAGGTTCAGAATCTGCAGTAGTCGGGAGTATTGACCTGTTTGATTTCGACCCTTTTCACCGGAGGGCTGGCATAGGATTATTGATTGACGAGTCATCACGCAGAAAAGGATATGCTTCAGAAGCCATCGGATTGCTAACTGAGTATTGTTTTAAAACGTTGAATCTTCACCAACTATATTGCAATATAGAGCAGAGCAATACAGAAAGCATACATGTTTTTACTAAGGCCGGATTTACAGCCTGCGGCAACAAGAAAGAATGGCTTTTCCGCGATGGGCAATGGATGGATGAACTGATATTTCAGAAGATAAATAATACCTGAGCTGGATTTTTCAGCTAAACGAAAATGAAGATTTTTGTTGAAATTACTTTAAGTCTAGGATGATCAGGCAGCAGAGGCCAGCTTTAAAAACGTTTTACTCCAAATTTCCCTCAAATAAAGCATACCTAAGCAAGATTTAAACTAAAGGTTAAAGTTAATATAGCAGCTTTTACAAACATAAATCAGTCGTTCCTATAACGCCAAAAGAACTGAAAATATGCCGAATTATTATTCAAGCCGCATTAAGCGCGAAAGACGATTGTCGAACAGGAGAAAATTTTTCATTTCGATCTTTACCATATTGATAATTGGCGGATCGGTTTCGGGATACCTGGCATACCGTATGGTTTACAAACCAAATGTTTGGCTGAATGGACAGCCTTCGGTCGCTTTTAACATCAAATCAGGCTCAAATTGGGAAGATGTTAAACAATTATTATATAAAAACGGAACGATTATCCACCGTCCGTCCTTCGAGAGCCTGGCCAAAATCATGAAATATACTGAACACATCAAACCCGGACATTATGTTTTAAAAGAAGGCATGAGCAATAAACAGATAATTACAAAATTACGGGCAAAACAGCAGGATCCAGTAAAACTGGTTTTCAATAATATTCGGATAAAGGAGGAACTTTCCGGGCATATTGCCGAACAACTCGAAATCGATTCCGTTTCGTTGCTGAAACTGCTCAACAATGAGGATTATCTGAAAAAATTTGGGTTTACATCCGCAAATATTATAAGCATGTTTATCCCGAACACTTACGAAGTATACTGGGATATTACGGCTGAAAAATTTATGGAAAGGATGCACAAGGAATACATTGCCTTCTGGACCGACAAACGAAAAGCCAGGCTTACTGAAATCAGACTTACCGAACTGCAAGCCATTACACTTGCTTCAATTGTCGAAAAGGAATCGAATAAAAATGATGAAAAGCCCGACGTAGCTGGTGTGTATATGAACCGCCTGCGCGATGGATGGCTACTTCAGGCTGACCCTACACTGGTATATGCGCTTGGTGATTTTAGCATAAAACGCGTCCTCAACATTTACAAAACCATAGATTCACCTTACAATACCTATCTATACTTCGGTCTTCCGCCCGGGCCCATTTGTTTGCCATCCATTTCATCTATTGATGCTGTATTGAACTACAGGCAACATAAGTATATGTATTTCTGTGCAAGGGAGGATTTCTCAGGATATCACAATTTTGCAGTTACCATAAACGAACACCTGATGAATGCTTCAAAATACCAGCATGCACTCGATCAGAAAGGAATTCTGAAATAAGCAGGTTTTATATACCATAACAGATATTTCATCGGGATAAGGAGGACAAGCATTGCTCAGGCGGTAGCATGAGGCAAGGATACCATAAAATGGATCCTGAATTCGCACGTATAAAAAAGGGAATCTAAGGCAGTGAACCTGAATCAGAATCGGTTAGACATTAAACCTGATATTCAGAATATCTCCATCGCAAACCACGTAATTTTTACCTTCGACAGCTAATTTTCCGGCTTCTTTACAGGCGTGTTCCGACTTTAGAGTGACAAAATCGATGTATTTCATTACTTCAGCACGTATAAATCCACGTTCAAGATCACTGTGAATAACCCCGGCAGCCTGTGGAGCTGTCATTCCTTTGTGTATTGTCCAAGCACGGACTTCTTTTACCCCAACGGTAAAAAAGGACATTAGGTTAAGCAACTTATATGCCGACTGCACCACTTTATTTACACCAGGCTCCTGTAAGCCAGCATCGGCAAGAAATATCGCCCTGTCCTCGCTGCTTTCCAATTCAGCAATCTCAGCTTCAAGACCGGCAGCAATAACCAGAACCTCCGCATTTTCTTCTTTAACGGCTTCTTTCAGTCTCTCAGAATAGACATTACCTGTTGCCGCTGATGCATCATCAACATTACAAACATAGATAACAGGTTTGTCGGTGATAAGATACATATCAGCAATATGTTTGTGCTCATCTTCAGTGACCGGAGCAGTACGTGCCGGCTTGAAATCTTCGAGGTGTGTCTTATATACATGCAGAACATCCATTACCTTTTTGGCATCTTTGTCACCTAATTTAAGAAGCTTTTCGGTACGCTGAATTTTTCGCTCAACCATGCTCAGGTCGCGGATACAGAGTTCCAGGTCGACAATTTCCCTGTCACGGACCGGGTTAACGGAGCCTTCGATATGAGGTACCGTATCACTGTCGAAGCAGCGAAGCACATGAATAAGTGCATCGGTTTGTTGTATTTCGGATAAAAATTTACTGGAAGTACTTTCGGCCTGACCCGATCCTTTTGTAAGGCCGGGAATATCCACCAGGTCAACAGATGCATGCAGAACTCTGATTGAATGAATCAGTCCGTCAAGTACATGAAGCCTGCTATCAGGAACGTTAATCTGCCCCATATGTGATTTTTGCACACCTGACTGGTTATGAATCTTTGTATTAGCAACACAATTAAAAAGAGTGGTTTTACCTGTATTGGCCAAACCTATAATTCCACATTTCAGCGCCATTTCCCTGTTGGTTTAAGGGCGCAAAGGTAGTGACAAGTCAGGTGAAAAAAAAGGGCTAATGACTCCATAGCATAAAAGGCTAAATGAGCACACTTTAAAACCTGAAAGGGTATTCTACTTTAACAGACGGATTCCGGATTTCTCTTCTGCATATTTAAAATACCAATACAACTTTCTGTTTACATCTATACCATAATCTACAGAGCAGTCATAATAGATATTAGAATCAATCAGAAGGTGATGTCTGCCCCTGATGAAATAATCATTCCAGTTGCTGACTGCAAGCTGGTTTTTACTGTGGTAATATTCATTGCTGTAATCGTTTGATGGCGAAAAGTGCATCAGATACCAGGTATCGAAACCGGGGTCGCTGATAGTAATCTCATATTCAGTACTATCGGCTATGTTAATTCTATCCCCATGTGATTTCGATACAATCTCTGACAGGTTACACGACCACAGCAGCAACACTAAACATGCGGGAACCAGTAGATTCTTCATGGCAATGATTTTTTGTGGATTTTTTATATGAATTCTGAGGATTTTTTCAAAATAAAACACACACACCATCTGTACCATAAAGATACTGAAAATCAACCTATTTATCCCTATTTTTCTGTATCAAACAACTTCCCTTGTGTTGCTATTTTAGCTTTAATTCCAGCAACTTCATTTTGCAATGCCGCCAGGGCGCCAGCCATCTGGTTCACCGGAAGATTAGGCTCCGGCAATTCCGAACTGATATAATGAACAAAGCGCCATACTTCGCGTAAATCCTTAAGATCAACGGAATAGGAATCGTAGAGTGGATTAAGCGAGTGCAGCAACAGCCGGCCTTCTGTTTTGAGCCTATTTTCGGCAACTTTAAACATTATACCATCGTTAAGGGTGAGAATAATATAGGCCTGATGATCGCGGATCATATCCCAGTTCTGTACAAACTCGCCTGTAACCCACGATTTGTCGGGGATAGGCAGCATTGAATCGCCCGATATCTGAAACGTGCGGTATTTACGATCGGCCGAGAGAAACGGTAATTGAAATGTTGGCAGCACCTTAATGTATTCAGGATCGGCAAAACCGGTCCGGTAGCCTGCTGATGCTTTCTGGTTTATAACTTCTATATTCTCTTTGTTGTTACTATCCACAGTGGTTGTAAGCACACGCAGGTTTCCGCCGTTCACAAAAATATCGCTGCCGTGCTCCAACTGGTACAATTCGCTTTCGCGAAGCGTGTTCAGGTCAACCGTGAGCAGGGTATCCACCGATATTCTGAAATATTTCGCCAGCGATACCAATGCCTCAATACCCGGTTCGGCAACCCCGTTTTCGTATCCGCTCAGCGTGGAGCGTTTCATTTCCAGGGCAGAAGCAATATCGTCCTGTGTGCGGCCACGCCGTTTTCGGAGTAATTTGACATTTTGCCCTATCATGGCAACAACACGGTATGTTGTGTCTTTGCCCATATTTTTATTAACAGGATTATTCATATCTCAAATATTATGATTATATTGTAGTCAGTTTTTTGATTAAATTTTAATCAAAATTAATACATTTTTAATACCAATGTACAATGACCTTAAAATAATTTCTCCGCAGGGGATTCATGACAGTATCCGAAAGACGGGCCGCACCATTGTACATATGGACCTGGATACTTTTTTTGTTGCTGTGGAGCGGCTTATGAACAGTAAACTTATCGGGAAGCCGGTGATCGTAGGTGGCTTTTCGGACCGCAGCGTGGTATCCAGTTGCAGTTACGAGGCACGCACTTTCGGAGTGCATTCGGCCATGCCCATGAAAATGGCACGCATGCTTTGTCCCGATGCCATAGTAGTACGTGGCGATATGGAGCAATACACCAAATACTCCAACATGGTAACCTCGGTGATAGCCGAGCGTGCCCCCGTATATGAAAAAGCTTCTATCGACGAGCATTATCTTGACATTACCGGCATGGATCGTTTTTTCGGAAGTGTGAAATGGACGCATGACCTCAGGCAGCGTATCATAAGCGAAACAGGGCTGCCTATTTCGCTGGGGCTTTCGGTAAACAAAACGGTATGCAAGATTGCCACAGGTGAAGCCAAGCCTAACGGTGAACTCGAAATTCCTATCGAAAGGGTAATCCCGTTTCTGGGGCCGCTTTCGATCAGCAAAATTCCCGGTATAGGTGAAAAAACCTACCGTCTTCTGCGTTCCATGGGAATTTCCACCATTGACACCCTTGGTCATATGCCACCCGAAATGATGGAAAAGGTACTGGGACAGAACGGGCTGGTGATATGGAAAAAAGCCAATGGAATCGACAGTACTCCTGTAATCCCCTACTCCGAACGGAAATCGATAAGCACCGAAACCACCTTCGAGCACGACACCATCGATATACATATGATTAATGAACTGCTGGTGCGTATGGTTGAGAAAATAGCCTTTACGCTTCGCAAGAAGCAGAAACTGACTTCCTGTGTAACAATAAAAATACGCTACTCCAACTTCGACACCCATACTGTGCAACAGCGCATCGGCTACACCTCTTTCGACCATGTACTGATACCGGTGGCCAAAGAGCTGTTCCGCAAACTGTACCAGCGCCGTATGCTGATACGGCTTGTAGGCGTACGGCTGAGCCACCTGGTAACCGGGGTGCAGCAAATCGACCTTTTCGACCAGACGCCCGAACTCATTAACCTTTACCAGGCCATGGACCGTATGCGCCTGCGCTATGGACGGGATAAACTGATCAGGGCCGTTGGGATTGGGAGTGAAGAGGAGGATGAGGATTGAAAAGGGGGGAAATGTTGGATGGCGGATGTTGAATGTTGGATGTCGGATGTTGGATATCGGATTGCGAACCTAAACAACAGAGACTAATTCCAAGTTGCCAATCCAAAGCCCAACTCGCAACTCCCACATTGTACATCGCACATCCCACATCGAAAATCCGATATTAAAATGTATCTCAACTGCCATTCCTATTACAGTTTGCGTTACGGCACACTCCCCATTGATAAACTGGTGGAAATGGCTGCTATTAATGGTATTGATGCACTTTCGCTCACCGATATCAACAACAGTATGGGTGTGGCCGACTTTGTGAAGGCCTGCAATAAAAGCGGGATAAAGCCGGTGGCAGGCATCGAATTCCGCGATGGAAATGAACTGTTATATATAGGTGTTGCCCGCAACAATGAAGGTTTCAAGGAACTGAACGAATTCCTGAGTAATCACAATATCAATAAACTCCCCCTGCCCCGCGAGGCACCTGTATTCAGCCACTGCTATGTTATTTTTCCATTCGGGGCAAAGTCGCCGGTGCAATTGCGGGATAATGAATACACCGGCATCCGGAGCACAGAAATCAATAAACTGATTTCATCTGAATACCGTCACTGCCAGCATCAACTCGTAGCGTTGTGCCCGGTAACTTTCGACAGCGAGCAAGGCTACGAACTGCATCGCAACCTGCGTGCTATTGATAACAATACCCTGCTAAGCATGCTGCAACCGTGGCAGGTGGCTGCTCCCGACGAATGTTTCACTCCGGATGCAGAACTCAGGAAACTGTTTGAATACTATCCGCAGATCATTTCCAACACCTGCAAATTACTTAATAATTGCAGCATAGCGTTCGATTTCACTACGGTAAAGAACAAAAAGATTTTTACCCGCAGTGCTTACGATGACCGTCTTTTGCTTGAAAAGCTAGCCTTCGACGGGCTGGTTTACCGCTATGGAAAAAATAATAAAGAGGCCAAACAGCGCATAAAGCACGAACTCGAAATTATTGACAAGCTTGGTTTCTCATCCTATTTCCTGATCACCTGGGATATTATCCGCTATACTATGAGCCGCGGTTTTTACCATGTAGGCCGTGGCAGCGGGGCCAACAGCATTGTGGCGTATTGTCTTCGCATTACCGATGTAGACCCCATCGAGCTTAATCTTTATTTTGAGCGGTTTCTTAATCCAAAGCGAAGCAGTCCGCCGGATTTTGATATCGATTTTTCGTGGAAAGACCGCGACGAGGTTTTCGAGTACATTTTCAAGCGGTATGGTCACAAACATACGGCATTGCTTGGAGCTACCTCCACGTTCAAAGGGAAATCGATACTTCGCGAACTGGGCAAGGTATACGGTTTACCCAAAGAAGAAATTGATATGCTGGTGGACGAGCCCAATAACCCGCTCAACAACAACGATATCACCCGGCATATCCTGAAACTTGGCACACGAATGACTGATTTCCCCAATATCCGCAGCATACATGCCGGGGGAGTGCTTATTTCGGAAGAACCGCTTACCGCTTACACTGCCCTGGATATGCCGCCAAAGGCATTTCCAACAACCCAGTGGGATATGTATGTAGCTGAAGACCTTGGCTATGAAAAGCTCGACATCCTTAGCCAGCGCGGCATCGGGCATATACAGGAAGCCGTTGATATTATCAAACAGAACCGTGGTATAAGCATTGATATACACAGGGTATCAGAGTTCAAGAAAGATGAAAAAATCAAACAGCAACTAAGGTCGGCCGAAACGATAGGATGTTTTTATATTGAAAGTCCAGCCATGCGCGGATTGCTTAAAAAACTGAAATGCGACAACTATCTTACATTGGTGGCGGCCAGCAGTATCATCCGACCGGGGGTTGCGCGTTCGGGAATGATGAAGGAATATATCTGGCGGTTTCATAATCCTGATAAGTTCAAATACCTTCATCCCATTATGGAAGAGCAACTTGGCGAAACTTACGGGGTGATGGTTTACCAGGAAGATGTGCTCAAGATCTGCCATCATTTTGCTGGTCTCGATCTGGCGGATGCCGATGTGCTGCGCCGTGCCATGAGCGGCAAATACCGGTCAAGGGTTGAATTTCAAAAGATTGTGGACAAATATTTCGACAGTTGCCGGCAGCAGGGACATTCAGAAGAAATTACCAGGGAAGTGTGGCGGCAGATTGAGTCGTTTGCCGGATATTCTTTCTCCAAAGCACACTCGGCATCGTTCGCAGTGGAGAGTTACCAGAGCCTTTACCTGAAATCGTATTACCCGCTCGAATTTATGACTGCCGTTCTTAATAATTTTGGTGGATTTTACCTTGCCTGGGTATATATAAACGAAGCCCGACGTTGCGGTGCCGACATTGAGCTACCCTGTATTAACCGCAGCAACTACACCACCACTATTACAGGAACCACTATATGGCTGGGATTTGTGTATATAGCAAATATTGAAAGCAATACCGCAAATGCTATTATTGAAGAACGTTTACTTAACGGACCCTATGTTAATCTGGCAGACCTTGTAAATCGTGTTGCTGTTACACTTGAACAGGTTATACTGCTTATCAGGCTGAATGCATTACGGTTTACCGGTATCAGCAAGCAACAATTGTTGTGGGAAGTACACCTGTTGCTACGCAAATCGACACCCCCGCCAACAGACGGATCCCTGTTTACGACACCGGCAAGACAATTTATCATGCCTGCACTGGACCATTCAGCTGTAGATGACGCCTTCGACGAAATTGAGTTATTAGGATTTCCTGTAACAATGGGCTATTTCGAACTGTTGCAGACCTCCTTCCGCGGCCAGCTGCACGCACATGAAATCGCTTCGCATGTAGGTGAAACAGTGAGAATGCTGGGATCGCTTGTAACAATAAAATACGTCAGAACAATACGAAATGAGATCATGCATTTCGGCACTTTCTTTGATGCAGCCGGTGAGTTTTTCGATACGGTTCATTTCCCGCAATCAGCCAAACAATACCCTTTCAAAGGTCGTGGTGTGTATCTGATGAAAGGGAAAATAGTGGAAGAATTCGGTTTCCCGAGTATTGAGGTTGAGAAAATGGCGAAACTGCCTTTTGTGAAGGACAGGAGATATTTGTAAAAGGGGTTAGGGGTTAAGGGTTGGGGGTTAGGAGTTTTATGACATCTATTTAATCATTATAATGAAAGCGATTTAATAAACTCACCTGCTGTCATGATTGGAATCTTAGAATGTTTAAAATCTGATTTATTCCTGGTAACAATCAGTTTCTGCGCATTCTCAATGGCAGTAAAATATTGGATAGAATCTTCAAAATCCTTAAAATCCGAATTTAGAGCTAAATCAACAATTTTCTCATCTAAGGGTAAAACAGAAACAATTACTTTAAAATTTCTTAGAATTTTTCGTGCTTCCTGATCATTGATAAATTTTGATAAAATATAATGGATATTGGCAAACGATAATGCAGAAACTGACAATTTAATTGACTTCTTATCAGCCAATGAAAACAATTCAGCAGCTTCTGCATAAAAAGGCTCCCTAGCTGCTAAAAGGTCAAGGATAATGTTGGTATCGAGCAAAATATTTATCATGAGTGCTTTTGAGATAGAAATTCTGCGTATTCTTTCTTATAATCATAATTGGCCGGCAAAGTAAATACTCCACTAAGGCTTTTTACTAATGGGGTAATTTCGGCATCACCACTATCCGGATCAGTAATAACATCAAGATAATTCTCGATCATTTTAGAGAGACTTGTCTTACGCTTGCTTGCAAAGTTCTTAGCCCTGGAGATCACCGCTGCATCAAGCTTTATTGTTAATTTGGTATCCATACACCACTTATTTTACGTACAAAGATAATATATTTGTACGTATAAAACAAACAAATTTTCTTAACAGGCCTGAGCATAAACTTCTCTTTTCCTAAGATTCTCATATTTTACACCAAACCCTTTTTTATTATATCCTACCTTTGCGATATAATACTTTAATATGCCTGACAGATTATCCGGATATACATTGCGTATTTCGACCTATAGCAGCGAAAAACAAAAACTAGTCAAGAAACAAAAACATCTGCCCCTGCTGAGGCTGGGACTATTTCTTATGTTTGCAATACTTGTTTACAGATATCTGACCATACAATCGGCAATATCAGGAATTACGGCTATGTCAGCTTTGGTTGCATTGATTGTTTTAAGTATAATTGACAGCAAACTTAAGAACCGTATCCGGCTGGTTGATATTCTGATTTCCATCAACCAGAAAGAAGTTTCGGCCTTAGGAAGCAACTATTCTAGTTTCGATCCGGGTAATGAGTTTGTGGATGAATCGCACGATTACACCCATGATCTGGATATTTTTGGTGCTGGTTCATTATTCCAATATATCAATCGCACCTCAACTATACTGGGTAAATTCCGGCTGGCAGAGTATTTAAGTAATTCATTTGGCTACAGCGCTGAGGTGATTACACGGCAAGAAGCTGTAAAAGAATTATCAGAAATGATTGAACTCCGACAGCAGCTGCAACTTCTGTTTCATGATGAAAAAATTGAAGTGACTGATAAAACCGAAACAGAACAATGGTTAAAGAGTGAAAGTCCTGTAAGTAATATAAAACTATTGCAGGCACTTGCGTATGGACTTCCATTTGTCACTCTGACGTGCATTTTACTTTCTATACCGGGTATCATAGCATTCCCCTCCGTCCTTATAGTTTTACAGTTAATGATAGTATTCCTGTATGCCAGGCAAACCATACAGGTTCAGAATATTATTACATCGAAGAGCAAAATATTAAATCACTATGCAAAATGCCTGTTTCAGATTGAGAGAACCCGTTTCACTTCCAAATATTTCACCAATCTGCAGAATGAGCTGGTTGCTCAGGAGGGGAAAAATCCGTCGAAGGCAATTCACCAGCTTTCAGCGATATTAAACTACATGGATTCGAATCTTAATATACTGGTTGCCATATTCCTGAACGGACTTTTCATGTTTAACTTACACTTGCTGCTGAAAGCTGAAAAATGGAAAAAGCAGAACCGGGAAAGTGTCCCCAAATGGTTTGATGCCATTGCTACTTTTGATGCCATGTGCAGCCTGGCCAATTTCGCATACAATCATCCGGAATATACATTTCCTGAACCATTGAGCGGCGAATTTGAATTTTCGGCCCTGAACCTGGGCCATCCGCTGATAAATGCTGAACAAAGGGTGGTTAATACCATTGCGATAAAAGGCTGGAACCAGTTTGCCATCATAACAGGGGCCAATATGTCAGGAAAGAGTACTTTCCTCCGGACCATAGGAGTGAATTATATATTGTCGATGACCGGTGCCCCGGTTTGTGCTTCAAATCTCAGCTTCTACCCTATTCAGATACACAGCAGCATTCGCACCAGCGACTCCCTTACGCGGAACGAATCCTATTTTTATGCTGAGCTTAAGCGATTGAAACAGATTATTGATGAATTGGAAGGAGGCAGAAAAAAGTTTATTCTATTGGATGAAATCCTGAAAGGCACCAACTCAAAAGACAAACAATCCGGATCTATCGCTTTGATTGAACAATTGTTGCATTATAAATCGGTCGGGTTATTTGCTACTCACGACCTTATGTTAGGTGAACTGGCAAACCGCTTCCCCGGCCAGGTAAACAATCTCTGTTTTGAAATCCAGATTGAAGGAGATAAAATGCTTATAGACTATAAACTTCATGATGGCGTTTGTAAAAATCTAAATGCGACATACCTGATGAAAAATATGGGAATTCTGATAGGAAAAACATAGTTGAAACAAACTGCAATTCAATGGTTTTACAGAATGCAGGTTATTCTTGAGAATGGAACAAATGAAAATATTAAATTCATAATTGAGAAATCTATAATAAAAAGATAAAATGAAGCCTTATTTCACCAAATTTTCAGACAAGACCTTTGATGATGCCATAGCACATGTGACAGCAATACTAAAGGACCATGGTTTCGGAATTATTACTGAAATTGATGTAAAAGAAACTCTGAAGAAAAAGATTGATGTTGACTTCAGACCCTACCGTATCCTTGGAGCGTGCAATCCTTCGTTTGCTTACCAGGCTTTACAATCGGACGATAAAGCCGGTGTTATGATGCCCTGTAATGTGATAGTACAAGAACATACCAACGGCAAAGTTGAAATAACGCTGATTAACCCTGACGCTGCTGCCGGATCGCTCAATAATAAAGCACTTGAAGAATTTGCATGTGAAGTAACAAAAGAACTTCGCAAAGTATACAGGGATATCTAAGGCAGGGAACCCTGTCAATTTATCTAAAAACCTTTGGGTTGTCAGGCAAACCTTAATAGGTTACTTTTTAATAAAGAGTTTACTTCCGGTATTCGCACTACCAACTATTCCAAGAGAATACACACCAGGTTTCAAAGTTGCGACCTGTAACATGTACTCATCCTGATTTTTCGCGAGTATAAAGCTTTTCTGTATCCTGCCCATCATATCTGCAATGAAACACTGACGGTCCTCCAATGATTTTGCGATTTTTAATGTGAGCAGTTCGGAGGCAGGATTAGGATAAATTGAGAAAGTAAATCCGTTGCCGGGTATTTCGAAAACGGAAGCTGTTGCAATCTGTTGCATTGTATAATTATACCTCTTTGTAAGAAAAGGCTTAATGCCATAGGGAGTATGCGAATCAACAGTTTGGATGAATCCATTATTGAAATTGTCTAAGGTATATCCAAAATCCAGAGAACGATAGTTATCGGCAATTGCAGCAGAATAAATCAACGTTTTCAACGAATCAATGTGTGCAAAAATCACATTAGGATTCACTATGGTATGAGATATTGTATCCAGATACTGCACATACCTTGACATAAATGCAGGAACCGATAATATTTTTTTAGCAAGCGGTCTGGATTCGGTCTGATTATACCACTTTAAACAGCTGCGGGTTGTCCAATCCTGGTGTACCCAATCAACACCGAATGTATTATCCGTGTCGTATGCTATATACTCAAATTTGCCGTTATCCGTCCGATGGTAAAAGAAATAGTTGTTCTTGTTGTACATATAACCGTCCCAGTCGCCTGTAGCCACATCAATGGCAAATGCTTTCAGCAATCCATCGACATTGAGTTTTTGAGCAATCTGAACGGCAAATAAGGAATCGGCAGGTCGGTTAAGAAGAGTGATAAGTTCGACCAGATCGGTATAATCATCCAGGGTTTCATTGGTTTGAAGGTCATAAGCACGACCTCCTGTGGTTGCGCCACTATGAATATCCTTATATGTTTGCTGATTGGTATTATGGTAAACCATGTCGGCAGGATAAGTACATTTATAGAGATTGCCACCATTATCGCCGTATGCCCTTAGCAGCCAATCTTTATCCAGTTCTTCGAGATTGGTGTATAATCCGCGATATATATGATTGATATATAATTTCACAAAACTGGTGCGACGCTCGGCCATTCCTGCTTTGTTCCACGAATCGTAGAAGAGTTTTTCGCGAACCATAGTCGGATCGTTATGCTGGCCATTCAGATTGATTTTTTTTACCCCCTGGTATTTGCGCCCAGAAACATATTCGTTGAAACTGATCTTAAACGATTTCTTTTGCGATAATCGGGAAGTATTGCCTCTCAAACGGAATCCGATATTCTGGAGTGTATCGCGACCTGTTCCATAATCGTAAATAAACATAGCTTGAAAATAATGGTCCGAAAGCACATCGGTCATAATTACAGCAAGCGAATCGGGCGAGATTTCGACATAAACACTGGATACACGTGAATCGTCAAAAAGTGTTGTCTGCGAATAGGATCTGGTAAAGAGAAAAAGCGTAAAAAAGGAAGAAAGCAGGAGGTATTTCATAAAACCATGTATTGAAAGCTAAAATTCTGACGGCTTGATATTTTTCTGCGAAAAAGTTTCTGCTATGCTTCCAATGCGGGTATATAACATTTCAATACCTCAGCAATAAAGGCTTACGGGAGATCGTTCCCAGCAAAATTACAAAATGAAATGCAGATTCAGCCAAAAATTGCTGAAATCCTTACAATCCGTTCAAAAGCCTGATCACAACTATGTTTGAAGCTCTCCAAATATGTTTTGGTCATCAGAATTTCAGCTTATAAATGCACTCATATACTCTTCCCATTTAAATTGTATGGAAATAGAAACAGGAAGTTTAGTGTATGCTTTATACCTGTTATCAGGCATAAAGTTCTTTCTTGACCTTGCGTATTTCTTTATATTTCTCCCAGTTAAAATTATGAATAAAAGCAGCGGCTGCCTGAGCTCCCCTTATAAACAGGTCGACTTTTGCTTCATCGGTCAAGCCAAAGTTCAGCCAGTTATGGCTTCCGGTATCAATATATCCTATCAGGTTGCGGAAATCAGGATTTGTTCGCAGGAAGTTATCGTCGGATGAAAATCTGGCGGTATTAAATACGGATCCTATCAGACTGAAGAACTTCTTATTCGGATTAATCTCGGCTTTGTCGAGCCCTATTTTTACTCCAAATGTTGGCGCATCAGGCACTTTGGTATTGTTGTGGAAAATATCGATAGGGAAATTTGAGATAATTCCTCCATCCATAAAAAGCACCTCTGCCGGAACAGATGCATTAAGACCTGTCATTTTATTCCATTTTTTCCAGGCTTCGACGCCGGTTGGCAGGTTATTGAGCCGGAAAGGCTGGAAGAAGAAAGGGATAGACATGGAAGCACGAGCAAAATCGGCCGGATTAGTCATTTCAGGATTTTCATAAAACAATTCCGACATTTCGGGGAATATGATTTTGCTTTGCGTGGTTATATCAGCAGTGATTATGGCTAACTCAAGGAGATCCTTAGGTGAAGTGTAAATTTCATTGGTCAGCCTGTTACGGAGATTATTTCCGGTACTAACTCCCGCTTCGCGTAATCGGCGCAAATCACCCATATTTTTAATGCGCTTCTGGTTGAGAAGATTTTTCATCCAGTCGTGAAAATTTTTCCCTGGATTAAGGCCAAAATCATCCCTGAAGTTATCAATTACCTGGGTACCTTTCATAGCAAGTTTAATATTGCTTACATCGCCTAATAAGGCATCGATAAATTCGCGGGCATCAGCATCACCGTCCACAAAATCGTACAATTTTTTATTACAAAGGCATTCGAGAATCCAGTCGCTTTTCGTCTCATCTATTCTGCCTGCAGCGGCCATTAACAACGTATTTATAGAGCCTGCCGATGTTCCTGCCAGACTCAGGAACCTGATATTCATTTTTTCAAGCACGTACACATAACCCACCAGGGCAACGCCGAGTACACCTCCACCTTCCTGCACCAGGTCGACATATTGATTACCCTGATCGTCAATTATATCAGAAATAACTTTATTCTTAACTGAGGATTGTTTCAGCTCTTCGATGATGCTGAGGACCATTCCGTTTTCAGTAAAATTGTTTATTTTCATAGTTTTAATTTTTTGGGGTTCAATTAATTATCATGAACAATGGTCCGGGCAAGGAAACAAGAGATGCATGCCCGGAAATATTTAGGTACGGCACATTTGTTACTTCGAAATATATTTTATTGAACTTTCTTTCCACAATGATGAATATCCAGACATATTTATCTGAATTTCAGCTTTTTTAATTTGAATCAGAAATTAATATGTTACAAAATCGAGGGAGTTGAAAGATCGTATGCGTCGACAAACTTCATAGCCTTCACGGCTGCCTTCATCATTTGTATTGCCTTCGACCGTCACACAATGTTCTGGTCCCATTTCAATTACAATTCCTGTATGCTGCCAGTCGCCCTGTGATTTGCGAACCAAAAAAAGATGTCCGGGTTTTACTCCCGAAAGATTACCGGAGGTACCTTGCACAAGCTTTCCGTTATTCCTGGCCCATGCACCAAGCACATCGCAACTGTATGTGCGGGGCAGGGCTGTTTTAATCCCTGTTAAGGCACTGGCCTGCTTCACCACATAGGTGTCGAAACCGGCACACCATGGCCACGATTCGCCCTGATTACCATCCATAAAAAAGCGGATCCAGGGGCCCATATTCTGGCCACCAACCTCCACAGGGTGAACGGCCAGGTATTTCAATGCCAATTCAACAACGGCTGACAGCAGATCAGTTTTATTTGTCAGGGAAACCTGTGTCATGCTTTTGAGAGGCAGAACAAGTTTGTCGAAGGTGGAGGGATCGGCTTTCCCGGTTTGAACTGCACCGGCTATTTTCTGAAACCCTGTAATCGCGATTTGGGTTGCGGGCCCAAAGTCGCCATCCACTTTTATACGCTGTCCGTTAACGCATAACCATTCCTGGACAAGGGTAACGAGATTTTTTTGCTTACTCCCACGCTCGATGGTTTCAGTTAATGATAAGATTTCTGCCATAACAATACTGTTTTAAGATTAATTAATTTTGAATTTTAATTGAAACAATAGAGCTGACAAGCCTAGGAGTAATGATCAGGTGACGCTTTTCAGCGGAAAGACTTAACTAAAAAGTGAAAACCAAAGTTTTCAATCATTTTTCCGTTTAAAACCCAGTAAAGGGTGTCGAAAAATGGCAGAAAATTTTAATTTTTAACATGCTTATTCATCACATTCCCGGAACCTAAAACTACTTCCTGAACAAGTCATTCAGAAAGCCGTTTCCTGAAAGAATAGCAAATGAAAAGGAACTGATAAAATTGATTTCTCCCTGGATTATTTAATAAGAATAGTTCAGTGTTAAAAAGAAATAAGTAGGAAGAGAAGAAATTAAGGGGAAATCCGACAATACTACATGCACAAGATGATCCAAGAGAACCAGAAGCCGGAAGTAAACATAATAACACACAAAGTATTAAATTGTGCGATCTGAAATTATTTTTATATTATAGTATAACAAAAGCATGAGTATGCTGACCTCAAGATTTAGCTTAATAATGTAATATATATACCGGTTATAATTGCAGTTGTGATAACCCCGCTTATATTGGCACCTATTGCCTGCGGCAGGATGAATGCCTGTGGATTTACTTTTGATACTTCTTTCTGAGCCACTTTTGCAGTAGTTGGCACGCAACTTACAGCAGCAATGCCGATAGTGGGATTATATTTCTTCCCCGAAAGGAAATACAATACGTATCCTCCCAGTATTCCGCCAATACCCGAGATCAGTAATGCGGTGATACCCAAAATCAGCAATATTAAAATCTTAGGGTCGAGTAACAGGTTGGCATCGCACAATACACCTAAAAGCAGCCCTAAAAGGAAGGTTGAACCATAGAGTAAAGGACCTGAAATAAAGTTCAGCAAATTCGTCAAACCTGATTCTTTAATAGCTACTCCAACGAAAAGAGATAAAAATAAAGGTGAAGCCACCGGGAAGAGAAATGAGAGCAGAGTACAAATTAAAACTGCGAAAGTAAGTTTCATACCAGAGTTAACAGGTTTGCGCTTGCGTTTTGGTGGCTCAGGCTTTATGCCCCGAATATGTTTTGGTATCATAAGACGGATCAGATAAGGATATCCGCCATAGGTAAGTCCCAGGTATAAATACGCCACCACGGTGATGGGAACGAATAAATGTTTAGCCAGGCTAAGCGATGTGAACAGAACCATCGGCCCATCGGCACCACCGACCATGGCAATGGAGGCAGCTTCTTTAATATTCAGTCCGAAGTATACTGCAATAGGAATGGTTAAAAATGTACCTAATTCGCCGAACATGGCAAGGAACATACTCGAAAAAGGTCGGTCGAGCAGGTAACTTACATCAAGCATAGCTCCTATTCCCATAAACACGAAACAGGCAATCAGTCCATTGCTGAACATAAGCACATAAATTGGCTGTAAAAAATTGATCTGCATAATATTCATCAACTGATCAGGCTCGCTGATCATCGGATTCAGGAATAAATTCCCCATACTTCCGTCGGGCATAAACATTACTCCGGCGTTAATAGCAGCCATCCCAATTCCCATAGGAATCATCAACAAAGGTTCAAGCACACCCCGTTTGCCCAGGTATACCAGTAAAGCTCCCAGAATCATTAAGCTGAACCTTGCTATAATAATGGTAGGACTCGAATGGGCAATTGTTCCGAATCCCTGAAATAATTTAAAAAAGTCGATACCTTCCATATAATATACTATTTCTATAATTTTTTACGGTTTACAGCGCTGCGCCTCCGCCCGGATACAGGTTTCAATTCACCGTGATAGTCTTCGGGCTGCACAAATTCCTTGTTAACACCCTTATAAAAATCAAATAATTCAGGGTGTACATCATGTTCTGTTTGACCAGCAAGCATATTCAACGTGTTATCGTGAATTTTATGAATCCGTCTGGCACGTTTTACCATAGTTTTCGATTTTTCATCAAAAAGGCTGTTAACCCTAACCGAAGTCAATAAGCCACGAATCCAGTAAATCATTAATGCAACTACCATTGCTATGATAAATGATAGTATAAACATTATTAAAGTTTTCAGCAATATCGAAACCATAGGTGCATGAGAATTAATAAGTACAAAAACGAATTTACTTTCGCTAAACAGGTGCAAAATTAGATTTTTAAAACAAACAAATATAATAAAATATGAAAGAAAATGCACTTTAGAAGTGCTATAAATAAAATTGCAACACATTGTATATATGTTACTTATACTAATATTAAATATTCAAAATTAAACATATAACACTATATCGCAGGTATTGAAAAGCTATTTATTGAAATATGGATACCGGGAAACAACCAAAGAAATTGAATGTCAGAGTTTACCGACATTAAAAGGTAACAGCGGTCTTCTATGTTTCCCGGCAGCTATTATTCAAAAGCTAATTCACAGTATGTTTATAACTAAGGGAGCTTTAATTTAAGAGTTTATATTAATTTTGCACAATAAGGCAATTTCACTTAAAAATTTTACGACTTTAATGCAGATAGCCCAGTGATTTTTGGCTGATACCCCGATTTTTTTATTTAGATTTACGAACAAATTGAATTACCAACCGTTAATTCTTTCACAACAAAAATATTGAAGATGCCAAAAGATTATATCCCTGTACTTATCCAGTCCTTAGTAGTCCTCGGGTTTGTAATAAGCACGATGATTCTGACTCATTTACTGGGGCCAAAAAGGTCATCAAAGGCCAAACTCGAAAATTTCGAGTGTGGTATTGAGGGAATGGGAAATGCAAGGAGTCCGTTTTCGGTTAAATATTTTCTGATTGCAATTTTGTTTGTGCTATTTGATGTTGAAGTTATATTTATGTATCCCTGGGCAGTAAACTTCAAAGAATTAGGCAAAGCCGGATTTCTTGAAATGTTTTTATTTATGATGCTTGTTCTGGCAGGCTTTATATATATCATACTGAAGGGCGCTTTAAAATGGGATAAGCGTTAATGCAGTCTGTAAAAAACTCGAAAATGTCAGGAAAACCTAACCAGATACTCACACCTGCTGTTGCCGAAACTCCCGAAGGAATATCCGGACAGGGATTTTTTGCCACTTCTATTGAAAAAGCAGTTGGTCTCGCACGAAAGAATTCGCTATGGCCATTGCCATTTGCAACTTCCTGCTGCGGCATTGAATTTATGGCTACCATGGGAGCCCATTACGACCTTGCCCGATTTGGGTCAGAGAGACTTAGCTTTTCGCCCCGGCAAAGCGACCTGCTAATGGTGATGGGAACAGTAGCAAAAAAAAAATGGGGCCTGTGCTTCGTGAGATATACATACAGATGGCTGAACCTAAATGGGTTATTGCCGTTGGAGCCTGTGCATCGAGCGGTGGAATTTTTGACACTTACAGCGTTTTACAGGGCATTGACCGAATCATACCGGTAGATGTATACGTACCAGGCTGTCCTCCACGACCAGAACAGATCATCGATGGAATAATAAAAATACAGGAACTTGTTGAAAACGAATCACTCCGCAGACGACATTCCAAAGAATACGAAGCATTAATGAAACAATACAACATGGAATAATTTCGCAAAAGCTATTTGAGCATTCATCCTTTTGATAAAATTTCCAATTAATAAAACCACTTGTGTTCAAGATCAATCCCGAAAGAGACCAGTTCGTTATCAGTAAACTCAGCAGCCGGTTTGGCAATTCGATTGTCAGCCATGTTATGCAAGCCGACATGCTTTGCATCGACATTCAGAAAGAAGCAATCTATGATGCATTGCTTTTTCTCCGTGATGATGATGAACTGCAATTTAATTTTCTGACCACACTTTGCGGAATGCACTATCCTGAAAATGAACAACTTGGAGTTGTTTATCATTTACATAGTTTTCTGAACAACCACAGGATACGGATTAAAACCTCCATCGAGGTTAACAATCCTATATTACCAACAATTACTTCCATATGGACTTCCGCCAACTGGATGGAACGTGAAGCTTATGATTTTTACGGAATACTATTTGAAGGTCATCCCAACCTGAAACGAATTTTAAATGTTGAGGAAATGGAAGGCTTCCCATTAAGAAAGGATTTCCCACTCGAAGACCAGACGCGGGATGATAAAAACGACAGCATGTTCGGCAGGTGAGATCATGCAATTAATAAAGTTATCTTCCGCAATGCCGGTTGCTAAATTGCAAAACAGCAAAAATACGGGACCGAAACAAAAAAAATAATACTACCTGAAATATTACAAACATTACCTTTCGGGGCAAACAGAGTTAAAACGCTTATACTAATTACAGCAATCCATACATGGCAATAGAACCTGAAACTGATTTTTGGGAAAGAGATGTTATAAAAGCAGAAGAGCCTAAGGAGTATAACACACTCAATGTAGGGCCAACTCATCCTGCTACACATGGTGTATTCCAGAATATCATGTTGATGGATGGTGAATTTATTGTAAGTACCGAACAAACTATCGGATATATACACCGGGCTTTTGAAAAAATTGCGGAACGACGTCCTTTCTACCAGATCACCCCGCTTACCGACAGGTTAAATTATTGTTCATCGCCGCTCAATAACATGGGCTGGCATATGACTGTAGAGAAGTTGCTCGGCATTGAAATTCCAAAGCGTGTTGACTACCTCCGCGTTGTGATCATGGAACTTGCCCGTATTGCCGATCACCTGATATGCAACAGCGTTATTGCTGTCGACAGTGGTGCTTTGACAGGATTCACTTATGTATTCCAGGACAGGGAATTTATTTACGAAATTTACGAAGAAATCTGTGGTGCCAGGCTAACAACCAATATGGGCCGGATTGGCGGGTTCGAGCGTAATTTCAGTCCAAAAGCTTGGGAAAAGATCAGGCATTTTCTGAAAACAGTGCCTGCAAAACTTAAAGAATTTGAAAATCTCCTGGTACGGAACCGCATATTTATGGATCGTACTATAAACGTAGGCGCTTTTTCGGCTGAAAGGGCGCTAGCATACGGATTTACAGGACCTAACCTACGTGCCTGTGGAGTGGATTATGATGTAAGGGTAATGAACCCTTACAGTTCGTACGAAGAATTCGACTTTATAGTTCCGATCGGGCAGAGTGGGGATACTTACGACCGATTTATGGTGCGCCAGGAGGAAATGTATCAAAGCCTTCATATTATTGAGCAGGCGCTGGTGAAACTTGATAAAATGGAGGATAAAGAGACCTATTTTGCCAGTGATCCACGATTTGTGCTGCCTCCCAAAGAGAAAGTATACAACAACATGGAAGCTCTGATATGGCATTTCAAAATTGTGATGGGCGAAACCGATATTCCTGCCGGTGAAGTATACCATTGCATTGAAGCAGCTAATGGCGAACTGGGATTTTACCTGGTGAGTGATGGTGGACGCACCCCTTCGAGGCTGCATTTCCGCCGGCCTTGCTTTATCTATTATCAGGCGTATCCTGAGATGGTGAAAGGCAATATGTTGTCGGATGCAATTCTTACCATGAGTTCGATGAATGTTATTGCCGGAGAACTGGATGCTTAATTACTAAAATATATAAAATCACGCTTACAAGAAACCTTGAAGAAGCATAAATGCAAAAAAAGCTCAACCTGACTGAATTTAACAGCGATACGTTAGCGCTTGTACGACAGATCATTAAACGCTACCCTGAAGGCAGGCAAAAATCAGCCTTACTTCCTGTATTACATATCGCTCAAGCCGAGAATAACGGATGGCTTAGTGCCGAAACAATGGATTATGTTGCTTCTTTGCTCGATTTACAACCCATCGAAGTATATGAAGTAGCATCGTTTTACAGCATGTTTAATTTACAAGCTGTCGGCAACTGTGTTATTGAAGTTTGTCAGACCGGGCCATGCTGGCTGAACGGTGCCGAAGAACTTCTGGCTCATTTCGAAAAGCGCCTGGGAATTAAGCCCGGTGAAACAACTCCTGATGGCAGGTTCACGCTTAAAACCGTTGAATGTCTTGCAGCATGCGGTAACGCACCCGTAATACAGGTTGGAACCGAATACCACGAAAATCTTACTCCTCAAAAAGCAGATGTGCTGCTTGACAAATGGCAGGAAGAAAATAAAATTTCGCATACAAATCCTTACCTGTTATAATGGCTACCCAAATCCTATTAAACAATATTGACGTACCTGGTCTGGCCAACTTCGAGGTTTACAGGCAGCTGGGCGGATATTCTTCGGTGGTGAAAACCTTAAAGAACCTGACCCCTGACCAGGTAACCGGTGAAGTTACGAAATCGGGTCTGCGTGGGCGTGGTGGAGCAGGATTTCCTGCAGGCATGAAATGGGGTTTTATTGATAAAAAAAGTGAGAAACCAAGGTATTTTGTCTGTAACTTCGATGAAAGCGAGCCTGGAACCTTTAAAGACAGGTATATTGGTCAGCGAAACCCTCATCAGCTTATTGAAGGGATGATACTGGGTGCCTATGCCCTTGGTGCAGGATCTGCATATATCTATGTAAGGGGTGAATTATTTTATGTGTTACGTATTATTGAAAAAGCCATTGAAGAAGCGTATAAACAAGGCTTCCTTGGCCAAAACATACTTGGCAGTGGATATTCGCTCGATTTGTACTGTCAGCCAGGTGCAGGTGCATACATATGCGGTGAAGAAACTGCCCTACTCGAATCGCTCGAAGGCAAGAGGGGCAATCCGCGTATCAAACCACCATTTCCTGCCTTGGTTGGATTATACGGCTGCCCCACGGTTGTTAACAATGTAGAAACTATTGCAGCTCTGCCCTGGATACTCAATAACGGAGGCGAAGCCTATGCAGCCATCGGTGTGGAAAACAGTAAAGGAACAAAACTCATCTCGGCATGCGGACACATCAAAAAACCGGGAGTATACGAAATAGAACTCGGTCTTCCGGTTGAAGAGTTTATATACAGTGATGAATATTGTGGCGGCATAAGAAACGGGCACAAACTGAAGGCTGTTGTTGCCGGAGGATCGTCGGTTCCAATTCTTCCAGCCAGCCTCATTCTTAAAACTGCCGCTGGTGAACCTCGTCTGATGAGTTATGAGTCGCTGTCGGAAGGAGGATTCCAGTCGGGTACCATGTTAGGCTCCGGCGGTTTTATTGTAATGGACGAAACAACCTGCATTGTTAAAAACCTGCTGACTTTTGCACGGTTTTACCACCATGAATCGTGCGGGCAATGCAGTCCCTGCAGGGAAGGCACCAGTTGGATGGAAAAAATACTGCACCGCATCGAAAACGGGCAAGGCACCATGAAAGATATTGACCTGCTTGTGTCTGTTTCGAAACATATTGAAGGAAATACTATATGCCCGCTTGGCGACGCTGCAGCATGGCCTGTTGCCAGTGCGATCCGTCATTTCCGCGAAGAATTTGAAGAACATGTAAAACTACAGAAATGCCCCTTTTAAAGGTAACAATCGATACAATAGAGGTTGAAGTCGAGGCTGGTACAACCATCATGAATGCTGCCCGCCAGATTGGCGGCAGTGTAGTGCCTCCGGCAATGTGCTATTACTCAAAACTGGAAGGCAGTGGCGGGAAATGCAGGACATGCCTGGTAAAAGTTTCCCGCTCCTCATCGAAAGATATACGTCCTTTGCCTAAACTTGTAGCCGCATGCCGGACTGCAGTGCAGGATGGTATGGTGGTACAGAATACTACCTCACCCGAAGTAATGGAAAGCAGACAGGCAATCACCGAATTCTTACTGCTCAACCATCCGCTCGATTGTCCGGTCTGTGACCAGGCTGGTGAGTGTCACCTGCAGGACCTTTCGTATGAGCATGGGCTTGAAGATACTAACACTGTAGAAGAACGCAGAACTTTTGAACCGGTTGACATTGGCGATTATATAAAACTGCACATGAACCGATGCATACTTTGTTACCGTTGTGTTATGGTTGCCGATCAGTTGACTGACAAAAGGGTTCATGGCGTACTGGGTCGTGGCGATCACTCGGAAATCGGTACACATATTTCAAAAGCGATCGACAACGATTTTTCAGGCAATATGATTGATGTTTGCCCTGTAGGGGCTTTAACTGACAAGACTTTCAGGTTTAAAAGCCGTGTGTGGTTTACAAAACCTCTCGATGCACACCGCGAATGCCCGACTTGCAGCGGCAAAACAGCCATCTGGATGAAAGGATCAGAAATTTTGCGCGTTACCGGAAGAAAGGATAAATACGGAGAACTGGAAGAGTATATCTGTAACGATTGCCGTTTTCATCACAAGGATGCCAGCGACTGGATTATTGAAGGACCCAGGGCTATTGAAAGGCATTCAGTTATCTCGCAGAATCATTACGAAAAACTCAAAACACCAGGAACCACAGAGCCTGAATTTTAATACAATCAATAAACAGATGTTAAATCATCATGAAAATATTTCTACATGTATAACTGCAGCTTAAGACTTTGACATGGATTGGACTATACTTTTATACAAAACCATTTTTCTGTTTATAATATTACTTGTCACCCTGCTGGTAGCCATGTATTCGACCTATGGGGAGCGAAAAGTAGCAGCATTTATGCAGGACCGTCGGGGCCCTAACCGCGCCGGCCCTTTCGGGTTGTTACAGCCGCTGGCCGACGGGGTTAAAATGTTTATGAAGGAAGAGATAATACCGCTAACAGCAAACAGGACGTTATTTATTTTAGGCCCTTCTATTGCTATGACAACGGCTTTGCTCACGGGTGTAGTGATACCCTGGGGAGGAACTTTGATAATTGGTGGTCGTGAATTCTCCATGCAGATTGCTGATCTGAATATTGGAATCCTATATGTATTCGCCATGGTTTCAATTGGTGTATATGGTATAATGATTGGTGGCTGGGCTTCAAACAACAAGTATGCTTTGCTTGGAGCCATTCGCGCTGCTTCACAAATGATAAGCTATGAGTTGGCTATGGGTATGTCGATTGTCGCCCTGGTTATTACAACCGGTTCGCTGAGCCTTCACGATATAGTCACCCAACAGCATGGTATGCACTGGAATATCTTTTACCAGCCACTGGGATTCCTGATATTTATTACTTGTGCTTTCGCTGAAACCAACCGTGCTCCCTTCGATCTTCCTGAATGCGAAACTGAGCTGATAGGCGGCTATCATACCGAATACAGTTCGATGAAACTCGGCTTTTACCTCTTTGCCGAATACATTAATATGTTTATTTCGTCAGCAGTTATAACAACTTTATATTTTGGCGGATACAACATGCCTTTCATCGACCAGCTTGGACTTTCGCCAAACACGGTTACTCTGCTGGGTACAGCATTCTTTTTCGTTAAGATATTAAGCATGATCTTCCTTTTCATGTGGATTCGGTGGACCTTACCCCGCTTCCGTTACGACCAGCTGATGAACCTGGGATGGAAAGGGCTTATACCGCTAGCTATTTTCAACATCCTGGCAACCGGTGTTTATTACTATTTCACTGAACTAACCTAATCCGGACCTCCATGCAAATGTTAACTGACCGATCGAAAGTAGTTTCGGATAAGAAGATGACCTTTATGGAAAGGATTTATATCCCTGCCATTGTAAAAGGCATGTTCATTACGCTTAAACATTTTTTCGGCAAGAAAACCACCATAAGTTATCCTGAACAGAAACGTGAATTCAGCAAGGTTTACCGTGGGCAGCATGTGTTAAAACGTGACGACATAGGTCGCGAACGCTGTACTGCATGCGGGCTGTGCGCTGTTGCCTGCCCGGCCGAAGCAATTACTATGATTGCGGCAGAGCGGAAACCGGGAGAAGAAAACCTTTATCGTGAGGAGAAATATGCTGCAGTTTACGAAATAAATATGCTGCGATGCATTTTCTGTGGAGATTGTGAGGATGCCTGCCCAAAGGAAGCGATATTCCTGACTGACCGTATTGTTGCTTCGCAATATAAGCGCAAACCCTTTATTTATGGAAAGGATATGCTGGTTGAACCCCTTGATCCTTCAAAACGGATTGATATATCAGCCCGTCAAACGGAGAATGTGAATAAGTTCAAACTGGAAAAACGTTTTGCCCATAACAAATAAATCTACCTCACTAAACAGTTAAATCAGAATATAATGACCTTCCTATTCTACATGCTTTCGGCCATCATGATCATAAGTGCCCTGTTGGTAGTATTCTCGACGAATCCTATTAACAGTGTTATTTACCTGATCATCTGTTTTATAGCAATGGCTGGTCATTACATACTTTTAAATGCCCAGTTTCTGGCAGTAGTGCATATTATTGTGTACACCGGGGCTATCATGGTTCTTTTCCTGTTTGTGATCATGCTGTTGAACCTGAATAAAGCTATTATACCTCAGAAATCGCAGTTAACAAGAATTTCGGCAGTTGTGACCGGAGGACTATTTTTTCTTGTTGTTCTGGCAGCAACCCGTCAAACTTTCGAAATACATCCCCGTTACCCCTTTACCGGAGATATAGGCCTGGTAAAAGAAGTTGGAAAAGCCTTATTCCACGAATTCCTGCTACCCTTCGAAATGTCGTCGGTACTGTTTATTTCGGCTATGGTAGGAGCGGTTATGTTTGGAAAGAAAGATAACTAAAACGAATAATGCTCGAATCAGTAAGTATATTATTACATGAACAATTCATAGCTTATAGCTCAATTTTATGAAAGAAATATCATCAGCCATACAGATCATCCCTTTAGACAGCTATATTATGCTGAGTGTAGCGCTTTTCAGCATCGGGCTTATGGGCGTATTGTTCAGGCGGAATATCATAGCTGTACTCATGTGTCTGGAACTTATGTTTAATTCGGCAAACCTGCTGCTTACGGCATTCTCTTCATACCATTCAGACCCTGCAGGGCAGGTCTTTGTGTTTTTTATCATGATTGTTGCTGCTGCCGAAGTTGCAGTCGGTCTTTCGATAGTAGTGATGATGAAACGCAATGTTGAATCGGTGGATATTAATCTCTTGAACCGCTTAAAATGGTAGAACCAATTTCATATATCAATCTCGCATGGCTCGTTCCTGCCTTTCCGCTGATAGGTTTCCTTTTGACAGGACTATCGGGCAGGCGGCTAAAGCATAAGCAGGCTGGAATAATTGCCAGCTTGATGGTTCTTTTATCCTTTGTTTTCACAGCAGTACTGTTCTTTTCTCTTCGTTCATCCGGCAGTGTTTCGGCAACTGTAACTCTTTTTAACTGGATTTCGATTGGCGGCATGAATATCCCGTTTGCGTTCCTGATCGATCATCTCTCCTTGACGATGATGCTTATCATTACAGGAGTTGGGGCACTTATCCATATTTATTCTATCGGGTATATGCACGACGATGAGCGTGTAAATTCGTTTTTTGCCCAGATGAATTTATTTACTTTCAGCATGCTGCTACTCGTTATGGGTGCCAATTACCTTGTGCTTTTCATCGGTTGGGAAGGTGTTGGTTTGTGTTCCTACCTGCTTATAGGTTTCTGGTTTAAAAATCCGGCATTCAATTACGCCGCCCGCAAAGCTTTTGTGATGAACCGTATCGGTGACCTGGGCTTTATACTGGGGATCATCCTTATTTTTTTTACATTTAAAACAGTCACTTTCTCTGAAGTTTTCACCCAGGCTTCAACACTCTCATCCGGAACTACCGCAATTACCCTTATCACTTTGTTTCTATTAATAGGAGCATTAGGTAAGAGCGCTCAGATTCCGTTATTTACATGGCTACCTGATGCTATGGCAGGCCCCACCCCTGTTTCGGCACTCATACACGCTGCTACAATGGTAACAGCTGGTATTTATATGATAGCCCGCTCGAGCATTCTGTACAACCTAGCACCTATTACACTTAACATCATTATCATTATCGGTTCGGCAACGGCAATAATGGCGGCTATAACCGGATTAAAGCAGAATGACATAAAAAAGGTCCTTGCTTATTCAACTGTATCGCAACTGGGCTATATGTTCATCGCTTTAGGACTTGGTGCCTATTCAACGGCTGTTTTTCACCTTACTACACATGCCTTCTTTAAAGCCCTGCTTTTCCTGGGAGCAGGAAGCGTGATTCATGCCATGAGCGGCGAACAGGATATACGAAAAATGGGTGGCTTACGAAAGAAAATGCCTCTTACCTATTTCACATTTCTTGCTGCTACCCTTGCTATTAGCGGAATACCACCATTTTCAGGATTCTTCAGCAAGGATCTCATACTGAACCAGGCATTTGAACACAGTATTTTAATTTATATCCTGGCACTTGCAGGTGCCCTCCTGACCTGTTTTTATATGTTCAGGCTGCTGTACCTTGTCTTTTTCGGCGATCAGCGTCTTGATGGTGCACATCCACATGAATCGCCAGGGGTGATGACTATCCCTTTAATGATCCTGGCTGTCCTTTCTGTTTTTGGAGGATTCCTGAACATTCCATCATTGTTCGGGGGAAATTCGAATTTCAGCACCTTCCTCCAGACAGCTGTCTTTTCAAAAACGACGGAAGGGCTAAGCATGACTACTGAAATTGTTCTGACATTAGTACCACTTTCGTTGATCAGCCTTGTTATATTATTTGCTTACAGGACATTTGTGAAAAAAGCAGTGATTCCGGCTTCCGACGAAGCAAGCATGTCATGGATTGGCAAAATTATTTTCAATAAATTCTACTTCGACGAAATTTACATTTTCGCTTTTGAAAAGCCCTTTGGATTCTTATCCGGGTTTCTTTTTCATAAAGTTGAAAATACAGTTCTTGATCCTGCCGTCGACGGAATTGGCAAAGCCACATCCAGGCTTGGCTCTCTTATCCGTAAACTGCAACAGGGCAATATGAGTTTTTATCTTTTTGCCATGGTGGCTGGAATTCTTTTATTCATCGTTTTTATCCTGATAGTCTGAAACCATGATGTTACTGCTCATACTTTTAATCCCTTTTATAACCGGCTTCACACTGTTGGGAGTCAGGAATGCTGCTGCTGTAAAAGTGGTGGCACTTTCATCGGCTATTCTTACCCTTTTTCTCACAGTATCGCTTGTCTTTTTTCTGCCAGCTACCCGTTTTTCTGTCTCCTGGATAAATTTCCTGGGAACAGATTTCTCGCTGGGATATGATGGAATAAGTTCGATCATGCTGTTGCTGACCAACCTGCTTTTCCCTTTTATCATACTGGCAGGGTTCAAACACGAGCAGAAACAGGTTCCGGTCTTATATGCGCTGATACTTTTTACGCAGTCAGCATTGATAGGAGTTTTCCTGGCACAAAATGCTTTCCTGTTTTACGTTTTCTGGGAACTGGCACTTATTCCGGTTTATTTCATCCTTCTATTGTGGGGTGGTGCAAACCGCAGGGCAATCACATTTAAATTCTTCATCTATACCTTAACAGGTAGCCTTATTCTGCTTTTTGGAATCATTTTCCTTTATCAGTTAACGCCTTCGCCCCATTCCACCGACTTTTTGGCTTTCAGCCAGCTTATAATCCCGGCAAACACCCAAATCTGGCTTTTCTGGATACTCTTTATAGCATTTGCAATAAAGATGCCCGTATTTCCTTTCCATACCTGGCAGCCTCCAACCTATACTATGGCGTCAACACAGGGAGTCATGATTCTGGCCGGGGTGATGACAAAAATGGGGATTTATGGTGCCTTGCGGTTTCTGTTCCCTATAGTTCCTCTGGGCGTGTTGTTCTGGCAAAACACAGTTATAGTACTTAGTCTTATCGGGGTGATTTATGCTTCAATCATAGCATTCAGGCAGACAAACCTGAAAAAACTTATAGCCTTCTCTTCGATGGCTCATATTTCATTGATGGTAGCCGCCATGTTTGTTTTGAACTATTATGCGTTGCAAGGGCTCCTTTTCCAGGTTATCAGCCACGGAGTAACCATTGTTGCATTGTTTTACATGGTATACAGTATCGAAAAGCAGACCGGCACGCTTGAATTACCAATGATGGGCGGTTTAAAGCTCCATGCTCCAAAGATGTCGGTACTTTTCCTCATGGTAGTACTTGGTTCTATTGCGCTTCCGCTTACAGCCGGATTTGTAGGGGAATTCCTGATGATTACCGGTCTCTTTCATCAATCTGTCTGGTTTGCACTTGTTGGAGGAATTACAATGGTACTTGGTGCAATTTATATGCTGTACGCATACCAAAGAGTGATGCTGGGGAATAAAGAGGTGAACTATGAAAGCAAAACAGATTTAAAGCCTTTAGATTACTTTTTTCTGCTCCCTTTGGTTCTGATTATCCTTGCCTTGGGGGTATATCCTCAGCCGATTTTTAACCTGGTTGAACAAACTGTCAAAAGTATGCAAAACCTTTTGACTCCTGCTACTGAAGTTATGTCGGCTTGGGTACACTGAAATACTATTTAGAAACATTCTGATCACTGAAATAAAATGAGCGCACTAATTTTCACAACGGTTCTTGGAATAATACTCCTTTACCTGGGATTGACAAAGAACAAGACTATATTGTCGCCTGTTGCCATAACCGGGCTGCTGATAACACTGATCCTTTCGTTGAAGGATTGGGGGCTCGACTCAAAGTATTTCCATGACATGATCATTTTCGATAATTTCTCGATAGCATTCAATGTTTCAATGATCATCATCACAATCATTATTTTTCTTTTTGGAATCGACTATTACCAGCGCATGGAACTGCATGTTGCCGAACAATATGCACTTATGATTTTTGCACTTACGGGTGCCTTCCTGATGACTTCCTTTTCGAACCTTATCATGCTGTTCCTGGGAATTGAAATTTTATCCATTCCGTTGTATATACTTGCTGGAGGCAAAAAAGCATCCTTCAGGTCGAATGAAGCCTCATTCAAATATTTTATGCTGGGTTCCTTCGCCACTGCTTTCTTTTTATTTGGCATTGCGCTGGTATATGGCGCTTCAGCAACCTTTTACCTTCCTGAAATAAAAATATATCTTGCCCAGTTTCACGGGAATCTGCCCCCAATGGTTATGATAGGACTGCTCTTTATTGTGATTGGAGTTGCATTTAAAGTAGCAGTGGCGCCTTTTCATTTCTGGAGTCCTGATGTTTATGAAGGTGCTCCCACGCTGGTGACTGCCTTTATGGCAACTGTGGTAAAAACCGCAGGCTTTGCAGCATTTTACCGTTTGTTGTGTATGGGATTGCTGCCTTTGCCTGTGCCACTCGAAAAAGCATTGTGGGTTATGACTGGCTTGTCGCTGCTGATTGGCAATCTAGCTGCATTACGACAAACCAACTTCAAGCGTTTATTTGCGTATTCAGCTATTGCGCACAGCGGATTTATTATGCTTGCCATGCTTTCGCAGCACGATACGTCGGCATCGGTTCTGTTGTATTACACTTTCGTTTATTCACTGGCCACTGTTCCTTTGTTTATTATATTTATCCTTGTAAAACGTGCTTCAAACGGGCTCGAGACCCTTTATATTTTCCAGGGATTATACAAGAAAAAACCATGGATTGCAGTATTTACAACTATATTACTGGTTTCGCTGGCTGGAATTCCACCAACCGCAGGGTTTATGGCAAAATACCAGGTATTTGTATTATCCATCAGCCAGGGGTATCTTGCTATATCCATTTTTGCAATTCTGATGGCTGTAGTTGGGGTTTATTATTATTTCTTTGTTGTGCGGGAAATCTATACCGAAAGTGATCATCTGCATCCTATTGTTGTGAGTAAACTCAATGCTGGAATAATCATTTTATGCGGAATAGCAGTAGTTGTGCTAGGAATTTTTGTTTGGAAGCTTCCTATATAAACCAAGACACTTTCTGACTATACTTTTTCAATTAAAGTATATCTAAATAGCTGCATATCTTATAATTAAACTTGTATTAATAAATCTTATCACATAAAACAATTCAAGGCTGCCAGCCTTTAAGCGGCACCTGAAATCCTGAAATTGAGTACCGCTTTATTTATTGTTTAATCTGACAAATATTATTCAATTATAGCATTTATAATATGCAAGAGTATTTATCTTTGTTACTATATTTACATCGCATTAAAAAGAATTTTTATGGCTGATTTATCGATACAGTATCTTGGATTAAAATTAAAAAATCCTGTAATCATAGGTAGTTCAGGAATGACCGGGACTGTGGCCGGAGTACAACAAGCTGCAGCATGCGGAGCTGGCGCGGTAGTTTTGAAATCAATTTTCGAGGAACAGATTCTTCATGAAATGGATAGCTACCTGAATGAAACCGAAAAAGAAAATGGAAATTCATTCAATAAAGGATACCAGTCAGTTCTGAAAGAACGTGAATATGATTATGAAGAAGCGTACAGCTACCTTACAGATCATGCAAAGGACCTCACCCTTCAGAAATACCTGACATTTGTTTCGGAGGCAAAGAAAGCTGTTGATATCCCGATAATCGCCAGTATAAACTGTACTACTGCATACGACTGGCATTATTTTGCACGCAGGATAGAAGAAGCAGGCGCCGATGCGCTGGAACTAAACGTTTACGTGCTCCCGTCGAACACCATGAAAAATTCGGCTGAGAACGAAAAGATATACTTTGATATACTTACTGCTGTTTTGCAACAGGTAAGCATACCTGTTGCTCTGAAAATGGGATATTATTTCTCAGGTCTTGCAACCTCAGCCATTGAACTTTCGAAGACAGGCGTCGCCGGATTGGTGCTCTTTAACAGGCCATTTCATCCTGATATCGATATTAACAAGTTAGAAATACACTCAAAGTATCTGCTGAGTGATCCATCAGAGTATTCGCATGTGCTGCGCTGGATAGCATTACTGTCGGGCAGGGTCGAATGCCCGCTTATTGCCACAACAGGTATCCATACCGCTGAAACCGCAATCAAACAACTCCTGGCAGGGGCAACTGCTGTAGAAGTTGTATCCGCCATCTATAAACAAGGCTATTCAGTTATAACAGATATTATCGAAGGAGTAGAAAAATGGATGGATGCCAAAGGATATGCAAGCATTGATGATTTCAGAGGTAAAATGAACCAGCAAAGCATTAAAAACCCTGCAGAATTCGAAAGAGTGCAGTTTATGAGATTGTATTCGGAAATTGTTTAGAAAGACTGATTTCTTTATTTCTCAGTTTACGATTCCTATATTATCAGACCATTCTCCTGAATCAAAACCAAAAAAAAGACCTGCGGGAGTTTCCGGCAGGTCTTTTTTATGATCTCTATAAACCTTAGTATTCGTCAGGTAAGTCCTTAAGCTGAGTCCGTGAAAAAACCGGTCCATCCTTACAAACAAAAACCTTACCTACATTGCATCGTCCGCATTTTCCAAGGCCACATTTCATCCTGTTTTCGAGGGTGGTAAAAACCTGGTCATCACTGAAACCATATTTTTCGAGTACCGGAAATGTAAATTTGATCATGACCGGTGGACCACATACTATGGCGATGGTATTTTCACTTACTGGTTTCATCCTGTCGAGAATAGTAGGAACAAACCCAACATCGCCTTTCCAGGTGGGCGTCTCTCCTCCCGGGTCAACAGTTGTAACCAGATTAACATCAGGACGTTCTTTCCACTCCTCCAGTTCTTGTTTGTATACAAGATCTGCTACCGAACGAGCTCCATACAGAATTGAAATATCTTTAAACTGGTCGCGCTGATCGAGGCACGACCATATCACGCTCCGCATAGGAGGTAGTGCTATTCCGCCGGCAATAAAAAGCAGGTTCTTGCCTTTCCAGTCATCAATAGGAAAAATATTTCCGTAAGGCCCCCTGAAACCAATGGTATCGCCTTCGTTAAGGCTGGCAAGCTCAGTAGTAACCCGCCCGGCTTCCCTGAAAGTGCACTCGATATATCCTTTTCTGGTATGCGGTGAGGCAACGCAGAAAGTTACCTCTCCTTCACCAAAAACGGAGTACTCGCCAAACTGTCCTGTACGAAACGAGAAATTATTTCCTTCTTCTTCGTTAGTGAATTTCAACCGGAATGTTTTGACCATTGGTGCCTCCTCAGTAATCTTTTCGATTTCCATGAGGTAAGGCTGGTAAATATTCTGTTGTTCCATAGTATTTTGTATGCTGGGTTATTTTATTAGTGCTATGTGCTGAGTGCACTGTTAGTTGAAATGTGCTTTGTGTTTTATCTATGAACAAAGCACTCTGAATTTAACCAACTTGTGCAATCGCCGTCAAATGTTCCTTAATATTCATATCCACCGGACAAGCTCTTGAACATCGTCCGCATCCTTCGCAACCTACAACATGAAGTTGCTGAGGCATGTACGAGAACTTATGCATAATCCGCTGCCTCCACCTCTGGCTCTGTACTTCGCGTGGATTATGTCCTGAAGTATGCAGTGTAAAGAGTGAGAATCCACAGGAATCCCAAAGCCTTAATCTCACGCCTTGTTTTGTATTCTGCTCATCCTGAAAATCGAAACAAGCACAGGTAGGGCACACAAAAGCACATGCACCGCATCCGATACACCTGAGCGATTGTTCGAGCCAGAGAGCAGCATTGTTGAACGAAGCAGAAGTATTTTCAACCACTTTATCGCTATCAAACACAACTTTTACATCAGCAAGGAATTTAGTCTTATCAATTCCTGCAGGCGAATCGCTTAGCAGATCAGCAAAAATGGCAGCTATTTGCTTCCCTTTTTCTGTAAGAATTTCAACAAAAATTTCATCCTTGCCAATTCCTGTAAACTGCAGATCGCTTCCGGCTGTATTTCCCGGGCCTCCGCCTACTGAAGTACAGAAACAATATTCATCTGCTTCAGGGCAGGAAAATGAGATAATTGCCGTCTTTTCCTTCTTCTTAAGGTAGAACTGATCGCCGGGGGCTTCGCCGAAAATAGCATCCAGTGACTTAAACCCTGATGCATCGCAAGGCCTGACACCAAAAAGTATCGTTTCCCTTGCAGTATCAGGATCGACAGGATGTTGTGTAACACCTGATTTCGCCAGCGTATATTTCAGCACTTTTTCCACTTTGGGAAATGCTGTCTTTTTTGCTGACTGTGTCGAGAGCAGCACATCAAGAGCAATATCTCCGAGCGATTCGACCAGTTCAATTTCAACGACTTTCCCTTTACGAACAGGTGCCAGTACAGGAAATCCCTTTGCATGGAACCTTTCGATTAATTTCGACAAGTCGCTGTATTTCAGTATTTTTAGTTCTTTCTCCATGGGTCAGATAATGAAGTTCTCCTTATCATCGGGTTTGTAGGTCGACAGGGCATAAACAGCATCTGCTTTCATTCCTGCAGTAGCTCCAAAGCCAGTTTTGATTGGGCTGATCAGCTGGTAGGTGAGCAGGTTAAGCGGAATATCCATAGGGCAGGCGCTGGCACATTCACCACAATTTACACAGCGGCCGGCAAGGTGCATGGCACGCATCAGGTGATAATCGAGGTTTCCCCGCTCGTGGCTGGCAACCGGAATCCATTGCGGCTGATTTACATCGGTAGTGCACCTATGGCAATAACACATTGGGCAGGCAGCCCTGCAAGCATAACACTTTATGCATTTTTCAAATTCCTTGTTCCAGAAGTTCCATCGTTCCGAAACCGTTAAAGCCTCAAGTTGAGCAATACGTTCCTGCTCGTCAGAAGTTATTCCGGTATCGGTTGTTGTCAGAAATACCTCTATCGAATGAAAATCAATGAATTCGGTCAGTGTTCCGTCAGGATTTGCAAACAGGGCCAGAACCTCGCCATCTTTTACCTGGAACTCGGAAGCAAGTTGCAGCATGCTTCTGAGTGCTGCGACATTGGCAAGTACGCCAATTTTCCCAAGATGTTTTACTTCTTGTTTAAGAATATACCCGGCCAGATTTTGGGTACAGGCAGAATTCAATACAAGTTTCTCGGTCTGCTCCGCTGATCGCACAAAAATAGCCCTGATACGGTCGGCCGAACCTTTTCCGTAACCGATAAAAACGTCAACAGTTTTATCGTTCAGTAATTGGGTTACTTTTTTAATTAGTTCACTCATTGCTGGTACCCTCCTCGTTAAATAAAGTGGAAACGGCTATCTTCTTATAATTTTCGTTAGGGCCAAACTCCCTGATTTTTTTCACTGTATTATTCACCACATCGGCCCATTTAAATCCTTCGGCAGCCGAAACCCAGCTGAACTGGATGCGTTCGGTTTCGATACCTGCGAAATTGAGCAGGTTACGGAAAACGATCCACCGCCGACGTGCATGAAAATTGCCGGTGCTGTAATGGCAATCATTGGGATGACAGCCCGATACTATAATCCCGTCGGCTCCGTTTTCGAACGCTTTCATCAGGATCATAAAGTCAATACGGCCTGTACACGGAAAACGGATAATCTTAACGTTGGCGTCATACTTGATCCGGCTCGTTCCTGTGAGGTCGGCACCGGCATACGTACACCAGTTGCACACAAATGCCACGATTTTTGGTTCAAATTCCTGCATTCTTTTTATGTTGGAGTTTGGTTAAAATTTATTTTCATATTTGTGAAGACAGAAGACAGAATTCAGAAGACAGAAGACAGAAGACAGAGGACAGAAGACAGAGGACAGAATTCAAGAGATAGAAGTAAGAATTGCTTTGCTATATGCTTCAATCAATTTACTAACCTCTTCTGCTTTTTCATCCAAATTTTTGTTTTCACCATATTTTAAGTCCTTTGCTAAGATTAAATAATACCGGCATTCTTCGAGCGAGCCTTGAGCGACATTCAAAAAGCGAATTTTATCCCGTTTCCCGGTTTTCTTAAATCCTTCAGCAATATTCGCAGCAACTGAAACTACTGCTCTTCTCAATTGCGAAGTTAAACCATACATTTCTTTTCCAGGAAAAACTTCACTAAATTGATAAATCGACAAAACCAACTGATGTGCCTTTTGCCAAACGATTAGATCCTGAAAACTCTTTGCCGGCATATTTATTTCTTTCTTATTTCTGCGTAATTACCTTATTTAGAGAATCCTAACTTCTTGACTATTCTCAGCAGAGAGTATCGTATTTACCATTTTCCCAACTGCTGAGTAAATAGTTATTTCCTGTAAAGTCTCAGCAGGGTTTGTAATGAATAGTTTTCCATT